>NZ_JAGQCX010000002.1:0-381546 GCF_024346415.1 Cyanobium sp. Aljojuca 7D2
GCCGGTCAGCCAGCCACCCAGCGCCAGGTAGGCGGTGGGGAACAGGAGCAGACCCGACCAACCCACAAATACGAAGCGGTCGCGCTTGAGCCAGTCATCGAGGACGTCGAACCATCCCCGCTGCGGCGCGCGCCCTAAAGCGATCGTCATGAGAGCGGCTTCATGAAGCGTTACAACGGAACTTTACGGGTCTTGGCCCCCGAACCGCGCGTGCCCGCCCGAAGCTGAGCACATCTACTTAGCGCTCCAGTGCCTGGCGACGCGCTAACGCCAAGCGAGGCCCGATTCGCCACAGTGGGGCGAGTCCATTCCGGTTTCATGTACGTCGTCGAGCTCTCCCTCAAGCTCAGCCCAATGCCCGTTGCCGTGCAGCGCAAAGAGCTGGCCGACGCCCAGGCCCTCTATGGCCAAGTGCGCCAGGCGCTGGAGGGCACCGGACCGCGCCTACTCGAGTTGACCTGCGAGAAGGAGGAGGACAAGCGGATCAGCCTGCTCACCAGCGAAGTGGTGGCCGTGCAGCTGTATGAAAAGTCGGCGGTGGGCAGCGGCGGCAAGCGCCCCGGCTTCAGCTTCGAGGGCTGAAACCGGGCCGAGCGCTTTGGAGCCACTCCCGCCATGACTCCTCCCCTGACGGTGGAGCGACTCAGCTTCGCCTGGCCCAACGGTCGCCCGGCGCTGCGCCACTGCACGTTGCAGATCCCACGGCCGGGGCTGTGGATGCTGGTGGGCAGCAACGGCAGCGGCAAAAGCACCCTGCTGCGCCTGATCGCAGGGCTGCTTGAGCCCCGCAGCGGCCGCATCCACGCCCCCGGCAAGGCCGCCCTGGTGTTCCAGAACCCCGATCACCAATTGCTGCTGCCGAGCTGCGCCAGCGACCTGCAATTGGGCCTGCCGGCCGACCTCAGCGACGCGGAACGGCACCAAAGGGTGGAACAGGCCCTTGACCAGGTCAGCCTCCATGGGTTTGCAGAGCGGCCGATCCACACCCTCAGCGGCGGCCAGAAACAACGCCTGGCCATCGCCGGCGCCCTGGCCAGTGCCGCCGACCTGGTGCTGCTTGATGAGCCGACCGCCCTGCTCGATCCCGACAGCCAGCACGAGGTGTTGCAGCTGCTCTGGCAGCTCACCCACCACGCCGATGCCCCACTCACGGCCCTGTGGATCACCCATCGGCTCGAGGAGCTGCAGCGTTGTGACGGGGCCGCGTTGATGGAGCACGGGGCCGTCGGGCGCTGGCAGGACGGCCCCGTGCTGGCCCAGCAGCTGGACCCCTTGCAGGCCGGCAGGCCTGAGGGGTAAGTTCTTCAAACCGGTTTCGATCGGCGCATTCCTCGGTAGCTCAGCGGTAGAGCGATCGACTGTTAATCGATTGGTCGCAGGTTCGAATCCCGCCCGGGGAGCTTTTTCAATCAACCGCAGCCCACGGGTTGCGGTTTTTTTATGGTCGCCACAGCGCCAGGGGCTGGGAAACTGACCAAAGCGCCCGCCTGCTACAACAAAGAACTGCGAAGAAATCCTAAAGATCTACTGACTTGGCTCGCCCCCCGGGACGCGGCAAACCCTGGCCAGTCGCGCCCTGAAGGCCCTTCGCCATGGGCCCTCGCCCCCACCAGCGCCGAATCCACGGCGCCCCACACGCAACGGGCCCCTCGCCCAGGCAGCAAAACCGTAGAAAATGCCTGCAACTTCGCTGCAGCGGTAGCGATTGATTCACTCCCCGCCGCTCCCCGCCTAATCCCATGAAGCCCTGCATCCTGCTGATCGAAGACGACAGCGACATGCGCGAGCTGGTGGCAGGCCACCTCGAGCATGGCGGCTTCGACGTGCAGCGGGCCGATGACGGCATCAAGGGGCAGGCCCTGGCCCTGCAGTACAGCCCCGATCTGATCCTGCTGGATCTGATGCTGCCCAAAGTGGACGGGCTCACCCTCTGCCAGCGGTTGCGGCGGGATGAGCGCACCGCCAAGATTCCAATCCTGATGCTCACCGCCCTGGGCAGCATCAAAGACAAAGTGAGCGGCTTCAACTCCGGTGCCGACGACTACCTGGCCAAACCGTTTGACCTCGAAGAGCTGATGGTGCGGGTCAAGGCGCTGCTGCGCCGCAGCGACCATGCCCCCCTCTCCGCCAAGCACAACGAAATCCTCAGCTACGGCTGTCTCACCCTGGTGCCAGAGCGGTTTGAAGCCATCTGGTTTGATGTGGCAGTGCGGCTCACCCACCTGGAATTTGAGCTGCTGCACTGCCTGCTGCAGCGCCACGGCCAAACCGTTGCGCCCTCGCTGATCCTCAAGGAGGTGTGGGGCTACGAACCCGACGACGACATCGAGACGATCCGGGTGCATGTGCGCCACTTGCGCACCAAGCTGGAACCCGATCCGCGCAAGCCCCGCTTCATCAAGACGGTGTACGGCGCCGGCTACTGCCTGGAACTGCCCAGCGACGACCAACTCGCCCAGGCCAGTTGAACTGAGCCTGCCAAGAACTCAGAGGCCGGCCAGCTCCAGCAGGGCCACTTCCCAGGCAAGCCGAGGCTGCACGTAGGCCCGCAGCTGGCTACGCAGGCGCTCGAGGCGCTGCAGCTGGGCCACCGGGGCCTGGCGGCGCCAGAGGGCCAACTGCCACCAGTTGAGCAACCACAGCTGCTGCTCCCCATCCAGGGCCTCGGCCAGATCCCGGGCCAGCGCCAGGGCCTGCACAGGATCCGCGGCCTTGGCCAGATCCAGGAGCCGCTCGACCAGCCCCTCCGGCAGGGCGGCCCAGCTCTGGCGGCAGCGCAGCAACGCCCCCGGCGAGCCCGCCGCCAGCTCCAGAAGCTCCGGTGGGTCGTGGCTGGCGGCAGGCTGACCACACCGCTCCAGCACCACCTCCAGCTGCTCGGAGCTGAGCCGGGTGAAGGGAATCTGCTGGCAGCGGGAGCGGATCGTGCTGAGCAGCTGATCCGGAGCCGCCGCGATCAGCAGAACCAAGCCGTCACCGGGCTCCTCGAGGGTTTTGAGCAGGGCATTGGCCGCTCCTTCCGCCATCGCCTCAGCCCCCTCCAGCACCACCAGACACCCCTTGGCCTCCACGGCCCGGCGGGAAAGAAACCGCGAGACCTCGCGGATCTGGTCGAGCCGCAGCTGGGGTGCCGCCCGCCGCGCCAGCCCCAGCTCCTCGGCCTTGGAGGCGGGCACCAACTGGCCTTTGTCTTGGTAAGTGGGCTCGACCCAGAGCAGGTCGGGATGGTTGCCCTCCTGCAGCCGCCGCCGGATGCCGGCATCGCCCATCGGCCCCGCCAACACTCCCTCAAGAAAGCGCAGCGCCGCCAGCCGGCGGCCCACGCCATCCGGGCCGGCAAACAGGTAGGCCGGCGCCAAGCGACCTTGGGCCAGGGAGGCCTCCAGCAGGGCCACGGCCCGCGGCTGACCCAGCAGATCCTCAAACAGCGCCGTCACGAAACCGTGCCAGCCGCCAAGCCGGCCAACAGGCTGCGGCAGGACGCCGCCACCTGATCGGGCAACTGGGTGGCATCAACGCGCCGCCAACCACGCTCGCGGGCCAGGGCCGCAAAGCCATCCGCCACCCGCTGCAGAAAGGCTTCCCCACTGGCCTCGATGCGGTCGGCGGAGCGGGCTCCCCGGCGGCGCAGCGATTCGGCCAGGGGCAGCTCCAGCCACAGGGTGAGATCCGGCGCCAGACCACCGGTGGCCAACTGCTCCAACTGGGCGATGGTGGGCAGGTCGAGGCCGCGGCCATAGCCCTGGTAGGCGGCCGTGGAGCCGCTGAAGCGATCGCTCAGCACCCAGTGACCCACCGCCAGGGCCGGGCGGATCACCTGCTCCAGATGCTGGGCCCGGTCGGCGGCATAGAGCAGCAGCTCGGCCATCGGCTCCGGCGCCGCCTCCCCGGGCGGATGCAGCAGCAGCTGCCGCAGGGCGGAGCCCAGGGCTGTGCCGCCCGGCTCCCGGGTGACGATCAGCTGGGCACCCGGCGCCAGCAGGCCACTGCTGGGCAACCAGGTGCGCAGGGCTTCCAACTGGGTGGTTTTGCCGCAGCCGTCGATGCCCTCAAGCACCACGAACCGACCGCGGGGAGCCACTGCCGGTTCTGCCACCTGGAGATCAACGGGAATCAGGGAACCCATCCTGCAGCAGCAGGGCGTTGACCACCACCGTGATCGAGCTCAAGGCCATCAGCAGGGCCGCCAGCGGCGGGGTGAGCAGCACCCCGAATCCGGGCAGCAGCACGCCGGCTGCCAGGGGCAACACGATCAGGTTGTAGCCGAAGGCCCAGGCGAGGTTTTGGCGCACTTTGGCCATCGCGCGCCGGGCCAAGAGCAAGGCCCGCACAATGCCCTCCAGGCGATCGCCCATCACCACCAGATCCGCCGTGTCCTGAGCGATCTGGGTGCCGGTGCCCACGGCGATGCCCAGATCCGCCGCCGCCAGAGCAGGGGCGTCGTTGATGCCATCGCCCACCATCGCCAGGGCGCCGCGGGCCGGGTGCTGCAGGATCCGCTCCAGCTTCTGTTCGGGCCGCAGCTCCCAGGCCAGCTCCGCCGACGCCAACCCCAGCCGGGCTCCGAGCTGCTGCACCGGCTCCCGCCGATCGCCACTCAACAGACCCAGATGCAACCCAAGGCCCCGCAAGGCCTCCAGCACCGAAGCGGCATCGGGGCGGGGCTGGTCGTCCACCGCCACCAACCCCAGCAGGCCGTGCTGATCGGCCACCGCCAGCACGCTGGCGCCGTGGCACTCCAGCAGCGCCTGCCGGGCCAGCAACTCCGGCGTGGGGGAGGGGTCCACCCAGGCCAACCGCCCCACCCGCAAGCTGTGGTCGGCGATGCAGCCGCTGACGCCCTGGCCAGCCACGCTGTGGCCCCCCACCACCTCCAGCAGCTCCAGACCGCGCCGCTGGGCCTCCTGCAGCAGGGCAAATCCAAAAGGATGGCGGCTGCCGGCCTCCAGGCTGGCAGCCAGCTGCACCAAGCGATCAGGGGGCAGATCCCCCAGGGGTTCCACCGCCGCCACCAACGGCCGCCCCACGGTGAGGGTGCCGGTTTTGTCAAACAGCAGGGCTTCGATTCCAGCCGCAATTTCAATCGCATCGCCGCCTCGAAACAGCAGGCCGGCGCGGGCGGCGCGACCGGTGGCCACCGTGATCGCCACGGGAGTGGCCAGCCCGAGGGCACAGGGACAGGCCACCACCAGCACGGCAATCGCCAGCTGCAGGGCCAGGGCAAACGGGGTGTCAGCACCGGCCCCCAGCACCCCATGGCTGCCAGGGTGCCCGCCCATCACGCCGGACGCGTGGGCTGGGCTGAGCACCTGGGGCCACAGCTGGGTGCCCAGCAGCCACCAAAACAGCAAGGTGGCGACGGCCAAGGCCAGCACCACCAGGGTGAAGCGGCCCGCCACCCGGTCGGCCAACCCCTGGATCGGCGCCTTGCGGGCCTGGGCCCGCTCCACCAGGTGGATGATGCGGGCGATGGCGCTGTCGGCCCCGCGGCGGCGCACCTCCAGCACCAGCGGGGCCTCCAGATTGAGGCTGCCCGCGGCCAGCTCGCTGCCCGCTACAGCCTGCAGTGGCAGCGGTTCGCCGGTAAGGCCCGACACATCCACCGCCGAGGCACCCTCCAGCACCACACCGTCCACCGGCACGCGATCGCCGGGCAGCAGCTGAACGCGATCACCGGGACGCAGGCCACCCACCCGCACCGGCCGGGGCGGTCCCTCGCCCAACAGCAGCAAGGCGGTGTCGGGTTGCAGCTCGGCCAGCTCTTCGAGGGCGCGGCCCGTGCGGAAGCGGGCCCTCTCCTCCAGGAAGCGACCCAGCAGCACAAAGCCCAGCAGCATCACGGGCTCGTTGAAGAAGCAGGGCCAACCTCCCTGGGGCCAGAGAAAGGCCACCAGGCTGGCCAGATAGGCGCTCAGCACCCCGAGCCCCACCAAGGTGTCCATGCTGGGCAGCCCCGCCAAGGCCGCCTGGACGCCCCGCACCAGGATCGGGCGCCCAGGGCCGGCCAAGGCCAACGTGGCAACCAGGGCATGAATCCACAGGGCATCCAGCCCGGTGCCGTGCAGGTGGCCCAACCCTGAAACCAGCAGCAGCACCAGGGCTACCACCAGCTGGCGCCAGTGCTGCCACCAGGTTTGGGTCTGCAGCCGCTCCCGCCGCGACGACAACGCGCCATCGCTGGAGCGCAGCCGGGCCTCAAACCCCAGACCCGCCAGGGCAGCTAGCAAAGCCGCCTGATCGGCCTCGGCAGAGGCGAGGTCAACCCAGGCCGTACGGGTGAGCAGGTTGACGCTGGCCTGGCGCACGCCGGGTTGATCGAGCAGCCGCTGTTCGACGGCACGGACGCAGCCGCCGCACTTCATCCCCTCTATTTCCAGCAGGAGGGGCTCCAGCGGGCGTGGCTCCTGGAGCGGGGACAAGGCCTGAAGGGGGCAACGATCGGCTCACGTTAGGCAGATCCGCCAGGATGGGATCCACGCCGCTCACCGACGTCACCGTGCCCCGCAGCCAACGCAACGACAACTTCATCGACAAGAGCTTCACGGTGATGGCTGACCTGATCCTCAAGGTGCTGCCCACCAACCGGCGCGCCAAGGAGGCCTTCGCCTACTACCGCGACGGCATGAGCGCCCAGGCCGATGGCGAATACGCCGAAGCACTGGAGAACTACGAGGAAGCCCTCAAGCTCGAAGACGACCCCAACGACAAGGCCTTCATCCTCTACAACATGGCCCTGGTGTTCGCCAGCAACGGCGAGCACGCCAAGGCGCTCGACTTCTATGGCCAGGCCCTGGATCTCAACAGCAAGATGCCCCAGGCCCTCAACAACATGGCGGTGATCCACCACCACCTGGGCTCGATCGCCGAGGAGCGGGGCGACGCCGATGAGGCCGACCGCTGCTTCGACCAGGCTGCCGACTTCTGGGGTAAGGCGATTCGCCTGGCCCCCAACAACTACATCGAAGCCCAGAACTGGCTCAAGACCAGCGGTCGCGGCAGCGTCGACGTGTATTTCTGATCCGGTTCAAACCCGATCATCTGCCGGGTTCACCCCCAGCGCCGCCACCAGCGCTTCGGCCACGGCACCGGCCTCCAGCAGCTGCAGGCCCAGGCCAGCGGCCGCCTTGGCCAGGCCGGAGCCCTTGGGCACCACCGCCCGGGTGAAGCCCAGCCGTGCCGCCTCCTGCAGCCGCAGCTCCAGCTGCCCCACGGGCCGCAGCTGGCCGCCCAGCCCCAGCTCCCCCACCAGCACCGTGCCGGGCGGCAGGGTGAGGTCGCGGTAGCTGGCCACCACCGCCGCGGCCACGCCGAGATCCGCCGCCGGCTCCTCCACCTCCAGGCCACCGGCCACCGCCAGGTAGCAGTCGAAGCGCGACAGGGGCAGGCCCAGGTGCTTCTCCAGCACCGCCAGGATCTGGTGCAGGCGATTGGCGGCGATGCCGGTGGCACTGCGGCGCGGGCTGGCGTAGCTGGTGGTGCTCACCAGGGCCTGGAGCTCCACCACCAGCGGCCGGGTGCCCTCGCAGGCCACGATCGTGGCGGTGCCGGCACTGGGCTCGTCGCTGCCCAGAAACAGCTCGCTGGGGTTGGTCACCTCCGCCAGGCCCCGATCGCGCATCTCAAACACCCCCAGCTCGTGGGTGGCACCAAAGCGGTTTTTGACGGCCCGCAGCAGCCGGTGGCTGGCGAAGCGGTCCCCCTCGAAGGTGAGCACCGCATCCACCAGGTGTTCCAGCACCTTGGGGCCCGCCAGGGCACCCTCTTTGGTCACGTGCCCCACCAGCAGCAGGGCCGTGTCCTGGCGCTTGGCGATGCGGGCCAGGGCAGCGGCACATTCCCGCACCTGGGACACCGAACCGGGGGCGCTGCCGAGTTCGGCGTCGTGCAGGGCCTGGATGCTGTCGATGATCGCCACCGCCGGCCGCAGGGCCTCCAGTTCCTGCAGCACCAGCTCCAGGTCGGTTTCCGAGAGCAACTGAAAATCGGCCCCAGCTTCGGGCTCGCCGCCCGCATCAGCGTTGCTCAAGGCAACCTGGGCCAGCCGGCGCCAGCGCAGCTTCACCTGCTGGGCCGATTCCTCCGCGCTCACGTAGAGCACGGAAGCCCGGCCGGCCATGGCGCGGGCGCTCTGGAGCAGCAGGGTGCTCTTGCCGATGCCCGGATCGCCGCCCACCAGCACCAGGGACCCGGGCACCAGCCCGCCGCCTAGCACCCGATCCAGCTCGCCATAGCCGCTGCTGAGCCGCTGCAAAGGCCGCTCCCCCACCGCCTGGATCGGCTCGGAGCGCCGCGGCTGACCGGCGGCGGCCGCCAGCCCCGCCGACGGTTCCGCCACCGGCCTGCGGCGCCGGCTATCGGCTGCCGGCGCCGCCTTCTGCTCCACCAGGGTGTTCCAGCTGCCACAGCTGGCGCACTTGCCAAAAAACTGGCGCGCCTGGGCCCCACAGCTGGTGCACACAAAAACGGAGCTGGGCTTGGCCACGGGCAGGGCTGCGGAAGGGGCTGTGTGAAGAAAGGTGGCGTCGAATGAAAAGTTTGCCCCTCTGGCCTTTTCAGTAGGGGCTATCTGATGTAGCAGCCCGGCTGCAGTGATGACGGCTTCCGCCCCCTCCACCATCTCCGGAACCCACCACGGCAAAGAGACCATTTTGGTCGTCGATGACGAAGCCAGCATCCGGCGGATTCTGGAAACCCGGCTGTCGATGATCGGCTACCAGGTGGTCACCGCCAGCGATGGCGTTGAGGCCCTGGAGTTGTTCAAGACGACCCAGCCCGATCTGGTGGTGCTCGACGTGATGATGCCGAAGCTCGATGGCTACGGCGTCTGCCAGGAGCTGCGCAAGGAATCGGATGTGCCGATCGTGATGCTCACGGCCCTGGGCGATGTAGCTGACCGCATCACCGGTTTGGAGCTCGGCGCCGACGACTACGTGGTGAAGCCCTTCAGCCCCAAGGAGCTGGAAGCCCGCATCCGCTGCGTGCTGCGCCGGGTGGAGAAGGAAGCCGTGGCCGGCATCCCCAATTCCGGGGTGATCGCCGTGGGCGACCTGCGCATCGACACCAACAAACGCCAGGTGTACCGGGGCGACGAGCGCATCCGGCTCACCGGCATGGAGTTCAGCCTGCTTGAGCTACTGGTGAGCCGCAGTGGCGAACCCTTCAGCCGCGGCGAAATCCTCAAGGACGTCTGGGGCTACACCCCTGAGCGCCATGTGGACACCAGGGTCGTGGATGTCCATATCTCCCGGCTGCGCTCCAAACTGGAGGACGATCCGGCCAACCCCGAGCTGATCCTCACGGCTCGAGGCACCGGCTATCTGTTCCAACGCATCGTTGACGCCGTTGCCTCCGAAGGAACCTGACAAGCGCGCCAAGCCCAGCCGGGCCATCCGCCGGCTGGTGATCTGGTATCGCCGCAACGCGGCGGTCACCAGCCTGGTGGACTCCGCCGCCACCGCCGCCACCTCTGCCGCCAGCACCGCCGGGAGCATGGCGGGGACGATGGCCGGCAGCATGGCCGGAGCAGCCGGAGCAGCCACCAGCGCGGCGGGCAGCATGGCCAACACGGTGCTGCAGCCGTTGGTGTTTGATCCGCTGCGGCGCCTGCAGCGGGGGTTGGGCGGACCCGATGAGGACAAACCGATCAACGACGCCGACCGCCTCTGGGTGGCCGTCGACGGCATGGGCGGTGACTACGCCCCCGGGCCGATCCTGGAAGGCTGCCTGCGGGCGGTGGAGCTGCTGCCCCTGCGGGTGCGGTTCGTGGCGGAAACAGCCCGGCTGGACGCCGCCATGGCCGAAATGGGCCTCCAGGAGCAGCTCAATGCGGCCTTGGCGAGAGGCCTGATCCAGCTGGTGCCGAGCGGCCCCTCGGTGGGCATGGACGAGGAGGCCACGGTGGTGCGCAAAAAGCGCGACGCCAGCATCAACATGGCCATGGACCTGGTCAAACAGGGCCAGGCCACCGCGGTGTACTCCGCCGGCAACTCCGGCGCCGTGATGGCATCGGCAATCTTCCGGCTCGGCCGGCTCAAAAGCATCGATCGCCCGGCCATCGGCGCCCTGTTTCCCACCAAGGACACCGAGCAACAGGTGCTGGTGCTGGATGTGGGCGCCAACATGGACTGCAAGCCCGCCTACCTGCACCAGTGGGCCCTGCTGGGTCACATCTACAGCCGCGATGTGCTGCAGGTAGCCCGCCCCCGCATTGGCCTGGTGAACATCGGCGAGGAGGAGTGCAAAGGCAACGAGCTGTGCCTGCGCACCTACCCCCTGCTGGCGGAGGAGCAGCGCTTTGACTTCGCCGGCAACTGCGAAGGCCGCGACATCCTTTCAGGCAACTTCGATGTGGTGGTGTGCGACGGCTTCACCGGCAACGTGCTGCTGAAATTCCTCGAGAGCGTGGGGAGTGTGCTGCTGGATGTGATCAAGGAGGAGCTGCCCCGGGGCCGCCGCGGCAAGGTGGGCTCCGCCTTTCTGATCAACAACCTGCGCCGCATCAAAAAGCGCCTCGACCACGCCGAGCACGGCGGCGCCCTGCTGCTGGGGGTGGATGGGGTGTGCGTGATCGGCCATGGCAGCAGCAAGGCCCTCTCGGTGCTGAGCGCCCTGCGGCTGGCCCACTCCGCCGCCAGCCATGGCGTGATGGCCAACCTGCATGCCCTCAGTACAGCTGTGGTTGACTGACTCCACTGTGAGCTGATCCCGGTGTCGCTCGGCGGAGTCAACACATCAGCGGGGCTGGGCGGCATGGCCCTGGTCGGCTCCGGCAGCGCCGTGCCGGCGGCCAGCATCAGCAATCAGCAACTCAGCGAGCGGGTTGACACCAACGACGACTGGATCCGCACCCGCACCGGCATCGGCGCCCGTCGGGTCGCCGGCCCTGGCGAATCCCTCACCTGCCTGGCCACCCGTGCCGCCCAGGCCGCCCTCGACCACGCCGGCTGGGCACCGGAGGATCTCGACCTGATCCTGCTGGCCACCTCCAGCCCCGACGATCTATTCGGCACGGCGCCGCGGGTGCAGGGGGCCCTGGGGGCCACCAACGCCGTGGCCTTTGATCTCACCGCTGCCTGCAGCGGCTTTCTGTTTGCGCTGATCACCGCAGGTCAATATCTAGGCAGCGGCGCGATGCGACGGGCCCTGGTGATTGGCGCCGACCAATTGAGCCGCTGGGTCGACTGGGACGACCGCACCACTTGCGTGCTGTTCGGTGATGGAGCCGCAGCGGTGGCCGTGGAGGCCTGCGCGGCGAGCGACACGGGCCTGCTGGGCTTCCGCATGCGCTCCGACGGCAGCCGCAATGCCTGCCTCACCCTGGCCCAGGTGGATCGGCATGCCCCCCTGCTCGGCGGTCTCACGGCCCAACAGGGCGGCTTCGCCCCGATCCAGATGAACGGGCAGGAGGTCTACAAATTCGCGGTGCGCGAAGTGCCGGCGATCCTCAGCGAGCTGCTGGAGGCCACCGGCACCGCCCCAGAGCAGCTCAACTGGCTGCTGTTGCACCAGGCCAACCAGCGCATCCTTGATGCGGTGGCCGACCGCTTCGCCATGCCCCATGACCAGGTGCTCAGCAACCTGGCCCACTACGGCAACACCTCAGCCGCCACGATCCCGTTGATGCTGGATGAGGCGGTCAAAGACGGCCGGGTGCAGCCGGGCCATCTGCTGGCCAGCAGCGGCTTTGGCGCCGGCCTCAGCTGGGGCGCGGCCCTTCTGCGCTGGGGTGGACCACAACCCTGACAAGGAGCGACGGGTGGCCGAGACCTAATCTCCACCCGTCTTCCTCGGAGAGCGGCAGCATGGGCATTGCCTGGGTGTTTCCTGGCCAGGGCTCACAAAAAATCGGCATGGCTGAGGCCGTGCTGGAGCTTCCTGGAGCCCAGCAGCGCTTCGAGCAGGCGTCAGCCCTGCTGGGCCGCGACCTGCTGGCCATCTGCGCGGGCACGGCAGACGGGTCATCCGAGGGCGAGCCATCCGACCTCAACGACACCCGCAACACCCAGCCGGCCCTGTTCGTGATCGAAAGCCTGCTGGCTGATGGGCTCAAGGCCCAGGTGCGCACGGCCCAGGTGGTGGCAGGCCACAGCCTCGGCGAGCTGGTGGCTTTGCACGTGGCCGGGGTGTTCGACTTCGCCACCGGCCTGGCGCTGATGAAAACCCGCAGCACCTTGATGGCCGCCGCGGGCGGCGGCGCCATGACGGCCGTGATGGGCTTCGATCGCGGCGAGCTGGAGGCCCTGGTGGCCGCCACCGACGGCGTGGTGATCGCCAACGACAACAGCAGCGCCCAGGTGGTGCTCTCCGGCAGCCCGGAAGCGGTGGCGGCCGTGAGTGGCCAGCTCCAGTGCAAGCGGGCCATTCCCTTGGCGGTGAACGGCGCCTTCCATTCCCCCTTCATGGCTGATGCAGCCGCCGCCTTTGCCGCCGAGCTGGAGGCGGTGCCCTTCGCCGATGCGGCGATCCCGGTGCTCAGCAACACCGATCCCACCCCGGAAACCAGCGGCCCAGCCCTCAAGGCCCGCCTGATTCACCAGATGACCACCGGCGTGCGCTGGCGCGAAACCATGGAGCAGTTCAGCGCCCTGGGCATCAGCACCGCTGTGGAGATCGGCCCCGGCGCCGTGCTCAGCGGGCTGATCAAGCGCAGCTGCGACGGCATCACCACCGCCCAGATCGGAGGCGGCGCTGACCTGGGGCTGGGAATCGGGCTGTGAATCGCCCTGTCGCTGCCGTTAGGCGGGCCCTGCGCCGCCGCAAACCGGCCGAGCCGCCGGCCCTGATCCGCACACCCCGGCCCAGCCTCACCTACCGGCTGATCAGCTACCTGCTGGTGTTTCCGGTGTACCGGTTGCTCTTCCGGGGCCGCACCGCTGGCAACGCCAACGTGCCGATGGAAGGCGCCTTGGTGGTGGTGGCCAACCACGGTTCGCACCTCGATCCACCGCTGCTGGGCCATGCCCTCGGCCGCCCCGTGGCCTTCATGGCCAAGGCTGAGCTGTTCCGGGTGCCGATCCTGGGGCCGATCATCCGCGCCTGCGGGGCCTATCCGGTGTCCCGCGGCGCCAGCGACCGCGAGGCGATCCGCACCGCCACCGACCGACTGCTGGAGGGTTGGGCCACCGGCGTGTTCATCGACGGCAGCCGCCAGAGCAACGGCCGGGTCAACGATCCCCAGGCCGGTGCCGCCCTGCTGGCGGCCCGGGCCGGTGTGCCCCTGCTGCCGGTGGCGATCATCAACAGCCACCGGGCCCTTGGCCCAGGCCAGAAGGGCGCCCGCCTGGTGCCGATCCACATCCGCATCGGCACGCCGATCCCACCACCCGCCTCGCGTCGCCGCCCCGACCTCGACGCCGCCACCGCCGCCTGCCAGGCCCAGATCAATGCCTTGCTGGATCAGGGCCTGATCAGCGGGCGGCAGCTGGCCCCAGGCCGGGAAGGCGCTGCGTTGCCGCCCAGCTCTTGAGGTCGCGGCCACTCAGCACCCACAAGGCCGCCCGAACCCCATCGCCCCAGATCTTGCGGCGCCCCTCGGGCTGACAGCGATCGGCGCAGTCGACGGAGACGGGCGTGAGGTGAATCCCGCGGCTGCCCGCCACAATCCGGCCCACCAGCAGGGCCCGGTCCATGTGGTCGCTGCTGGTCACCAGCAGGGCATGACGGATGCGGGCGCGGCGCAGATCGTCCACCAGAGAGGTGAAGTTGGAGAGGGTGTCGCGGGCGCGGTAGTCGAGTTGCACCTGGCTGGGCGGCAGCCCCTGGCGTTGCTCAAACAACCAGCGGGCGTACTCGGGGTTGCTGCCGCCACTCACCACCACCGGCAGGCCCTGACGGGCTGCTAGGGCCGCAGCCCGCTGCTCCCGCGCCACATCGCCGCCGAGCACCAGGATCATCTGGGCCGGCGGCGGCGCCGGCCTCCACCATCCCCGCGATAGCCAGATCAGGCCTCCCGCCAGCAGCAACGCCACCCCCGCCCGGGGCCGGAGGAGCGGCCGACTGGAACGGCGGTGGCGCCGAGGCCGTTGGGGTGCTCGCCCCATTAGAGCCCGGCCACCGGCGAGGTGGGATAGAGCGGCAACACGGGCTGCCAGGGGGCCTCCAGACCCTGGGCATGGGCCCGCACGCTGAGCTCCAGCAACTGCGCCACATCGTCGGGCAGCTGGGCGGCCGCAGGCAGCTGCGGGCCCGGCGGCACGGGCGTGCCCGGGGCGAACAACCGCGGCGCCTCCAACTCGAGGCAGCCCGCCCCGGCACCTCCGGGCGCTGGGGCATAGAGGCCCGCCACCACCCCGCGACGGGGCAGCTCCTGCACCAGCCAGGTGGGCTCTTGAATCCCCAGGCGCTGGGCCACCAGCAGAAAACTGCCCACCCCATCGAGGGGACGCTGCAGCTGCTGGGCCAGGGTACGGGCCAGCACCACGGTGAGCCGGGTGCCGGTGAAGCCCCCGGGCCCCGTGGCCACCGCCAGACGGGTGAGCTGGGGCCACTGGTGGGCCGGCAACACCTGCTCGACGCAGCTGAGCAGCTGGTTGGAGAGGCCGCGACCGAGCGGGAAGGCACGCACCTCGCCGCCGCCCGAGCCGGCATCAAGCCAGCGCACCCCCACACCGAGCACGTCGCTGGAACTGTGCAAAGCCAAGACAGCACCCATCACCAGCACCTCATCGGGGCAGGGCAGCGCCGGGGCACAACCGCTGCCAGCGGCCTGCATCGCGCTGGAAGCTGGCGCAGGCCCGCACATCCCATTCCACACCCACGCCGCCCTGGGGCAAATCCTGCACCTGCACGTGGATCCGCGGCTCCTCGGGCGTGAAATCGGGCTGGAGGGAAAGGTGAGGCACACCGTGCTGCCGCTCCACCGCGTGGTAGGCCTGACAGCGGTCGACCCAGTGGCAATCCACGCAGATGCACATGCTGCCCAGGCCGAGCCAGGCGCCCATTGTGACGGCTGACCGTTCTGCCGGCGAGGTGGCTCAGCAGCTGTGGCAGCGCCTGCTGGCCGAGCCCTGGCCGCTGCCGCTGGCGGCGCTGCCGCCGGGCACAGCGCTGGTGGGGGGCGCCATCCGGGATGCCCTGCTGGGCCGCCTCGCGCCCCAACCCGACCTCGACTTCGTGGTGGAGGGCGACGCCATCGCCCTGGCCCGACACCTGGCCCGCCAGCACGGCGGCAGCGCCGTGGTGCTCGATGCCGACCACGGCATCGCCCGGCTCGTGGTGAAGGGCTGGAACATCGACCTGGCCCAGCGGGACGGCGCGACCCTGGAGGCCGACCTGGGGCGCCGGGATTACACCGTCAATGCCATGGCCCTGCCCCTGTCCGCCGGCGCAGGCAGCCCAGCCGCCTTGGTGGATCCCACCGGTGGCCTCGCTCACCTGCAGCGCCGCCAACTGGTGGCCGTGAGCGAGGCCAACCTGCTGGCCGACCCCCTGCGGCTGCTGCGGGGCATCCGCCTGGCCTGCAGCCTCGTGTTTGACCTGGAGCCCACCAGCCAAGCCTGGATTGAGCGCCATGCCAGCCAACTGAGCGCCGTGGCCGGCGAGCGGGTGCTGGCGGAGCTGGAGAAGCTGGCCGAGGCCCCCGCAGGGGAGCGGGGCTTGGTGCTCGCCCTGAGCTGCGGGCTGGTGCAGCGCTGGCACGCCGATGCCGCCGCAGCCCCAGCCTTGAGCGCCCTCAGCCTGGAGCTGGCGCAGCGGCAGGGGCTGCTGGATGCCGAAGTGGCCTGGGCCCTGCCGCTGGCGCGGCTCAGCGCCCTGCTGCCCCCCGAGGCCCTGATCGCGCTGCGCAGCAGCCGGCGGCTGCAGCAACGCTGCAGGGCCCTGCGGCGCTGGCGTGGGGAACTGGAGGATGCCGGCGGCTGGACTGGGCTGGCGGAGCCCAACCGCGTGGCACTGCATCGGGACCTGGACGGCGATCTGCCCGCCCTGCTGTTGCTGCTGACCCAACCCCCCGGCGACCTGCTGGAGCGCTGGCGCAACCCCCACGATCCGCTGCTGCATCCACGCCCGCCGCTGGATGGCCGCCAACTCCAACAGCAGTTGGGGATCCCGGCCGGACCCGAGCTGGGGCGCCTGCTGGATCACCTCACCCTGGAGCGGGCCTTCGGCCGCCTGGGAGACGGCCCCGAGGAGCGCCCCACGGCCCTGGCAGCAGCACAACGCTGGTGGATGCAGCAGAAAGGGAGCGATGGGCTGGACAGCCGGCGTGATTAACTTTCTGAGCAAAGGCGCATCGAGAGGCTTCTCCTCGCCTGCAGATAGTTTTTTCTACCCCTTCCCCATGAGCATTCGCCTCTACGTCGGCAATCTGCCGCAGACCTTTGATGCCAAGGAGCTTGAGGCTCTGTTCAGTGCCGTGGGCGAAGGGGTGCGCTTCAAGGCCGTCAACGACCGCGACACCGGCGCCTGCCGTGGTTTCGGCTTTGCCAACGTTGACGACCAGAAGCTGGCCGACACCGTGATCGAGCAGCTCAACGGCAAGGATTTCGGCGGCAACGCCCTGCGGATCGAGGTGTCTGAGCGCAAGGAGAGCCGCAGCGCAGCCCCCAGCGATCGCCGCAATGGCAGCGCCCCCACCGCAGCCCGCAAGGCCGTCAACAAGGTGGTGCATGCCGACAACGTCGACAGCGAAGCCCCCGATCCCCGCTGGGCCGGCGAACTGGCCAAGCTCAAGTCGATGCTGGCCAACCAGACAGCCGCGGTCTGACCACCCCCATCCCCTGGACCTGGCAAGACCACAGGATTCACCTGGTGGAGGCCGGCAATCCCGGCAACAGCACCAAGGTGCTGTTGATCCATGGCTTCGGCGCCTCCGTGGGTCACTGGCGCCACAACTTGCCGGCATTGGCTCTCCAGGCCCATGTTCTGGCGGTTGATCTGCTGGGCTTCGGTGCCAGTGACAAACCACGCTCCCGGCTGGCCGACGAACCCGAGCAGCCGGGCGCCGTGCAGTACAGCTTCGACCTCTGGGGCCAGCTGGTGGCCGATCTGGTGCGCGAGCGGTTGCTTCCGCACGGGGCAGGGTCAGCCCCACGCGTGCACCTGGTAGGCAACTCGATCGGCGCCATGGTCGCTCTGACGGCCGCCAGAGTGCTGTTGCGCGAGGGCACCCCACCGGCCCAGGTCGTGTTGATCGACTGCGCCCAGCGCACCCTCGACGACAAACGGGCCGCCCAACTCCCAGGCTGGGAGCGGGCCAGTCGCCCCCTGGTGAAAAGCCTGGTGCGGCAACGCTGGGTGATCGCCCCCCTGTTTCGCCTTCTGGCCCAGCCGGCTTTTATCCGCAGCGTGCTGGCGCGGGCCTACCCCAGCGGAGCCAACATTGACGACGCACTGGTGGCCCTGCTGCATCGCCCCAGCACCGATCCCGGAGCCACCGAAAGCTTCCGAGGCTTCGTCAACCTGTTCAACGACCACCTGGCCCCGCAGCTGCTCGCCGATCTCAGTGCCGCCGACCCACCAGTGCCGGTACGGATGCTCTGGGGCGAAGCCGACCCCTGGGAAGATCCCGCCGAAGCCCGCCGCTGGGCTGACAGCTTTGCCTGCATCCAGGAGCTGAAGGTGCTGCCCGGGCTGGGTCATTGCCCCCACGACGAAGCGCCTGAGCAGGTGAATCCAATCCTGCTGAATTGGATTGGCCAAGCCTGATCAGCTCAGCGCGCCTGGGCGATGACAAACGAGCGGGGCAGATCCAGAAATTTGCCTGAGGTGGGCACATAAGCCCGGTGGTTGAACACGTCGTAATCCAGTTCCTCGATCACATCGAGGATGCCGCGATACAGGCGCAGCGATGCCCAGACCGGCCAGCGGGCATCGGGTGCTAGCCAACGCACACCTGCCTCTGAACGGGCGAACCAGTCGCGGGCGCGGGCAAGCTGAAAGCGCATCAATTCACGCCAGCTGTCGTTGAGGGTGCCTGCCATCAGCTCGGCCTCGCTATAGCCGAAACGGGTGAGGTCCTCCTGGGGCAGATAGATGCGGCCGCGGCCGCGATCCTCACCCACATCGCGCAGGATGTTGGTCAGCTGATTGGCGATCCCCAGAGCCACAGCGGCCTCGCTGGTGTCGGGCCGGGCACTCCACGGGGCTGAGGTGTAGGCAGGATCCACGCCCATCACCTCCTGGGTCATCAGGCCCACGGTGCCCGCAACCCGGTAGCAATACAGCTTGAGTTGCTCAAACGTGGCGTAGCGGCTGGTGGTGAGGTCCATCCGCATCCCCTCGATCATGTCGAGGTAGGGCTGGATCGGTTGGGGGTAGCGCTCAATCGTGTCGACCATCACCCGATCCAGACCATCCCGCACCTTTCCCTCGAACAGTTCCCGGGTGCGCCGCTCCCAGCTGTCCAACCGTGCCGCCAGCTCCTCCACCGGGCGAGCCATCGCCTCCGGGCTGTCCATCAGCTCATCGGTGCGGCGGCACCACACGTAAATGGCCCAGATCGCCCGCCGCTTGGCAGGGGGCATCAGCAGGGTGCCCAGATAAAAGGTTTTGGCCCACTCCGCCGTCTCACGGCGGCAGGCCTCATAGGCCTCCTCCAGGTTTGGAACCGCGGAAACAACCACGCTCAGACCGCCACCGGGACCCCTGCCTCCGACTGGGCCACGGGGGACGTGGCGATGGCCTGGGCACACTGCTTACCGCTGAGCACCGCCCCTTCCATCGACGCCAAGTAGCGTTGCATCGTATAGCAGCCGGCCAGAAAGAAGTTGGGGATTGGCGACGCCTGGTCGGGCCTGAGCTGCTGGCAACCCGGCACGGTTTTGTAAACCGACAGGGGAGTTTTCACCACAATCGACTTGCGCAGCTGGGCCTGATTCTCACCGGTGAAGTGCATCGGGAACAGGCGCTTCAGCTCGTCCATGGTGGCCGCCACGATCTCCTCATCGGGGCGACCGATCCAATCCTTGGCCGGGGCGAACACCAGCTCCAGCATCGAGCGATTGGGGTCCTCGTATTCCTTGCAGGTATTGCTCATGTCGGCATAAACGCTCAGCAGCGGGCTGCGGCTGAACAGCAGATGGTCGATCTCGGTGAGCTTGCGGTCAAACCAAAGGTGGATGTTGATCACCGGCACACCATTGAGCCCATCGAGCTTCTTGAAATAAGGAATCTCCTTCCACGGCTCGGGCAGCAGCAGTTTGAAGGGATCCACCGGCATGGCACTGACATAGGCATCAGCCGTGAGCGTGCGGGGCTCCTGGCCCTTGATGCCACCGATCTGGAACGCCTTCACGCTGCCGTCGGCATTGAGCTCGATCTGGCGCAGGGGGGCGTTGAGGTG
Organism: Cyanobium sp. Aljojuca 7D2; assembly: GCF_024346415.1. Taxonomy (NCBI): domain Bacteria; kingdom Bacillati; phylum Cyanobacteriota; class Cyanophyceae; order Synechococcales; family Prochlorococcaceae; genus Cyanobium; species Cyanobium sp. Aljojuca 7D2. The sequence continues at coordinate 19,280 of NZ_JAGQCX010000002.1, forward strand.
CACCTCCCCACCACGGGCTTCGATGTAATCGACGATTGGCTGGCACAGCCGCTGAGGCGGGTTGCCATCGAGAAACGCCATTTTGGAGCCATCGCTCTCCTGCAGGAAGCGGTTGAGGGCAGTCAGCACCACCGTGCTGGAGATCTCCTCAGGATCAATGAAGTTCAGCGCCTTGGCCATGGCGATGAACACCTCGTCATTCACCCGCTCGGGGATGTTGTGCAACCGCAGCCACTCGGTCCAGGAGTATTGATCGCACTCCTCCACGTACTGCTGGCCCCGCAGCATCGCTGGCACGAGGCCGAGGCCGAAGGAGATCTTTTCGGGCCAGGTGAGCAGGTCGTTGTTGCCGAGAATTGCGGCCACCCCATTGAAAGGGGCTGGGATATCAGGAAAATCGAAGCGGCTGTAGGTGCCGGGGGTTTCCTTCTGGTTGAAGATCATCGAGTGGCTCTTCCACTGCAGACGGTCTTCGATGTCCAGCTCCTTGAACAACTGGCGCATGTTTCGGTAGGCGCCGAAAAAGATGTGCAGACCGGTCTCGTACCAGTCGCCGTCTTCGTCCTGCCAGGCCGCCACCTTGCCGCCCAGCACATCCCGGGCCTCCACCACCACCGGGGTGTGGCCGGCATCACAGAGATATTTGGCGCACGACAACCCGGCCAGTCCTGCTCCGGCGATGACGACGCGCATACCCACTCTTGAAACCAGTGGCAACCTTAAAGGCCGGCTTCCGACCTTCGCGCCCTGGGGGGTTTCTAGAGTTGGCTGATCGGGTGCCCGCAACTGCTTCCCATGGCCGACTTAAGCCCTGCCGACCCTCTCACTGCTGAAGCTCCCAGCACAGAGACCCTGCTGAAGTCCACCACCCGTCACGTGCGGCTGTTCACAGCCCGGGTGGACAACGGCAATCTGGTGGCCGATCCCAGCCAGCTCACCATGGATGTGGATCCAGACAACGAATTCCTCTGGGACGCCCCGGTGCTGGCCAAGGTGCAGGAGCGCTTCCGGGAGCTGGTGGCAGCCCAGGCCGGCGCCGACCTCACCGAATACAACCTGCGCCAGATCGGCTCGGAGCTTGAAGGCCTGATCCGCCAGCTGCTGCAGGTCGGAGAGCTTCGCTACAACCCTGATGCTCGCGTGCTCAACTACTCGATGGGCCTGCCCCGCAGCACCGAAACCCTGTGAGCCGCTCCCGCCCGTCCGACTACGGCAATGGCCGCTCCGGCAGCACCCGATCCAGCAGCGGTCGCTATGCCGAGGAGCGCTTTGACGACGACCGCTATGGCCCTGGGTCCTATGGGCGAGGAGAACCGCGGCGGCCAGCAGGGCGCAGCGGGGGTGGGGGCAAGGGCGCACCAGGGGGCGGCCCCGGTGGCAACGGACCTGGTGGCAATGGCCCCTTTCAATTCAACGTGGGCACCCTGGCGATCCTGGCCGGCGTGCTGGTGGTGGGGATCGGCATCGGCACCGCCATCTCCAGCACCACCCAGGGCGACCAGGGCAACATCGCCAGCAGCCAGCAGCTCGACATGGCCGTGCCCGATCCGGAGTTCTGCCGTCAGTGGGGCGCCAGCGCCTTCGTGATGGACGTGGAGCTGTACACCACGATGAACCCCAGTTCCAGCTTCGTGACCCAGCCCGAACTCAAGGCCGGCTGCGTCATCCGGCGGGAAAACTGGAGCGTGTTGCAGAAGGAAGGAGCCGTTACTAACGAGCAGATGCGGCAGTGCAAGCAGCGGATGAACACCTTCGCCTACATCGGCTCAGTCAAGGACAAGCCGATCGTGCGCTGCGTCTACCAGACCGACACCAGTCAGAACAAATTCCTCACCAAGGGCGTCGCTGATGACACGGTGGGCGTCACCCCCGAAGCCGATCAGTTCTGAGATCTGGGTTCAGGCAGGCGTGGCGGCCACTGGCGCGTCCGGCTGCAGGGGGCGGCGCAGGGGGCTATCGGGGCTGGCGAACACCGGCAGCACTTCCTTGCGGAAGGCATCGGCAGCCCGGGAGCAGTAGCGGGCCGGGTGGGTGATCAGCTTCAACTGGCGACGCACCAGCAGATCAGCCACCTGGGGGCGGTGCAGGGTGCCGGCCGAGAGCTCCCGCTCGATCGACACCACCGGCAGGAAGGCAGCCCCCAAGCCCGACTGCACGGCATTTTTGATCGCCTCAAAGGAGTTGAGCTCCATCTCGATCTTGAGGCGGCCCACATCCAGGCCGGAGCGGGCCAGCAGCTGGTCGACCATCTTGCGGGTCGTCGACTGGGCATCGAGGCAGACAAAACCCAGTCGGTAGAGGTCGTCCTTGGTGAGCTCGGGCAGGCGGGCCAGGGGGTGCTTCACCGGCAGCACCAGGGCCAGTTCGTCGCTGGCGTAGGGCACCACCTGCAGCAGCTCACCGAGCTCGGTGGGCAGCTCACCGCCGATGATGGCCAGATCCACCTGGCCATTGGCCACACTCCAGCCCGTGCGGCGGGTGCTGTGCACCTGCAGCTGCACCGCCACCTCCGGGTATTTCTGGCGGAATAAACCAATCATCCGCGGCATCAGATAGGTGCCGGTGGTCTGGCTGGCGCCCACGATCAACGAGCCGCCGCGCAGGTTGTGCAGGTCTTCGAGGGCCCGGCAGGCCTCCTGGCATTGGCTGAGGATCCGGTCGCAGTAACTGAGCAGCAGGTGGCCAGCCTCGGTGAGCTGGGCCTTGCGCCCGCCGCGATCAAACAGACTCACGCTCAGCTGCTTCTCCAGGTTCTGGATCTGGAGGCTCACCGCCGGCTGGGTGACATACAGGCTGTCGGCGGCCTTCTTGAAGCTGCCCTCCGAGGCGATGGCCCGCAGGATGCGGAGCTGATCAAGGGTGAAAGGCAGATCTGCCATCGGGTTGCCTGGGTGGGCCTGGGCCTGCCGGCTGGCGAGGTAAAAACTCTAGGGGGGAAGTTGGGCAGCGAGAATCAGCTGCTTCACAACTCCCCACCAGGCCTGTGCCCCCCAGCTCTCTCCACCACAGCAGCTGGGTCATGCTCGCCCTGCTGCTGGCCTTCGCCGTGATCCACAGCGGCGGCGCCTCTCTGCGGGCCTGGGGCGTGGAGCGCATCGGTGAGCGGGCCTGGCGGCTGTTGTTTGCCGCCGTGAGCATTCCCTCGGCGGTGGTGGTGATCGGCTACTTCCTAGCCCACCGCTACGACGGCATTCGGCTCTGGAACCTGCAGGACCAGCCCTGGATCGTGCCGCTGGTATGGGCCGGCACCGCCATCAGCTTCCTGTTTCTGTATCCAGCCACCTACAACCTGCTGGAGATCCCGGCGGTGCTCAAACCCCAGGTGCGGCTCTACGCCACGGGAATCATCCGCATCAGCCGCCACCCCCAGGCCGTCGGCCAGGTCCTCTGGTGCGCCACCCACCTGCTCTGGATCGGCAGCAGTTTCATGGTGGCCACCTGCGCCGGCCTGATCGCCCATCACCTATTTGCGGTGTGGAACGGCGACCGGCGCCTGGCCAACCGCTTCGGGGCCGCCTTCGAGGAACTCAAGGACAGCACCTCGGTGCTTCCCTTCAAAGCCGTGCTCGATGGCCGCCAGCAGCTGGTGCTCTCCGAATTCCTGCGGCCGGCCCAGCTGGGCATCGCCATTGCCGTGGCGGTGTTCTGGTGGGCCCACCGCTACATCGGCCTGGGAGCCACCGCCTTCTCCCGGTCAGCCCTGGGCCACTGGCTGGCCTGATGGGCGCCCGCGCACAGGGCGGGGGCCCAACCTGAGCGGCTGCCTACACTTCCCCCAACCAGCCTGCGCCGCATGCCGTCAGCCGCCGAACTCGCCTGGTTGATCCCGGTGCTGCCCTTGGCCGGAGCCTGTCTGACGGGCCTGGGGCTGATCAGCTTCAACCGCACCGTCAACCGGCTGCGCAAACCCGTGGCCTGGCTGCTGATCAGCTGCGTCGGCGCCGCGGCAGTGCTCAGCTATGCCGTGCTGGCCCAGCAGCTGGCCGGAGCCGGCCCCACTGAGGTGCTGTTCAACTGGGCCAGCGCCGGCACGTTCAACCTACAGATGGGCTTCCGGGTGGATGCCCTCGGAGCGGTGATGCTGTCGCTGGTCACCACCATCGCCGTGCTGGTGATGGTGTATTCCGATGGCTACATGGCCCACGACAAGGGCTATGTGCGCTTCTTCACCTATCTGGCCCTGTTCAGCAGCTCGATGCTGGGCCTGGTGATCAGCCCCAACCTGCTGGAGATCTACGTGTTCTGGGAGCTGGTGGGCATGTGCTCCTACCTGCTCGTGGGCTTCTGGTACGACCGCGACGGCGCCGCCAATGCCGCCCAGAAAGCCTTCGTGGTGAACCGGGTTGGCGACTTCGGCCTGCTGCTGGGGATCCTGGGCCTGTTCTGGGCCACCGGCAGCTTCGGCTTTGAAGAAATCGGCAGCAGGCTGCAGGAGGCGGTGGCTGGCGGCAGCCTCTCCAACGCCGCGGCCATCCTGCTGTGCCTGCTGGTGTTCATGGGCCCGATGGCCAAATCGGCCCAGTTCCCCCTGCATGTGTGGCTGCCGGATGCCATGGAGGGCCCGACGCCGATCTCGGCCCTGATCCACGCCGCCACGATGGTGGCCGCCGGTGTGTTCCTGGTGGCGAGGCTGCAGCCGGTGTACGAGCCCTTCCCGGCGGTGCAGGCGACGATTGCGGTGGTTGGCACGATCACCCTGTTTCTGGGGGCCTCGATCGCCCTCACCCAGATGGACCTCAAGAAGGGGTTGGCCTACAGCACCGTCTCCCAGCTCGGTTACATGATGCTGGCGATGGGGTGCGGCGCCCCGGTGGCGGGCATGTTCCACCTCGTCACCCATGCCTTTTTCAAAGCGATGCTGTTTTTGGGCTCCGGCTCGGTGATCCACGCCATGGAAGAGGTGGTGGGCCATGAGCCGGTGCTGGCCCAAGACATGCGCCTGATGGGCGGCCTGCGCAAGTACATGCCGATCACCAGCTCCACCTTCTTCATCGGTTGCGTGGCCATCGCCGGCATTCCGCCCCTGGCTGGTTTCTGGAGCAAGGACGAAATCCTCGGGGTGGCCTTCGGCCAGTTCCCGATCCTGTGGGTGGCCGGCTTCGTCACCGCCGGCATGACGGCGTTCTACATGTTCCGGCTGTACTTCCTCACCTTTGAGGGCGAGTTCCGCGGCGGCGACAAGGCGATGGCGGCCCAACTGATGGCGGCCGCCGGTAAAACAGCTGAGGATCACGGCGATGACCATGGCCACAGCGACGACCGCGGTCACAGCCACGCCGAGCACCCCCACGAATCCGGCTGGCAGATGGCCATGCCCCTGGCGGTGCTGGCGGTGCCGTCGGTGCTGATCGGCCTGCTCGGCACCCCGTGGAACAGCCGCTTCGGCAATCTGCTGGATCCCCAGGAGGCCGCCGAGGTGGCCGAGCACTTCAGCTGGGGGGAGTTTCTGCCCCTCGCAGGAGCCTCGGTGGGGATCTCGATCGCCGGCATCAGCGTGGCCGTGCTGGCCTACGCCCTGCACAAACTCGATCTGGGCACCGCGGTGGCTGCCCGCTTCCCGGCCGTCAACGCCTTCCTGGCCAACAAGTGGTACCTCGATGCCATCAACGACAAGTTGTTCGTGCAGGGCAGCCGCAAGCTGGCTCGCCAGGTGTTGGAGGTGGACTCGAAGGTGGTGGATGGGGTCGTCAACCTCACCGGCCTGGTGACCCTCGGCAGCGGCGAGGGTCTCAAGTACTTCGAAACCGGCCGGGCCCAGTTTTATGCCCTGATCGTGTTTGGCGGTGTCATCGCCCTGGTGGTGTTGTTCGGCTCGCTGGGCTGAGGGGGCAGCAACCCACCAGCACCCTCCCTGCAGCGCTCAGAACCCTCTCCCTGCTTTGCGCGCCGTTGGCCCTGCTGGCGGCGTGAGCGCACAGCGCGTGACGCCAGCACGGCGAAGGGCGCGCAAAAAGCCAACGGTCTGTGTGACATCCACCACCAGCAGAGTGCTTGGCGGCACTGAATTTCTACACTCCGCCAAACGGTGAGGCCTGGTTCGTGCCCTTCCCCTGGTTGAGCGCGTCGATCCTGTTCCCGATCGCCGCCGCCCTGCTCATCCCCTTCATTCCCGATGCCGGCGACGGCAAGCGGGTGCGCTGGTATGCCCTCGGCGTGGCCCTGACCACCTTCCTGCTCACGGTGGGGGGCTACCTCAACGGCTACGACCCTTCGGTGGAGGGGCTGCAGCTGGTAGAGCGGGTGCAGTGGCTGCCGAGCCTGGGCCTGGCCTGGTCAGTGGGGGCCGACGGCATCTCGATGCCGCTGATCCTGCTCACCAGCTTCATCACGGCCCTGGCGGCCCTGGCGGCCTGGCCGGTGACGTTCAAGCCGAAACTCTTCTATTTCCTGCTGCTGGCCATGGATGGCGGCCAGATCGCGGTGTTCGCGGTGCAGGACATGCTGCTGTTCTTCCTGGCCTGGGAGCTGGAGCTGCTGCCGGTGTATCTGCTGCTGGCCATCTGGGGCGGCAAAAAGCGCCAGTACGCCGCCACCAAGTTCATCCTCTACACGGCCGGCAGCTCGCTGTTCATCCTGGTGGTGGGCCTGGCGATGGCCTTCTACGGCGGTGGCACTCCCAGCTTCGAGTACACGGTCCTGATGGCCAAGGACTTCTCAACGAAGTTCCAGCTCTTCGCCTACGCCGGCCTGCTGATCGCCTTCGGGGTGAAGCTGCCGATCGTGCCGCTGCACACCTGGCTGCCCGATGCCCACGGCGAGGCCACGGCGCCGGTGCACATGCTGCTGGCCGGCATCCTGCTGAAGATGGGCGGCTACGCCCTGCTGCGCTTCAACGTGCAGCTGCTGCCGGAGGGCCATGCCCAGTTTGCGCCGCTGCTGGTGGTGCTGGGGGTGGTGAACATCATCTACGCCGCGCTCACCTCATTCGCCCAGCGCAACCTCAAACGCAAGATCGCCTACAGCTCGATCAGCCACATGGGCTTCGTGCTGATCGGGATCGGCAGCTTCAGTGCCCTGGGTACCAGCGGCGCCATGCTGCAGATGATCAGCCACGGCCTGATCGGCGCCAGCCTGTTCTTCCTGGTGGGCGCCACCTACGACCGCACCCACACCCTGCAGCTCGATGAAATGGGCGGGGTGGGGCAGTCCATGCGCAAGATGTTTGCCCTCTGGACCATCTGCTCCCTGGCGTCGCTGGCCCTACCGGGCATGAGCGGCTTCGTGTCCGAGCTCATGGTGTTCTCCGGCTTCGTCACCAGTGAGGCCTATTCCCTCAGCTTCCGCATCGTCATGGCGGCGCTGGCGGCGGTGGGGGTGATCCTCACGCCTGTCTACCTGCTCTCGATGCTGCGCGAGATCTTCTTCGGCAAGGAAAATGCCGAGCTGGCCTCCCACACCCACCTGGTGGATGCCGAACCGCGCGAGATCTACGTGGTGAGCTGCCTGCTGGTGCCGATCGTGGGCATCGGCCTCTATCCACGGATCATGACCGACACCTATCGCGCCTCAATCGAGGCTCTGGTGCAGCGGGAAACCACGGCGCTGGCCAAGGTGATCCAGCCCCCACCTGGCGATCTGATCCGCCAGCCACTGCTGGTGGCCCCGCCCCTGCCGGTCTGACCCACCAACACCGGAGGGCGGTAACAAAACTGTGCAGATCGACGCCAGGGCATTCCGCCCCCGGCTGCCCTCCTTACGCTCCTGATCCGCTCTGGAGCTCCGCGCCACCCGCCTCTCCACCGCGACGCCCCTGGGAGACCCCGCGATGAAACAGCTGAACTTCCTGCTGATCTTCAGCTTCGGCCTGGCCACGGTGATGTTCACCCTGGAAAACACGGCCCCCACCACGGTCCACTTCTTGCCCGGACTGAGCGGCACCCTGCCCTTGGCGGCGCTGCTGTTGCTGGTGGGCGGCGTCGGCGCTGCCGCCGCCTGGGTGTTTGCCGTGTGGACCGGCGTGGTGCGCAAGGTGGAGGCGCTGCAGAACCAGAGCGAATTTGCCGCCCAGCAGGTGCGGATCCAGGAGCTGGAAAACGACCTCCAGCGCTACCGGGCCACCGTCGATGCCCAACTAGGGCTGTTGCCCGCCGCTGGCGAGAGCTCGGCTCCCAGTGATCCTGACCAGGCCGAAGAGGCCGCCCGAAGCGAGTCGATGACGGTGTCGGTGAGCTGAAGGGCCCCGCCCAGTGCAGGCACCACCGGTGGTGGACGGACGGCGCTGCTGGCCCGATTCAAGCAATACCGGTAGTGTATTCATCATTCACATTGGATCGAAAGGGCGGATTGGCTGAAGGGGGCGCCAGGCTGGCCATCCGTCTGCTGCAAGACGCAGCGGAGCGGGGCGAACTCGACCCGTGGGATGTGGACGTGATCGCCGTGGTGGATGGCTTCCTCGACCAACTGCGCCAGCGCATCGAAGTGCCGCGCCTGGTTGCCGCTGCAGGTGCGAGCCGGGGCGGCAGCTACGAGCAGGATCTGGCGGAAACCAGCGAGGCCTTCCTGGCCGCTTCGGTGCTGGTGAGCCTCAAGGCCGAGGTGCTCGAGGCGGCCACCTTCCCACCGGAACCCCTCGACGATCAGGACTTCGGCTTTGACTTCGACGCCGATGGCCAGGGCTGGCTGGTGAGCCCAGGAATGGAACTGCCGCAGCGTCCGGAACGGCACCTCTGGCGCCGCCCGGTAGCGCCACCACCCTTGCAACGGCCGGTCACCCTGGGGGAGTTGATCCGCCAGCTGGAGGACATCGCCGAGCGGCTGGAGCAGGACGAAGGCCGCACCCGTCAGCGCCACCGTCCCAAGCGCTACAGCGAACGAGCCGCGATCGAACAGGTGGCCGCCCTGGCCCACCGCGAAAAACTGCCGGAAACAACCGCCGCGCTCAACCAGTTCTTGCTCAGCTGGGAACCGGCCCATGACTGGGCCGCCTTCAACGACCTCGTGCAGGACTGGGCTGCCAACGTGGAAGCGCGGCGTGCCGACGCCGACTTAGACCGCGATCGGGTGGGCGTGTTCTGGGCCCTGCTGTTTCTCTGCCACCAGGGCAAGGTGGACCTTGACCAACAGGGTGGACTGTTTGGGCCGCTGCGGCTCAGGCGCCTGCTTAGCGCCGGCGAAAGCCGCCAGCTGCCCCTCGTGCCAGAGATCGGGGCGGCGGAAACGCTGATGGCAGCCTGAGCAAGCCGACTAGGCTGGTTGTTCCGACCGATGTGAGCAAACGCCGATGAAGGCGATGATCCTGGCGGCCGGCAAGGGAACACGGGTGCGTCCCATCACGCACACCATTCCCAAGCCGATGATCCCCATCCTGCAGAAACCCGTGATGGAGTTTCTGCTGGAGCTGCTGCGGGAGCACGGCTTCACCGAGATCATGGTGAATGTCTCCCACCTGGCCGAGGAGATCGAAAACTACTTCCGAGATGGCCAGCGCTTCGGCGTGGAGATCGCCTACAGCTTTGAAGGCCGGATTGAAGACGGCGAGCTGATCGGCGACGCCCTGGGCTCAGCCGGAGGCCTCAAGAAGATTCAGAACTTCCAGCGCTTCTTCGACGACACCTTTGTGGTGCTTTGCGGCGATGCCTTGATCGACCTGGATCTCAGCGAAGCGGTGCGGCGCCACAAGGCCAAGGGAGCCATGGCCAGCCTGATCACCAAACGGGTGCCCAAAGACCAGGTGAGCAGTTACGGCGTGGTGGTCACCGACGACGACGGTCGGGTGCGCTCCTTCCAGGAAAAGCCGGCGGTGGATGAAGCCGCCAGCGACATGATCAACACCGGCATCTACATCTTTGAGCCCGAAGTGCTCGACTTTGTGCCGAGTGACCAGCCCTTCGACATCGGCTCCGACCTCTTCCCCAAGCTGGTGCAAGCCGGGGCGGCCTTCTACGCCCTGCCGATGGAGTTTGAGTGGGTGGATATCGGCAAGGTGCCCGACTATTGGCAGGCGATCCGCAGCGTGTTGCAGGGCCAGGTGCGCCAGGTGCAGATTCCGGGCAAGGAAGTGCGACCGGGGGTTTTTGCCGGTCTCAACGTGGCGGCTGACTGGGACCAGATCAAGGTGACCGGCCCCATCTATGTGGGCGGCATGACCCGCATCGAGAACGGTGCCACGATCATTGGCCCGGCGATGATCGGCCCCAACTGCCACATCTGCGAGGGGGCCACGATCGACAACTCGATCATCTTTGACTACTCGCGCATCGGAGCGGGGGTGCGGCTGGTGGAGAAGCTGGTGTTTGGCCGCTACTGCGTCGACCGCAACGGCGACCACTTCGACCTGCAGGAAGCAGCCCTCGACTGGCTGATCACCGACGTGCGCCGCCAGGATGTGGTGGCTCCTTCACCCCAGCAGAAGGCCATGGCCGAGCTGCTCGGCACCGACCTGGCCCTGAGCAACGCCAGCTAAGCAGGCTTCAGGGGGGCCAGGCCGGCCTGCTGCAGGATCGCCGGAATCTTTTCCTCGGCCTTGATCGCCATCAGATGAACCCCATGGGCGATCTGCAGATAGTCCGCCACCTGTTCCGCCGCAATCGCCACACCCTCAGCCGCCGGATCCGCCGCCGCCGCCAGCCGGTCGATCACGGCCTGGGGGATGTTGGCGCCCGGCACCACCCGGTTGATGAAGGCCGCATTGCGGGCTGACTTGAGCAGAAACACCCCGGCCAGCACCGGCAGCTCCAAGGGGGCCGCGAGCTCGCCCACAAAGCGCTTGAGTGCTTCAGCGTCCATCACCATCTGGGTTTGCAAGAAACGCGCGCCGGCCTGCTTCTTTCGCACCAGGCGGCTCTTGAGGCCACTCCAGCTGGGCGACTGGGGATCGGCCGCAGCACCGGCAAACAGAGCGGTGGGCCCATCGGGCAAGAGGCCCTGCACCGGATCCTCGCCGGCATTGAACTGCTGCACCAACTGCAGCAGCCGCACCGCCTCCAGCTCATTCACGGGACGGGCTCCAGGCTGATCCCCGGCCCGCACCGGATCACCGGTGAGACAGAGCACGTTGCGTACACCCAGAGCATGGGCGCCCAGCAGATCGGCCTGCAGGGCAATGCGGTTGCGATCGCGGCAGGCCAGCTGCAGCACAGGCTCGATCCCGGCATCCAGCAGCAGGCGGCACAGGGCCAGGCTGCTCATCCGCATCACGGCGCGGCTGCCGTCGGTGACGTTCACGGCATGCACCCAGCCCCGCAGGGCCCCAGCGGCCTCCAGGGCACGGGATGGATCTCCGCCTCGAGGCGGCATCACCTCGGCGGTGAGGGCTGGTTCACAGCTGGCCAGGGCCTGTTGAAGCAGCAAGCCAAACCGTTCTTCTCGAACCCATCATGGAACAACGCCCTGCCTACAGTGGGGCTCAGCCTGCGGCCTGGGCCAATGGATTCCGATCGCTCCACGGCTGGCTCACTGGGCCAGGGCCGCCATGACCTCTCGGAGCGGGAAATCGAAATCATCGAGCTGGTGGCCCAGGGGCTCACCAACCAGGAGATCGCCGCTGCGCTCACCATCAGCAAGCGCACCGTGGACAACCACGTGAGCAACATCTTCACCAAGACCGGCGCCAAAAACCGGGTGGCCCTGCTGAATTGGGCCATGGATCACGGCAAGATCTGCCGGGATGGCTTCAATTGCTGCGCAATCGACGGCAGAAAGGCTCAGACCAACTGACGGTCAGGCAGCCGGGGCCGCCTCCAGGGGAGTGAATCCATCATCGGCAAGGGCCGCCAGGCTGTAGCCATCAGCCCCGAGCCCGAACAGCTCGGCGTAGGCAAGGCAGTCGGCTTGATCACGCCCAGTAAAACGCAGCATGCCCTGGTTGTCGTAGAGACCGGTCACGCAGCGACTTCTGAATTTCTTCAGATTTATCTTACGGCTTCAAGCAGCTCTTGCCGTTGAGCTTGAGGCCAATGGGCCAGGGGAGAGCGCGCCAGAGCCGCATTGCTGAGTTCGTGGCGGCCGGTCAGTTCACGAACGCACCAGGCTGGGGGCTCCAGCTCCACCAGGCTGCGCTCCCATGTGGCGGGCGCCAGCTCCACTTCTGCCACCACGAGCGGGGCATTCTCCGCCTCAAACACATCCAGCACCCACTCACCGCCAGGCAAATCCAGCCCGTAGCGCCACTTGCTGAGCCGCTGGGGAGCCAGCGCCAGCAGGGCCTCGGCATCTCCGGCGGGAATGGGGTACTCGAATTCCTGGCGCACCAGGCCCTCCGGCAACGCAACCGCCGCCGCGGGCAGCCCCCCTGGTCGCGCCTTGAGGGTGAGCCAGGCTCCCGCCACGGCGGGCAGCCCACTGGCGCTGCGCACCCGCACGGTGACGCCATCGGCAGCCGCCACCAGGTAGCCCTGCTGCAGCCGGGCCTGCCAGCGGATGTGCTGGCGCCAGTCGTCACCCTGCACCAAAAAGCGCCGTTCAATTTCCAGGGCCATGGCACACCTCAGTAGGGGGCCTAATTGTGGGAGGGCTCGACAGCCGTAAGGCTGCCGGCCCAATGCAGCTTGTGGGTGAGGGTGCGGTAATACGACGGGCTCTGCTCCAGCAGCACCTGCAGTGCGGGATGGGGACTGCGCTCCACCACAGCCCGATCCCCCGGCTCCAGCACCGTGGCATGGGCGCCGTCTTTCCAGAGCTTCACCCGGCGGCTCGTTTCCCCCAGGGGCCACACCGAAAGCTGGGCCCGCGGCGGCACCACCACAGCGCGGCTGGAGAGGCTCATCGGGCAGATCGGATTGACCACGATCGCCTCGATGCCGGGGTGGAGGATCGGCCCGCCAGCCGCCATCGAATAGCCGGTGGAGCCGGTGGGGGTGGCAATGATCAAGCCGTCGCCGCGGTATTGATCCACCACTTCACCGTCGATCTCCAGCTCGAGCACACAGGTGGGAGACACCTCGTCAAGGCAGGGCCTGAAATAGAAATCGTTGAGGGCCAGGTGGGGGCCATCGGCCTGGTCCACCCCATCACCGCGGTCGATGTGGGCTTGCAGCATCATCCGGCGCTCAAGAGCAAACCGGTCGTTGCGCAGACGCTCCCAGAGGCTCTCCTCCTCCGACTTGCCGGCATCAGCGCTGAGGCGCAGGAAGCGACGGTCGTGGGTGAGAAAACCCAGGTGGCCCCCCACATTGAAGCTGAGGATCGGCACATCCAGGGGGGCCAAATGACGGGCGGCACCCAGCACGGTGCCATCACCGCCCAGCACCAGGGCCAGATCGGGCAGATGGGCTTCGGTGGCCAGCAGGCCAGGGAAGGGGTTGCGGGCCAGGCCACTGGAGGCCACCACCACATGCACCCCCTGGGCCGCCAGGTCCTCGGCGCAGCGCTTGGCCTGGCGATGGGCAGCCTGGCTGCCCGACCGTGAAATCAACCAGACCCTCTCAAGCCGCATCGGGGAAGGGCAGAGCTACCAGCGCAGCAGATTGAAGCGCTCCATGTCGACCGTTTCGCGGTTGCGGTAGAGGGAGAGCAGGATTGCCAGACCCACGGCCGCCTCCGCCGCCGCCACGGTGATCACGAAGATGGCGAACACCTGACCGCGAATCAACTGGCCATCGAGATAGCTGGAGAAGGCCATCAGATTGATGTTCACCGCATTGAGCATCAGCTCGATGCTCATCAGCACCCGCACCGCATTGCGGCTGTTGATCAAACCCCAGACTCCCGTGCAGAACAACACGGCAGCCAGGGCCAGATAGGCCTGCAGGGGGATGGTGCTGGGAAGGGTGATCTCCATGGGGCTGGGGGGATGAGCAGAAGGGTCGGTGGGGACTGGATCAAGCAGACGGGGAATCAAACGCCCCTCAACGGGGAGACTTTTCCAGCAGCAACGGAGTGCGCTCCTTCTCGATCAGGCCCTGATCCGCCGCTTCGCCGGTGATCACATCGGTGGTGACCACATCACGGCGCGCCAGCACAATCGCACCGATCATCGACATCAACAGCAGCACCGAGGCCAGCTCAAAGGGCAGCAGATAGTCGCTGAAGAGGTGTTCACCGATCCGGATGGTCGCCTCCTCCCCAACCGGCTCGGGGCCAGGCAGGGCCCAGGGCGTGGTGAAGGCCACCCGGATCAGCAACACAAACAAACCACCGCAGACGGCGCCCGACAACAGACGACGCAGCCCCAGGCCTGGAATGGCCGCGAGGTTTTCCTTCTTGTTCACGAGCATGATCGCGAACAGGATCAGCACGTTGACCGCGCCCACGTAGACGAGCACCTGGGCTGCTGCCACGAAGCTGGCATTGAGCAGCAGGTACAAACCAGCCACCGACAGAAACACCCCACCCAGCAGAAAGGCGGAGTAAACGATGTTGGGCAGCAAAACCACCCCAAGGGCACCGAGCACGAGCGTGGCGGAGAGAGCCACGAAACAGATCAGCTGGGTGGTGGAGGCGATGCTCATGACGCATCTCCGGTGGGCTGGGCGGAAGCCGTGGGTTCAGCTTTCGGCAGGGTTTCGAGCACCTGCTCCGGCAGTTTGCCGGCGCGAGGGGCGGTGTCGGGCACGCCGTGGGGATCCATCACTCCCTTGGGCAGGTAGGCCAACTCCCGCAGGGGCAGCACCGCAGGGTCGCTGGTCACGCTGGTGGGCAAACGACCCAGGGCGATGTTGTCGTAGTTGAGGCTGTGGCGGTCGAAGGTGGACAGCTCGTATTCCTCGGTCATCGACAGGCAGTTGGTGGGGCAGTACTCCACGCAATTGCCGCAGAAGATGCACACTCCGAAATCGATCGAATAGTTGCGCAGCTCCTTCTTCTTGGTGGCCTTGTTCATCACCCAATCCACCACCGGCAGGTTGATCGGGCACACCCGCACACACACCTCGCAGGCGATGCACTTGTCGAATTCGTAGTGGATCCGGCCGCGATAGCGCTCCGAGGGGATCAGCTTCTCGTAGGGGTACTGGACGGTGACCGGCCGGCGCCGCAGGTGGTCAAAGGTCACCGCCAGACCCTGGGTCATGTACTGGGCCGCACCCACCGCATCGCGGGTGTAATCGCCGACTTTCTTGAGGAACCCAAACATGGAGCTGGCTCTGAGGGGGAATGCGGTCGGAGAGTGTCAGCCCATGATGGCTGGTCTGGAGTGGGGCTGGGCCGGAGGCCTGGAGAGACCGGGGGTCAACCGCCGAAGGCCATTGGGAAGGCGAGCTTGAGGGCCGCGGTGATCAGCAGGTTGACCAGGGCGATCGGCAGCAAAAACTTCCAGCCCAAATCAAGCAGCTGGTCGATCCGCACCCGCGGTGTGGTCCAGCGCAGCAGGATCGCCAGAAACACCAACAGGTAGGCCTTAAGCACCGTCATGACGATGCCCACGGAGCCGGTGATCAACTGCACCAAGGGTGCATCGATCGGCTGACCCAGCCAACCGGCCAGCCATTCCACCGGAATCGGGAAACCCCAGCCGCCCAGGTAGAGCACCGACACCAGCAGGGCCGAGAGCACAAGGTTGATGTAGCTGCCCAGATAAAAAAGGGCGAACTTCATGCCGGAGTACTCGGTTTGGTAGCCAGCCACCAGCTCCTCTTCAGCCTCGGGCAGGTCGAAGGGCAGACGCTCGCATTCGGCCAGGGCGCAGATCCAGAAGATCACGAAGCCCACCGGCTGGCGCCAGATGTTCCAGCTGAGGATGCCTGACCCGGTCTGCTGGTTGACAATGTCAACGGTGCTGAGCGAGTTGCTCATCATCACCACCGCCAACACGGCCAGGGCCAGGGGGATCTCGTAGCTGATCGACTGGGCAGCGGCGCGCAGGCCCCCCAAAAGGGAGTACTTGTTGTTCGAGGCATAGCCGCTCATCAGCAGGCCGATCGGCTGAATGCTGCTGAGCGAGATCCACAGGAAAATGCCGATCCCCACGTTGCTGATCAGCAGGTGCTGCCCGAAGGGCACCACCAACCAGCTAAGGATCACCGGGATCAGCACCAGCACCGGCCCCAGGGTGAACAGCAGGCCATCGGCCTTGGCCGGGATGATGTCTTCCTTGAAGACGAGCTTCATGCCGTCAGCGATCGGCTGCAGCACACCGAGGGCACCGGCATATTCCGGGCCGATGCGCTGCTGCACGGCGGCGGAGATCTTGCGCTCCAGCCATACGTTCACCAGCACACCCACCACAGCAGCGACCAGCACCAGCACCATCGGCAGCGGCAGCCAGAGCAGATGGGCCGCGGCAGGACTCACCCCTAGCCCTTGCAGGGCCTGCTCAAAGCTGGCTTCCAGATCCAGGCCTGGAGCCGTGTTGGTCAGCATGGCGGCAGCTCAGATGGGGGCAACTTAGCGGGCACCAATGGGCCTCCAGTCTCGCCCAGCCTCACCGGTATAGATCTGGGATGGTCGATAGATGCGGTTGGCACCCAGCTGCTCCTTCCAATGGGCCAGCCAACCAGCCGTGCGGGCAATGGCAAAAATCGGCGTGAACAGGTCTTCCGGGATGCCGAGCTTGCGGTACACCAGGCCTGAATAGAAGTCGACGTTGGGGAAAATGCCCTTGGGTCCCAGGCGCTGGGCGGCGGCCTCCTCGAGCTTGCGGGCCAGGTCGTACATCGGGTCGTGGCCGAAGCGATCGAACAGCTCCTCGGCCAGTTTCTGCAGGATCACAGCCCTGGGATCCTTGACCTTGTACTCGCGGTGGCCGAAGCCCATGATCTTCTGCTTGCCGGCGATTGCCCGATCCAGCCAGGGCTCCACCTGATCTTCCGTGCCGATGCTCTCCAGCATCTCCAGCACGTCTTCGTTGGCTCCGCCGTGCAGGGGGCCCGCCAGGGTGCCCACCGCCGAGGCCACCACGGCGTAGGGGTCGGTGAGGGTGCTGGCCGTCACCCGGGCGCTGAAGGTGCTGGCGTTGAGGCTGTGCTCGGCGTGCAGGATCAGGCAGGCATCAAAGATGCGGGCGGCCAGGGGGTCGGGTTCACGCTCCGTGAGCATGTAGAGAAAATTGGCCGCATAGGCCAGGTCGTCGCGGGGCTGGATCGGGTCTTGGCCTTTGCGGATCAGCTGGAAGGCCGCCACCATCGTGGGGATCTTGGCCAGCAGGCGCACAACCGCCGAACAGATGTATTCGGGATTGTCGAGGGCGCGGCGGGAATAGAAGAGCCCCAGGGAGGCGGCGCTGGCTTGCAGCGCATCCATCGGGTGCCCCTGGGAGGGGAAGCTCTTCATCATGTCGCGGATGCGGAAGCTCACCCGCCGGTGCATCTGCACTTCGTGCTCAAACTCCCGCAGTTGATCCGCCGTGGGCAGCTCGCCCCAAATCAACAGATTGGCCGTCTCCAGGAAGGTGCTGCGGGCGGCCAGTTGATCAACGGGATAGCCGCGGTAGGTGAGCACCCCCTTCTGGCCGTCGATGTCGCAGATCGACGACTGGGTGGCCGGCACCCCTTCCAACCCAGGGCGAAAAGGGCTCGGGGACGGTAGTCCGCTTGCTGCCATGCGCGACGTGATCGATGGAGCGAACCTACGGCTAGCGGCGCGACGGCTGCCGTAGCCGCAGCAACCGAGGGCCGATCAGGGCCTCCAGGCGGACACCCGCCGCCCCCAGGCAAATCAACACGATGCCGGCCTTGCGGAGGGTGATCGTGCCTGCTGGCGCCCCCAGCAGACTGGAGGCCAAATGGCCTAGATCGGGCTCATGGCCCACCAGGCCCAACCGCCGCCAGGAGCCTCGCTGCAGCAGCGGCCGCGGATCACCCCCCGGGGCCAGGCTGGCCTCCACCGCGAAACCGGCGGCTAGGCCAGCACCCACACCCAGCTCCGCGGTCTGCACCGCCCGCCGCAGGGGACTGCTCAGCAGCTGATCACAGTCGAGCTGCAGCCGGTGCAGCTGCTCCGCCACCGCCGCCGTGCGGCGGATCCCCTCGGGCGTGAGGGCCCGATCCCCATCTGGTCGGCTGGGGTGGCGCTCCTCGGCCAGGCCATGGCGCCAAAGCAGCAGTTCGCGCTCAGCCAAAACCGAGGCGCGCCTTGAGGTGCACACCGGCGTCCCCGTCAGGGGGGGCATCTGGGGCCGCGGCGAGGCCGAGGCTGAGCCCTTGCACCCCCGGAGCCAGGGGATGGCCCGCCAAGCCAGAGAGCAGCTGCCAGGTGCTCCAGCGCTGCAACAGAGACCGGGCCCGCTCAGCGCCCATGGCCCATTGCAGCGGCGCCTGGGGCAGATCGAGAGCGGCGACTTGCTCCAGCCGCAACCGGGGAGGTTGGCGGGAGTCGCGCTGCTCCTGAAGCACCGCCAGGGTCTGCCCCCACCAGGCCAGGCGGCCCTGGCTGGAGCGGGCCCCGGCCAGGCTCGCCTGGAGCTGGTCTGACTCGGCCCGCGCCGCACGCCGGCCGCCCTGGGGGGCCTCCAAGCGGGTCCAGACCCGAACGCTGGTGTCACCCTCCACGGGGAGGGGGGCAGCAATCAAGCCCTCAGCGGCCAGGGCCCCATCGAGCGCGGCGGGATCGGGTTGGTCGGCGGCGGTGCCGAGCAACCAGCCCTGGCGGCTCTGGCTCCACAGCAGCGGGCCGGCATCGGCCGCCGCCACCTGCGCTGGCAAGGATCCCTCGGGCACCTGGAGCACCGCCGCCAGCAGCGGTTGCCAGAGCGCGGGCCAGGCCGAGGGCTGTTGCACGAGCGCCAGGCTGTCGGACGGGGCCTGCAGGGCCTCCAGCAGGGCGGCACCGGTGGCAGCGCCAGCAGCGGGGGCGGGCAGAAGAGCCTTGGGCTCAACATCCGGGCCGACCTGCAGCCAACCATCCAGCACCAGGGAGCGGCCATCGGGGCGCAGGCTGGCCACCAGCTCCTGCACGGCCCCCGGCGCCGTGAATGCAGGCGGCAGACCCAGCCAGGACCCCAGGGCCTCCGGGCGGGCCGTGAGCAGGGCCGCACCCTGGCCCAAGCGCTGCACGGCCTGGCGGAAGCGGGGGCTGGCGGCCTGGTTGAGTTCGTCGATCTGGGACACGTCGAGGGCCTGCTCGAGCACGCCGCGGCCGGAGGCGATCAGCACCAGGTCGTCGTTGATCAGCGCGGTGGCGATCGGCACCGGCGTGGTGCCCACCAGGGCGCCGCGGCCACTGATCAGCCCCATGCCGCGGTAGCTGCTGATCTGCAGATCGGTGCCGGCCAGGCTGCGGGTTTGCCAGAAGCGCTGCAGGAAGCGGCGGGCCCCATCGGCATCGCGGCTGCGCAGCGACAACAACCAACCATCGGGGGCCGCACCAGGCTCAGAGGCCAACAGGGCCAGGCCCAGTTCGCGGCCCAGCCAGGGGGCCAGCTCGCCGGGGTAATCCAGGCCTGCCGCCGCGAAGGCGCCATCCCGCAGCCCCGCTACCGCCGCCACCGCCGCCCGCCGCTCGCGGGTGGGCGCCACCGCCCGGGCATAGGCCACAGGCTGCTCCCCATCGGTGAGCAGGTAGAGGCTCAGGGCGGCCTGCCGGGGCACGAATCGGGCCGCCTGCGGCGGAACCAGGGCCTGATGCTGCAACTGCAACGGGGAGCGCTGCAGCACCAGCCACCAGCCGCCGGCCGCCAGGCTCAGCAACAGCAACGCCACCGCCAGCACGACCGCCAGAAACGGGCGGGCCTTCATGCGCCCCACGCAGGATGGGCCCATCTTGACCCCAACTCACCCCCCGTGCCCGCGATGCACCATCCAGACCGCCCCCAGGCCGGCACGCCGCAGACCATCCGGGCGCGCGAGCTGCAGGCCCGACTGGAGCAGGGCGAGCCGATCCAGCTGGTGGATGTGCGCGAAGACGCCGAACTGGAGTTGGCCCAACTGGCCCACCCAGTGGTGCACCTCCCCCTGAGCCGCTCCGCCGACTGGATCGGCAACCTTCACCAGCTGCTCGACCACAACCGCCCCGTGGCGGTGCTTTGCCATGCGGGCGTGCGCAGTTGGCACCTGGGCTGCTGGCTGATCCAGGAGCACGGCTACGGCGCTGTGTGGAACGTTCAGGGGGGCATCGATGCCTGGAGCATCGAAGTGGATCCCGGCGTGCCCCGCTACTGAGACCAGCGGTGTCTGCCTACGATCGCCGCACCCCTGCAGCGTTGGCTTGCAGTCTCCGTCCCCCCGCCCCTTGCCTCTTCGGCAGCAGGAGGTGCTCCAGCTGGCTGTGCGCCACTACGTGGACACCATGGAGCCGGTGGGCAGCCAAACCCTGGTGCGGCGCTTTGGGCTGCAAGCCAGTCCGGCGACGGTGCGCTCGGCGATGGGGGCCCTGGAGCAACGCGGCCTGCTCACCCAGCCCCACACCTCCGCCGGCCGGATCCCCAGCCAGCAGGGCTACCGCACCTACGTGGATCAGCTGCTGCCCGCCCCCGGTGCGGCCGCCCTGCAACTGGAGCGCGAGCTCACCGGGCTGAGCCTGCAGTGGGCGGCCCTCGACGACCTGCTGCTGCACCTGAGCCGGCGCCTGGCCGATCTCACCGGTTTGCTGAGCCTGATCACCCGCCCCCAACGCCACCAACCCCAGCTGCAGGCGCTGCGGCTGGTGGCCAGTGGCGAGCGGTTGTTGGTGTTTCTGGTGGAGGGGGGCGCGACCGCCAGCAGCCTCAACCTGCGGCTGCCCGCCCAGGCGGTAGCCGAGCTGGGAGCCCTGGAGCGCTGGGTCAGCGCCCAGCTCCAGGGCGGGGCGATCGACTGGGGCACCTTGCCGTCCCACCTGCGCAGCAGCGGTGCCGTGCTGCGCCAGGCCCTGACCAGCCACGGCCAATCGCGGCAGCTGGAGGGTGAAAGCGCCGTCACCACGGGCCTGGCGGGCCTGCTGGCACAACCGGAATTCAGTCAGACCCTGAGCCTGCGGCCGCTGGTGGAGCTGGTGGAGGATGCCCCCCAACAACTCCTGCCCCAACCGGGCATTTGGATTGGCGCCGAGCACCCGCACCGGGCCCTGCACCAGTGCGCGGTGGTGCAGGCCGACTACCGCAGTGGCGATGGCGGCATCGGCCAGGTGGCCCTGGTGGGTCCGATGCGGATGGCCTATGCCACTGCCCGGGCCGCGGTGCAGTCGGTGGCCCAGGTGCTGGAACGGCTGTTGGGTTAGCCCCCCATCTGATCACCGAGCTTCTCGGCCACGGTGTTCACGTCCTTGTCGCCGCGGCCCGACAGGTTGAGCACCACCTCGGTGCCGGGGGCCAGGGTGGGGCAGAGCTTCTCCAGCCAGGCGAAGGCATGGGCCGTTTCCAGGGCCGGGATGATGCCCTCCAGGCGGCAGAGCAGCTGCAGGGCCTCCAGCGCTTCGGCATCGGTGACGGCGCCGTATTCGGCGCGGCCGATCGTTTTCAGGTAGCTGTGCTCCGGGCCCACCCCGGGGTAATCGAGGCCAGCGCTGATCGAGTGGGCCTCCTGCACCTGACCCTCCTCGTCCTGCAGCAGCAGGCTCATGGCGCCGTGCAGCACGCCCACCCGCCCCTCGGTGATCGTGGCGGCGTGGCGGCCGGTGGCCACGCCATCACCAGCCGCCTCCACCCCCACCAGCCGCACGGATGTGTCGGGCACGAAGGGGTGGAACAGACCCATGGCATTGGAGCCACCGCCCACGCAGGCCACCAGCACATCGGGATTGCGACCGAAAGCCTCGTGGCACTGGCGCTTGGTTTCCTCGCCGATCACGGCGTGGAAATCGCGCACCAGCATCGGGAAGGGGTGGGGGCCCGCCACCGAGCCGAGAATGTAGTGGGTGGTCTCCACGTTGGTCACCCAGTCGCGGATGGCCTCACTGGTGGCGTCCTTCAGGGTGGCGGTGCCGGCCGTCACGGGTTGCACCCTGGCCCCCAGCAGCCGCATGCGGAACACATTCAGGGCCTGACGGCGCATGTCTTCGGCGCCCATGTACACCACGCAATCCAGGCCGAAGCGGGCACACACGGTGGCGGTGGCCACGCCGTGCTGGCCGGCGCCGGTTTCGGCGATGATCCGCTTCTTGCCCATGCGCAGAGCCAGCAGCGCCTGCCCGAGGGCGTTGTTGATCTTGTGGGCGCCGGTGTGGTTGAGGTCTTCGCGCTTCAGCCAGATGCGTGGGCCGCCCTCGGCGCGGCGGTAGTGCTCGCTGAGCCGCTCCGCTTCGTAGAGCGGATTGGGCCGCCCCACGTAGGTGCGCAGCAGGTGGTTAAGCCGGTCGGTGAAAGCCGGATCCTTCCAGGCCTCGGCGGCCGCCTGCTCCAGCTCCGCCAGAGCGGGAATCAGGGTTTCCGGCACGTACTGACCGCCGAACTGGCCGTAGCGGCCCAAGCCGTTGGGACGCGCTGCCAGCTCCAGGGCGGCGGGATCGGGGCTGGCGCCCTGTAGAGGGGGAACGGTGCTGGTCACCGGCGGCTGAATCAGATGGGCAGAGCCTAAGAAGCCAGCACCAGGAACCAGGACGGTTCCATAATGGTTGAACTGCCGTCAGAGCGCTGGCTGCCATGGCCAAAACCATCACGCTCAAGAACCTGCCCGACACGCTCCATGCCCGGCTCGCCGCGGCCGCCAAGCGGCACCGGCGCAGCCTCAACAATGAAGCAATCGTGTGCCTGGAGGCCGGGCTGGGCAACGATGCCGTGGCCGTCGAGCAGCAGCTGGCAGAGATCCAGGCCCTGCGCAACAGCCTGGCTCCGCACCGCTTTGATCCGGCCGAGATCGATGCGTTCAAACGCGAGGGTCGGCCTTGATTGTTATCGACACCAATGTGCTGGCCTATCTGCTGCTGCCAGGGCCCAAAACAACGTTGGCAGAAGCTCTGTTGCTCGATCAACCCCGCTGGGCAGCACCGCCGCTCTGGCGCAGTGAGTGGCGCAACGTGCTCTCCACCTACCTGCGGCGTGACCTGCTCCTGCTCCCGCAGGCCGTGGCGCTGATGCACCGCGCAGAGGGGCTGCTAGCCGGACAAGATGAACCAGTGGCGTCCGAACAGGTCCTGGAGCTGGCCCACAGCAGCCGCTGCAGTGCCTACGACTGCGAATTTGTGGCCGCTGCGCTGCAGCTGGGGGTGCCCCTGGTCACGGAAGACCGCGCCGTTCTCGCGGCCTTCCCGGATGTGGCGAGACCCCTGGAGTAGGGGCTGGAACGGGCGTGGGCCAAAGCGCCGAAACCATCCAGTAAATTCGCGACATGGCCAAGGGCGGCTGGCAGGAATTCAGCAGGCCGGAGAGCCTGCAGCGCGCGGCAACCGGCAATGCCGCTGGCGGGCCCACCCCCAAGGCCCAGCAGCGGGTGCGGGTGCAGCGCACCAAGGCGGGCAAGGGCGGAAAACTGGTGACGGCCATCACCGGACTCGAGGCGCCGGAAGCCGAACTCAAGACCCTGCTCAAGCAGCTCAAGGCCGCCGCCGGCACGGGTGGCACCGTGAAAGACGGGGTGATTGAGCTCCAGGGCGACCAGGTGGTGCCGGCCCTGGCCGCCCTGGAGAAGGCGGGGTATCGAGCAAAGCAGGCCGGGGGCTGAGGTGCAGGGTCGCGCCTGGGCTGCTGCTGTTCTGCTGGGCTCGCTGCTGTGGGGGCGGCCCGCCCTGGCCGCACCGGCACCGCTGGATTGCCAGGCGGCCCTGGCCGCCGCCCAGCGCCAGCAACAGGAGCTGCACCAGCAGGCCAAAACGCTGGCGGTGCTGATGCTCGGCGAGATCCACACCAGCGTGGACGACCACGCCTGGCAGCTGGGCACCCTGGAGCGACTGAGCAGCCAGCGCCAGCTGATCCTTGCCCTGGAGATGATTCCAGCGGCGCGCCAACCGGTGCTCGATCGCTTCAACACCGGCGAGCTGGATGTGGCGGGCCTGCTGCGCGAGGTGGATTGGCCCGCGGTGTGGGGACACGACCCCAACCTCTATCGACCGCTGTTGCACTGGGCCCGGCTGCGGCGGGTACCGCTGCTGGCGATCAATGCCGAACCTGCACTGGTGCGGCAGGTGCGCCAGCGAGGTCTGGCGACCACCCCCACCGCTGAACGCGGCGGCATCAGTGAACCGCGGCCCGCCAGCCCGGCCTATCGCCAGCGCCTGGAGGCCAGCTGGCGGGGTCACCAGGCCCTGGGGATTTCATCAGGCCGTGATGCCGATCTGCAGGGCTTCATCGACAGCCAGCTGCTGCGCGATCGGGCCATGGCGGAACAACTCGCGGCAGCGCACCGGCACAACCCCCAATCACTGCTGGTGGCGCTGATCGGTGTCGGGCATCTCGAAGGTGGTGATGGCGTGCCGAGCCAGCTCAACGATCTGGGGCTAACGCGGCAACTGAGCCTGCGCCGGCCGACACTTCCCGGTGGCTGCGCGCCCGCCCCACAAGGGGCCCGCCTGGGGGCCTACCTCGAAAGTGATGCCAGCGGTGTGTGGGTGCGACAGGTGGCACCGGGCTCGGCGGCCGCCGCCGCCGGCCTCAGACCCGGCGATCGGATCGTGGCGCTGAATGGCCGGGTGGTGCAGCGGGCCGGTGAGGTGATTCGCGGTGTGCGTCTGCATCCCGATGCGCAGCCGCTGGTGATCACGGTGGACCGCGGCGGCCAACGGCTTGACCTGAAGCTGCGGCTGCCTCCCTCCAGCGATCCACGCCTCGCCGCCAGGGACAATGGCGCCAACGCCTGATCCACGATGACCGCAACCCCCACCTACGGCGAGCTCACCAATCAGGGGGCTTCCACCAACATCGCCTGGCACCACACCTCCGTGGACCGGGCCGCCCGGGCCGAGCAGCGGGGGCACCGCAGCGCCATTCTCTGGTTCACCGGCCTCAGCGGCGCCGGCAAGAGCACCCTGGCCAATGCCGTGAATTCGGCCCTGTTTGAGCGGGGGCTGGCCTGCTACGTGCTGGATGGCGACAACATCCGCCACGGGCTCTGCAAAGACCTGGGCTTCTCCGACGCCGACCGGGAAGAGAACATCCGCCGCATCGGCGAGGTCAGCAAGCTGTTTCTGGATGCGGGCGTGGTGGTGCTGACGGCGTTCGTGTCACCGTTCAAGGCCGACCGTGACAAGGCCCGCGCCCTGGTGGACAACGGCGACTTCATCGAGATCCACTGCGCCGCCAACCTGGACGTGTGCGAGCAGCGCGACACCAAGGGGCTCTACGCCAAAGCGCGGGCCGGCGAGATCAAGGAATTCACCGGCATCTCCAGCCCCTATGAGGCCCCCGAGCAGCCCGAGCTGAGGGTGGACACCGGCAGCCAGAGCCTGGAGGACTCGGTGGCGCAGGTGCTCAGTTACCTGGCCGGCCAGGGCGTGATTCCCCAGGCGGGCTGAGCACCTCCCCAGCTCGCAGCTGGTCGCCCCAGGCATCCAGGAAAGTCTTGGCACAGCTCGCCACCGGCACCGCCAACAGCAAACCCAGGAGCTCACCCAGGCCCAGCAGGCTGCCCAGCCGTGCCCCCAGCGGCAGGCTGATTAGCAGCCAGGCCGGCTGCAGGCCAACGATCCGTCCCATCAGCCGGGGCTGGATCACCTGATCGATCACCTGACCCACACTGATGGCGGCCGCCAGCACCTCCAGGCCGGTGCGGGGATCGTCAAGGGCCAGAAGCAGGCTGACCACCACGATCGTCAGGGCGCTGGCGTAGGGCACCAGGGTGGTGAAGCCGATCGCCACCGCAAACAGCACGCCATAGGGAATGCCCAGCAGCGTGAACACCACGATCTGGGCGGCGCTGAGGATCAACGCCAGCACCACCTGGCCGGCGAAGTAGCCCCGGAAGGTGCGATTGAGGGTGATTACCACCAGCTCCCGCACCTTTGGCGGCAGCCACTGGGCGAGGCCCGCACTGATGCCCTCTCCGCCCAACAGCAGAAACACCGCCAACACCAGCACGATCACGGTGTTCACCGTGAGGCCCACGGTGGCGCCGAGCAACCCGAGCAGCTGCTGACTGACCTGGCGGGCCAGCTGGCTGGTGCGCGTGAGCAATTCGCTGCTGAGGTCGCCGAAATCACTGGGAAGTCCCCGGGTGCCCGCCCAGGCCTGCAACTGCTGCAGCAGCGTTTCGCCCTGGGCCAACCAGCCGGGCAAGGTTGTGATCAGCTCGCCCAGCTGCTCAATCAGCCGCGGCACGAGCCAGACGGCCGCCAACGCGAGCAGGCCGAAACTGAAACCCACCACCAGGGAGTAGGCCAGCCAGCGCGGCAAGCCGCGGCCCATCAGCCAGCGGCTGGGTAAATCGAGCAAGAAGGCGATCAGCGCGGCCCCCATGAACAGCGCCGGGAACGGAGCCAGGGGCAGCAGCAGCTGGCGCAGCACCCAGAGATTGAGCACCAACAAGGGCAGCGCCAGGCCGGCCTTCAACCAGGGGGGCAGAACAAGGCGCTCGAGCATCAGCCCATCTGCTCCAGGTAGGCGCGGCTGCCGAGCTCCACCAGGCGGCGGTCCTTGCTGGTGACCTGGGCGTGCAACTCAGCGCGATAGGCCGCGATGGCGGCCGCCAGGTCTTCGTCAGCGGTGGCCAGGATCTGCACGGCCAGCAGGCCGGCATTGGTGCCGTTGCCGATGGCCACCGTGGCCACGGGGATGCCCGCTGGCATCTGCACGATCGAGTGGAGCGAATCCACCCCGGAGAGCGCCCGGCTCTGCACGGGCACGCCGATCACCGGCAGGGTGGTGACCGAGGCCACCATTCCCGGCAGATGGGCGGCCCCACCCGCGCCGGCAATGATCACTTTCAGGCCGCGGCCGGCGGCCTGCTGGGCAAAATCCACCATCTCGAGCGGCGTGCGATGGGCCGAGAGCACCCGCACCTCCACCACCACCCCGAAGCGCTCCAGCAGGTCTACCGCCGGCTGCATGGTGGGCAGGTCGGAATCGCTGCCCATCACCACCGCCACGCGGGGGGCGGGATCCGGCGCAGAGGATCCAGGAGAAGGAAGCGCATCCACGCAGGCGCAGGCAGAGAATGGCATTGTCCCGTCTGGCCGCCCGGACGCCACACCTGCGCTCCTCTGCCCATGCACTGGCTCAGCAACGTTCGCCTGCCCCAGGCCCGGCGCTGCAGCCACGGCGCCGAGCAACGCTGGCGCATCGGCCTCGACGACGACAACCTGATCGCGCTGGTGGAACCCCTGCCGGATGGCAGCAGGGCCACCGGTGACGACTGGGGCGGCGACTGGCTCAGCCCGGCCGGGGTGGACCTGCAGATCAACGGTGGCCTGGGGCTGGCCTTCCCGGAGCTGACCACCGCCGATCTACCTCAGCTGGAGCGGCTGCTGGAGCTGCTCTGGCGCGATGGCGTCGAAGCGATCTGCCCCACCCTGGTGACCTGCGGCGTCGCGCCGCTGCGCCAGGCCCTCACCGTGCTGGCCGAAGCACGCGCGCGGCATCGCCCGGGCCGCTGTCAGCTGCTGGGGGCCCATCTGGAAGGCCCCTTCCTGGAGCCAACGCGGCGTGGCGCCCATCCCGCCCAGCACCTGGCCGCCCCGAGCCTGGCGGCGCTGCTGGAGCGCATCGACGGCTTCGAGGACGACATCGATCTGGTGACCCTCGCCCCGGAGCTCGACGGAGCCGAAGAGGTGATCGCCGCCCTGGCCGAACGGGGCATCGTGGTGAGCCTGGGCCACAGCGCCGCCAGTGAAACCCAGGCCGAAGACGCCTTTGCGCGCGGGGTGACGATGCTCACCCACGCCTTCAATGCCATGGCCGGCTTGCACCACCGGGCCCCGGGGCCCGTGGCGGCGGCCGCCCTGCGGGGCGGCGTGGCCATCGGCCTGATCGCCGATGGGGTGCACGTGGCCCCCACCATGGCGGTGCTGCTGCAGCGGCTGGCCCCGGAGCAGGTGGTGCTGGTGAGCGATGCCCTGGCCCCCTACGGACTGGGGGAAGGCCAGCACCGCTGGGATGAACGGCTGCTGATCGTGCAGGACGGCAGCTGCCGGCTTCAGGACGGCACCCTGGCCGGGGTCACCCTGCCGCTGCTGGAGGGGGTGCGCCGCCTGGCGCAGTGGACCGGAGAACCCGGCCGCGCCATCGCCGCAGCCACGGTGCTGCCGCGCCGGGTGCTGGGGGATGACCGCAGCCTGCCCGAGCTGCTGCTGGGCACGCCACTGGTCGAGGCCCTGCGCTGGCACGCGGGGGGTGAAGGCCTGGTGTGGCAGCGACCCGGTGCGGACGCCTCTCCCTAGGATCCGCGCCACGAAAGAAAGTTTCATGTCCCCCGAGCAACTGCTGGACGCCAACCAAGCCGAGAAAGCAGCCGAAAAAGCCGAGGTGAAGGGCTACTTCGAAACCACCGGTTTCGACCGCTGGAACCGCATCTACAGCGAGTCCGAGGACGTCAACCGGGTGCAGCGCAACATCCGCATCGGCCACCAGAAAACGGTGGACAACGTGCTGGCCTGGCTGCAGGAGCAGGGCAACCTGGAGCAGCGCAGCTTCTGTGATGCCGGTTGTGGCGTGGGCAGCCTGACCCTGCCCCTGGCCCAGCTGGGGGCCGGATCGATCGCCGCCTCCGACCTGTCGGCCGCCATGGTGCAGGAAGCCGAGCGTCGCGCCGTCGAAGCCGGCATCGCCCCGGGGCGCATCCACTTCCTGGCCTCCGATCTGGAGAGCCTGCAGGGCCGCTACGACACGGTGATCTGCCTGGATGTGTTCATCCACTACCCCCAGGCCCCGGCCGAGGAGATGGTGCGCCATCTGGCTGGCATGGCGGAGCAGCACCTGATCGTGAGCTTTGCCCCCTACACGCCGCTGCTGGCGCTGCTCAAGGGCATCGGCCAGCTGTTCCCGGGCCCCAGCAAAACCACCCGGGCCTACACCCTGCGCGAGGCGGGCATCGTGGCCGCCGCCGCCGAGGCCGGTTTCCGGCCCGTGGGCCGCAGCCTCAACAAGGCGCCCTTCTACTTCTCCCGCCTGATCGCCTTCGAACGGGCCTGATCAAACCTGGGCGCCTCAGCGCACCACTCGGAAGGTGAGATTGAGGCGCTCCTGCCGGACGCGCAGGCGCTTCGGCAGGGCGTGCTGCCACCACAACTGGGTGGGGGGTTCCATCAACAGCAGATCGCCGTTGTGCAACGCGATGTTGAACGGCGCGCAGGGGTCGCCTTCCCGGATGGCCTCCACGCCATACCCCGCAGGCAGCGGGGCACCAGGCGGCCGGCGAGGGCTGGGCCGGGGCCGCAGGCGGAAGTCGCGAGGGGCCCCGAAGCTGAGCGAGGCGATCGGCGCGGCGGGATCGAGCTCGGGTTCGTCGTCGGCATGCCAGCCCATGGCATCGCGGCCATCGCGGTAGCGGTTGAGCAGCAGGGAGTTGAAGCGCCAGCCGGTGAGCTGCTGCAGGGCCTCGCGCAGCTCAGCGGCGGCCGGGCACCAGCTCTCGAGCACATTGGCCAGGCCGCTGTAGCGGTAGCCGCAGCCCGGATCAGCCATCCAGCAGGTGAGCCGCGGCAGCAGGTGACGCCGGCCATAGAGCGTGATCGCCTCCTGTTTCCACGGCACCTCGGCCTGCAGCGCCGCCAGGAGCTCGGCCGCCCGAGCCGACGGCAGCCAGGCCGGCCAGTGGCGTAGCCGCAGGCCAGGGCGGGTCACCTGCTGAGCAAGAACAGCTTGTTCAACAGTCTGTGCAACAAGCCCCGAATCCTGAACATCAGCCATCGGCGGCACCGCGCAGGGCCTCGGGCAATGGCGCCTCCAACTCCAACAGGCCGCCATCGGGGCAAACCAACCGCAGCCGGTAGGCATGCAGGTGGTAGCCCCCATCCCCCGGCAACACCTGATCCAAAGCCACCCCGCCCGGGCCATAGAGCGGATCGCCCAGCAGCGGGGCCCCGGCGGCGGCGGTGTGGATGCGGATCTGGTGGGGGCGGCCGGTGGCAATCGTCACCTCCACCAACCAGGCCCGCGCGCCCCGCTCCAGCAGGCGCAGCGCGCTGGAGGCCAGCAGGGCGGCGGGATCCGCAGGGGCGGCGGCCCAGATGGTGCCCAAACGAGCGTGGGCACAACGACCGATCGGTGTGGTGAGGCTGAGCGGCTCGCCGGGCTCCAGCGCCAGCAGAGGCGAGCCGGGGGAGGGCGGCTGCAGCAGGGCCCGGTAGGTCTTGCAGCAGGGACTCACCAATGTGGCTTCGCGCAGTTGGGCACTGAGCGCGGCGCGGGTGACGCTGCGGCGGGCGCAGATCAGTAGCCCCGAGGTAAAGCGTCCCAGGCGGTGCACGGGCCGGGCGTCAGGCCAGCGGGCCTGCAGTTGGCACAGAAGGGTGTGCTCCAGAAACCCACCGGCCGGCAGCACCGGCAGGCCGCTGGGTTTGTCGAACACCAGCAGGTCGCCGTCGTCGAACAGGGGGCCGGGCAACACCGGCACGGCCGCCTCCTGCCAGGGGGGCCGATGCCAGATCAGCCCATCACCGGCTGCGAGGGCGACATCGGCCTGGAGCTGTTGGCCGTTCCTGCAGATCTCGCCGGCGGCGAGCCGTTGTCGCCACACCGCCGCACTGGAATGGAGGTAGCGGGCTGCGTAAAACGCGCTCAGCAGCTGGCCCGCGTCACGGGGAGCCACGCGGTCGCGGTAGGCGTGGCCCCGGTTGAACGCCGCTGGCAGCTCAGTCCACAAGACGGTTCAGTCCACGAGAGAGCTCAATCCACCAAACCGTGCTCGAGGGCATAGCGCACCAGCTCGGTGCGGCTGGCCGTGCCGGTTTTGATGAACAGGCGGCTGACGTACTTCTCGACGTTGCGAATCGAGGTTTCCAGGCGCCGGGCGATCTCCTTGTTCATCATTCCCTCGGCCACCAGCTGCAGCACGCTGGCCTCCCGCGGCGTGAACACGTGCTCCGAAGCGGTGGCCGGCTTCTTGGTGCCACCGGTGGCGAGCAACGAGCGGATCTCAGTGATCTGCTTGGAGAGCTGGCCAATGTCGGCGTCGGCGAAGCGGGCGGCCTCGGCCAGCAGACGCTGCTGGCGGGTTACCACGTTGTGGACCCGGGCCACCAGCTCGTCGGGATCGAAGGGCTTGGGGATGTAGTCGTCGCAGCCGGCCTGGAAGCCAGCGATGCGATCGGCGGTCATGCCCTTGGCGGTGAGGAAGATCACCGGCGTGCCCCCCAGGCGCTCATCGGCCCGCAGCTTCTTGAGCAGGCCGTAGCCGTCGCAGCGCGGCATCATCACGTCGCTGAGGATCACATCGGGCAGCAGCTCCTGGGCCACCGTCCAGCCCTCCTCGCCGTCGTTGGCGGTCGTCACCGCAAAGCCCACATCTTCCAAATAGGCCTTCACGGCCGTGCGCAGGCCGGGCTCGTCGTCGACCAGCAGCAGGCGCACGGGCGTGGCCGGGGTTTCCGGAGCCGCGGCGGCCTGGGTGGGATCGGATTCAAGGTTCATGGCCGCAAGTCTGCAGGCGCTCAGCGGGGGCGTCCAGGCAACACCTGCTCGGATTCCCGAAGCGTGCCGCTGTAGCCCAGCTGGCGGGCCAGGGGGCCGAGGCCGGCCGGATCCTTACCCGCCTGCTCGGGGAAGCAGGTGGCCCACCACACCAGGTGGTCGATGCGGTTGGCTGGGGTGATCGGGCCGCCGGGGTTGAGTTCGCGCAGGAAGAAGTAGGCCCCATTGCTGGTGACCCGCATCGGTGCGGCCGGGCTGCAGCGGACCGTTTCGCTGCGCACCTTCACATCGTTGGGCTGCTCATCCCAAAACTTGATGCGCCACAGGCCGGGGCTGCTGGGATCGGCCACGACGTCGTAAATGCCGACCGCCTGCTTGCCGCCCAGGCCGGGGCGCTCCTGCAGCAGGACGAGCCCCGGCGGCCGGGCGTCCTGGGGCCGCACCCCACCGCCCTCCGCCCAGGCAGGCGATGCCAGCAAAGCGGCCAGGGCCACCAGGGTGAGGGTTCTGGTTGGCACCATGGAGCTCTAGAGGCCACTCCATGCTCGCCTACCTCGACCACCACGCCACCACGCCCTGCGATCCGGCGGTGGTGGCGGCAATGGCGCCCTGGTGGAGCGAGCACTGCGCCAACCCCGACAACCGGCTCTACCGCCCGGCCCTGGAAGCTGCCGCCGCCGTGGAGAGGGCCCGCGGCCAGCTGGCCCGCGCCCTGGGTGCTGCTCCGGAGGCGGTGATCTTCACCAGCGGTGCCACCGAAGCCAACAACCTGGCCCTCAAGGGCGTCTGCGAGGCGGCGCTGGAGCAGGGCCATCCCCGCCGGCGGCTGCTGAGCCTGGTGAGCGAGCACCGGGCCGTGCTGGATCCGCTCGCCTATCTCGGACGCCATGGCTTTCCGGTGCAGCTGCTGCCGGTGGGCCCCGATGGCCTGGTGGATCTCGCCCAGCTCGAAGCCGCCCTGGGCGACGACGTGCTGCTGCTGAGCGTGATGGCCGCCAACAACGAGATCGGCGTGCTCCAGCCCCTGGCTGCCATCGCCGCCCGCTGCCGGCGGCGGGGGGTGTTGCTGCATGTGGACGCCGCCCAGGCCGCCGGCCACATCCCCTTGGCCATGGAGGCGCTGGGCATCGACCTGCTGAGCCTGAGCGCTCACAAGCTCTACGGCCCCAAGGGCGTGGGGGCGCTGCTGGTGCGGCCGGGGTTGCGGCTGGCACCCCAACTGCACGGCGGCGGGCAACAGGACGGGCGCCGGGCCGGCACCCTGCCGGTGCCCCTGATCGTGGGACTGGGGGAGGCGCTGACCCGGGCTGAGGACGACCGGGAGGAGCGGGCCGGGCGGCTTGGAGCGCTGCGCGATCGGCTCTGGGCGGAGCTGGAGGGGCTTGGAGGTATGGAGTGCAACGGCACCCTGGCCACCCGGTTACCCCACAACCTCAACGTGACGGTGCAAGGCGTCGACGGCCAGCGGCTGCACCAGCTGCTGCGCGGACGGATCGCCGTGAGTAGCGGCTCGGCCTGCAGCCAGGGGTCGCCCTCCCATGTGCTGGCGGCCTTGGGCCGCAGTCGCGCCCAGGCCGCCGCCTCGATCCGATTCGGATTGGGCCGAGGAACCAGCGCGGCCGACATCACCCTGGCGATCGACGCGGTGGCAGCGGCTGTGCGGGAACTCAGGCCGTGAGCCAGAGAAACCCCAGCACTCCCACCAGCGCCAGCAGGGCCTGCGCCAACCGGCTCACCAACATGCCGGCCACCACGGCCAGCCCCACCTGAAGCGCCCGCAGCAGCGCGCCGCGGGCCGCAAGCCACTGGGCCACACTCGCCCCCAGAAAGGGCCCTATCACCATCCCCAACAGGGGTCCACCGACTGGCAGAGCCGGCAGCAGGCCGAGCAACCCCACCAGCAGCCCCACCCCGGCACCGAGGGGTGCCCAGCGGCTGGCCTGGAGCCGGGCGGGACCGAGCAGCAGTCCGAGGGCCTCCGCGCCCCAGCCGAGCAGCAGCAACAGCAGGGCCAGCAGCAGCGGCGGCCAGCCGGCACTCCAGCCCACCGCCCCGATCCACAGCAGCGCCCCCAGGGGCAGCAAGGCCAGGCCAAGCAACACGGGCAGCAGGGCACCGGGAATTGCCAGCACCTGGATGGCCAGGGCCAGCCACCAGAGCAGCGGCGCCGTTTCCATCAAAGCTTCACAACGCAAAACCTCACAAAGCGGATGCGCCCTGCTGTGTCCATCGCTACCGTCCGGGCCATCTGCCCTTGATCATGGCCCTCACCCCTTCCGGCGACCGCCGCCTGCACGTCCTCCAGGCCGTCGAAGACGGCTGGGGCGCCTTCTGCCGGGCCCCCTGGGCCTTCCTGCTGTTTCAGGCCCTGGCGGGCCTGATCCTGCTGCCCTTTGCCGCGCTCACCGCCGTCGGTGCCGCCCGCCTGGCCAAGGTGGAGGAGCTGATGGTCGTTCACCCCGTGGGTGGCTGGATCGCCCTGATCGCCGGCGTGATCGGCTACGTGATCGTGGCCCTGTGGACCGTGGTGGGCCTCACCCGTGGCGCCTGGCTGAGCCTGGAGGGCCGCAAGCCCTGCTTCGCCGACTTCACCCGCTGGGACCGTCCCGCCAGCGCCCGGCTGCTGGGCTCGGCAGTTCTGCTGGCGATTGTGGTGGCCGTAGCCGGCGCCATCGCTGCCCTGATCGGTGCTGGCCTTGGCAAGCTCAACGAAGCCCTCGCCGTCATCCCGATGATCGTGGTGGCGATCTTTTATGTGTGGCTGCTGGTCACCCAGAAGTTCCTGATCCAGGTGTCGCTGCTGGGCACCTCCAAGGCCACAAACACGCTTGGATCAGGCGTGAACGTGGTGAACCCCAGCTGGTGGATGGTGCTGTGGCTGGGCATTGTCGAAGGTGTAATCCACGCCATCGGCGGCCTGTTCAGCTACGGCGGCCTGCTGGTGGTGGTGCCGGTGGTGCTGTGCATCTCCACAGCCGCCTACCGCCAGCTGTTCGGCGCCGAAGACCGCACAGGCCTGCTGGGCTGAACCTGCGGCACTAAACCTGCGGCGCGTCATCAAGGCCGATCTTGGATGTGCGGTCATTCATCGCCTCCGGGAGTTTGTACAGCTGTACAAACTCCCGGAGATGCCTTTGTGATCACCCTGGCTGCAGACCACGCCGCCGCGCAATCCGCAGGCGGGCGCTGCGGCTGCGGGGGTTGGCCACCGCTTCCTCAGGGCTGGCCTGAATCGCCTTGCGCGTGACCCGCTCCAGCCGCTCATCGGCCAGAAAGGCCGTCTTCACCCGACGGTCTTCAAGGGAGTGAAAGCTGATGATCGCCAGCAAGCCCCCCGGCACCAACCAGTCCGGGGCGCTGTTCAACAACCTGTCCAATACTTCCAACTCGTCGTTCACGGCAATCCGCAGGGCCTGAAACGTGCGCGTGGCGGGATGAATGCGGCCCCGGCGGGCCTGGGGTGGATAGCAGCCGGCCACCAGATAGGCCAGCTGAGCGGTATCACGCGGGACCCACGGGCCCTGCTCTTTGACGCGCCGAGCGATCCGCCGCGATAGCCGCTCCTCCCCGTAGGCGTAGATCAGATCGGCCAACGCCGTCTCGTCGAGCCGATCGATCAGCTCGCCAGCGGTCTCGCCGGCCGTGGGATTCATACGCATGTCGAGCGGGCCGGCCAGCCGGAAGCTGAAGCCCCGGGCCGCCACATCCAACTGCGGACTGCTCACCCCCAGGTCGGCCAGCACCGCCGCGGCCGGCTCGGCGGGCACGTAATCGGCGAAGTTGGTGGCCACGATCGTGGCGCGATCGCCAAACGGGGCGAGGCGCTCGGCGGCAGCGGCGCGGGCGCTTGGATCCTGGTCCAGCCCCACCACGCGCAAGCCGGGATGGGCCTGCAGCAGCAGCGCACTGTGGCCGCCGCCGCCGAGGGTGCAATCGATCAGCGTGCCGCCGCCACCGGGCAGCGCCGCCAGCAGCGGCTCGGCCAGCACGGGCACGTGGGCGAAGGCCCCAGGGGAATCGAACAAGCGGGAAGCCGGGAACGGCGGGCGCTTCCTTCCTAAGATCCCGTCATTCGACCCTTCAGGCCACGGCCCCATGACGCAGCTGGAGACGCGCACGGAGCCGATGGTGGTCAACTTCGGCCCCCACCACCCCTCGATGCACGGGGTGTTGCGGCTGGTGGTGACCCTCGACGGCGAGGACGTGGTGGACTGCGAGCCGGTGATCGGCTACCTGCACCGCGGCATGGAGAAGATCGCCGAAAACCGCACGAACGTGATGTTCGTGCCCTACGTGAGCCGCATGGACTACGCGGCCGGCATGTTCTACGAGGCGATCGTGGTCAACGCCCCCGAGCGGCTGGCCGATGTGCCGGTGCCGAAGCGCGCCAGCTACATCCGCGTGCTGATGCTGGAGCTCAACCGCATCGCCAACCACCTGCTCTGGCTTGGCCCCTTCCTGGCGGATGTGGGAGCCCAGACGCCGTTCTTCTACATCTTCCGCGAGCGGGAGATGATCTACGACCTGTGGGAAGCGGCCACCGGCCAGAGGCTGATCAACAACAACTACTTCCGCATCGGTGGCGTGGCGGCTGATCTGCCCTACGGCTGGCTGGAGAAGTGCCTCGACTTCTGCGATTGGTTCGGCCCCAAGATTGATGAATACGAGAAGCTGATCACCAACAACCCGATCTTCCGCCGCCGGATCGAAGGCCTGGGCGTGATCAGCCGGGAGATGGCGATCAACTGGAGTCTGTCGGGCCCGATGCTGCGCGCCTCCGGAGTGCCCTGGGACCTGCGCAAGGTGGACCACTACGAGTGCTACGACGACTTCGACTGGGCCGTGGCCTGGGAGAAAGAGGGCGACTGCTTCGCCCGCTACCGGGTGCGCGTTCAGGAGATGCGCGAATCCCTCAAGATCGTGCGCCAGGCCTGCCAAATGATCCCGGGCGGCCCCACCGAAAACCTGGAGGCCCAACGGATGACCGAAGGCAAGGGCGGCCCGTCCTCGGCCTTCGATCTGCAGTACGTGGCCAAGAAGGTGGCCCCCACCTTCAAGATCCCCGAGGGTGAGCTCTACACCCGCCTGGAATCAGGCAAGGGCGAGATCGGCGTGTACATCCAGGGCAACAACGATGTCACCCCCTGGCGCTTCAAGATCCGCGCCGCCGACTTCAACAACCTGCAGATCCTGCCCCACATCCTGAAGGGGGCCAAAGTGGCCGACATCATGGCCATCCTCGGCTCCATCGACGTGATCATGGGGTCGGTTGATCGCTGATTCGAGCACCTGGTTGCTGCTCTGCCGCACGGTGCGCTTCGGCGACACCGATGCCGCTGGGGTAATGCACTTCCAGCAGCTGCTGCGCTGGTGCCACGAGGCCTACGAAGAGAGCCTGGAGCGCTTTGGCCTCGCGGCCGCCGATGTCTTCCCGCGGCCGGGGCACACGCCCGCCGTAGCCCTACCGATCGTGCACTGCAGCGCCGACTTCCTCGCCCCTCTGGCCTGCGGCGATCCCCTGGCCATCCAACTGGAGCCCCAGCGCCTCGATCCTTGGGCCTTCGAAGTGCACTACAGCTTCCGCAGCGGTGATCGCAGCGTGGCGCGGGGGCTTACCCGGCATCTGGCCATCAGCGCCGGCAGTCGTCAGCGCTGCCCTTTGCCCGAACCCATCCAACGCTGGCTGGAAGCGTCCAGCCTGGGACAGGGCATTCAGCCGCTTTAGGACCGGCGGAACACGTAGAGCAGGGCCGCCAGCTGGAGCGGCAACAGGGCTGCCATCAGGGCCAATGGATGCAGGCCCTCCTGGGGGATCGCAGCAGCAGCCCCGAAGCTCAGGGCTGCCGCCGCCACTAGGGGCACCAGGCTGCTCAGACGTGCAGCAGGCATGGCTGAATCAGAACCACTCCTTCTGGCCATCCAAATACTCGGCCTGGAATTCCGCGTCAGTTTTGGTGAGGTAAATGATCCCCTCGATCAAGCCGATCACGCCCATCACGAAACTGGCGACGCCACAGGTAACCACGCCACCCGCCAACGACACCACCAGCATGATGACGGCCGGCTTGTTGTAGCCCAGCACAAACTTGTGCACCCCAAAGGCACCCAGGAAGATGCCGGTGAGCCCCGCCGCCAGCTTCTTGTTGCTGATTTCGGTGTCAGAAAGAGTCGACATCGGCCGATGTGGGTCGGGACTTCTGATTTGCTTCTAGCTCGTTCATCCAGTCCCGCCAACGGCTGCGTTGCCATTTGCCCAGCGCGGTGGTGGCCAGCTCGGGGCAGCACAGCCAACGGGTCGGGCGCTCGGCCGGGGGCCAGGGCTCACACAGCTGGCGCAGCTGCCGCTGCAGATCCGGCCAGGGCTGCATCCCCTCAGCCCGCACCAGGGCCACCAGGCGCTGGCCCCACTCCGGATCATGCACGGGCAGCAGCAACAGGGCCTGCACGGGCAGACCGGCCGCCTGGGCTAGCGCCAGCAGCTGCGCCTCCAACGGCTCGGGAAACACGGTTTCACCCCCGCTGTGGATGGCGCCATCGAGACGCCCCAGCACTTCCAGGCCCACCGGCCCCAGCCGGCCGGCATCGCCGCTGCGCCACCACCCGTCGGCGGAGCGGGGCAGGGGTTGGAGCCGGCCATTCGCCAGCCAACCCGGGCTCAGCCGCCCGCTGCGCACCTCCACGGCCGCAGCCATTCCATCCGCAGCTGCATCGAGGCGCAGCTCCACATCGGCCAGGGGGGCGCCGCAGCCGGCCGCAGCCGCCAGAAAGCGCTCGGGGGGGAGGGCGCACACCATGGCGGCCGTTTCCGTGGCGCCATAGCAAGGGGCCAGCCGCAGACCCGCCTGACGCGCCCGCACCGCGAGCTGGGGAGGGAGCGGTGCCCCGCCCACCCAGATCAGCGCCAACTGCTGCAGCCAGGCCACGCCCTCCGGAGCCGCCATCAAGCGCTGCAGCTGGGTGGGCACCAGGGACAGCAGGCCTGGGCGGGAGGGATCCATGGGCGCGGCGGCCGCCAGCTGGGCTGGATCGCGCATCCAGGCGGGCTCCAGGATCTGATGTTCGGCGCCCCACTGCTGCGCCCGCAGCCAGGGCAGCAGGCCGCTGACATGGTGGAGCGGCAGGGGGTTGAGATGCAGGCACGTCGCGGGATCGAGCCCCTGCTGCTCCAACCACTGGCCCGTGGCCGTTGCCGAGGCCTGCAGGTGAGCCAGGGGCTGGAGGCACCAGCGCCGCCCCCCGCTGCTGCCGCCGCTGCCCAGCACCACCCCAGGGCCCCACTGCCGCTGCAGGGGATCCAGCCCGTGGGGCCCGGTCGCTGCGGCCAGCGCCTCCTGATCGCGTCGAGCAGGGCCCGCCAGCCCCACGATCTGGCCGGCCGCCCAGGCCTGCTGCAGCTGCTC
Organism: Cyanobium sp. Aljojuca 7D2; assembly: GCF_024346415.1. NCBI lineage: Bacteria > Bacillati > Cyanobacteriota > Cyanophyceae > Synechococcales > Prochlorococcaceae > Cyanobium > Cyanobium sp. Aljojuca 7D2. Next base: position 57,899 of record NZ_JAGQCX010000002.1, read on the forward strand.
GGGCGTCATGGCAGTGGGTCTCCGGCGAACGACCCTGCGGCGGCCCACACCGTTTCGGGATCGGCACTGGCGAGGCCCCCCGGCGCCTGCCAGCCCGGCGCCAGACCCGGCGCCACGGGCGTGGGGCCCTCGGCCTGCAGGGCCGCCAGATGGTCGAGCCAGCGCCGGGCGATGCCGGTTTCAAAGGCGGTGCTCAGCATCAGCCGCGGGGCACCCCGCTCCAGGGCCGCCAGCAGCTTCCGAGGATCTCCCTCCTGGCTGGGCCGGCGCACCTGCCAGCCGGGCCAGCTCTGGCGCAGGGCTGGCTGGCATTGCAGCGATTCATCGAGGGCCACCGGCAGGCGATCGGCCAGGGCCGCCAGACCGGCCTGGTCGGCGGGATCGAGGGGCTGCTCCAGCCACTGCAGCCGCGGCTCGCGCGCCAGCCGCTCGGCCCAAGCGGCCGCGGTGGGCCGGTCCCAGCCGCCATTGGCATCGAGGCGCAACCGCGCCGCTGCCGGTAGACGCTGCAGCAACTGCTCGAGCAGCTCGCGCTCGAGGGGATCGGGAAACACCGCCACCTTCCACTTGAACACGGTCGCCGGCGCGCCGCGATCGAGGGCCTCCAACGCCGCCGGCCCGGCCGGCAGCAGCCGGGCCGATGCCGGCGCCGCCAGCCAGCGCCGCCGGGGCGAGCCATCGAGCTCCGCCAGAGCCGCTCCCAGGGCAAAGGCAAGGGCAACTGGCAGATCGCCAGCCGCCAGCGCTGCCGCCAGACCGTCGCGGGGATGGGCAGATCCGAGGGCCTCGATCGCCGCGGCCACCGGCTCTAGCCGCCCATCCAACGGGGCCGCCTCACCCCAGCCCATGCCCCCCTGCTCTCCCTGCAGCCGCAGCAGCCAGCCGCGCCGCTGATGCACCGTGCCCGCCGCCGTGGCCAGGGGCTGGGGCAGGGCAAAGCCAAAGGGCCGCCACTGCAGGCGGATCAAGCCGGCCACCAGCGCCCCAGGGCCAGACCCAAGGCCAACCCCAACCCATTGAGGGCCTGGAAGCGCAAGGCCAGAAACTTGCTGCCGGCGATGCGCTCCGGGTGGCGGTGCTGCTGCTGCAACAGGCGAATCAGATCCCGGGCCGGCGGCAGACCCACCACCCCCAGCAACGCCGTGAGGGGCCACTGGCCCACCAGCACCGGCGCCCATTGCAACGCCAGGGCACCGGCCACAAACCAGGGCACCAGTGCCGCCGCAAGGCCCGTGCCCAGGTGCACCACGGGCGAGCGTTTGCCGTTGGCGGCGTCCTCCTCCACCTGGTGGAAATGGGAGCAGAACAGCACCAGGGTGGTGGCCAGGGCGGGACCGCTGCCCAACATCAGGGCCGTGCCCCAGGGAATGGCCGGGGCGCTGGCAGCGCCAGACGGCGACAGAGCGAGCAGGGCGGCGGCGGTGGCCAGGGGGCCGAAGGCGATCCAGCAGAGGGGCTCCCCGAGGCCGCGGTAGCCCAGGCGAAAGGGCGGCCCCTGATACACATATCCAAGCCCGCAGCAGGCCAGCACCAGGGCCAGCACCGCCGGCGTGCTGCGCCAGGCCACCAGGGCCATCAAGGCCAGGCCCAGCAGCAGGCAGCCGTTAGCCAGCAGCGCCACCCGATCCCGCCGCCCGGTGAGATTCACCACCGAATGGGGTTTGCCGTGGGTGTCGACGCCGGTGTCGGCATCGAAGACATCGTTGGCCAGGTTTTCCCAGGCCAGCAGCAGCACCGCCGCCAGTAGAAAAGCCAGCAGTTGCTCGCTCCGCAGCGGCTGGCCCTGGCCGAGCTGCCAGCCAGCAGCCAGCAGCACCGGCATCACCGCCACGGCATACATCGGCCACTTCACCGCCGCCTTCCACAGTCGGCGGCGGTCGGCGGGAATGGCGTAACGGCTTGCGACGACCTTGGACACAGGGATGGGGGCCGCGGGCGGCAGCCGCTGCAGGACCCATACATTTGAGCAGCTCTTCGTCGCGGCAACGGCCCCTTCTGGTGCAGGCCTCCCCTTCCTTCACCAAGTCCTTCAACGCCCTGCTGGCCGCGGCCAACGCCCAGGCCCGTCAGCTGGAGGAGGACGGCGTCCTGAGCCTGGCGCTGCCCCTGGAGGGCGGCGACCCGCTGCAGCTGCTGCCCTTGCTCGAGCCCGACCGCGACGGGGGCGAGGCCGGCGGAGATGGCTTCCGCTTTCTCTGGGACGGCGCCCCAGGCCTCTGCATCGCCGCCAGCGGCCGAGCCCACAGCCTGGAGCTCAGCGGCCCACGCCGGTTTGAACTGGCCCAGCGCTTCGCGCGGTTGTGCCTGAGCCGGCTGGCTGGTGCGGGCGAGGAGTTAGCGCACTGTCCGGCCCAGGCCCGGCCGCGGGTGCTGCTGGCCTTCGGATTCTTCGACGCCCCTCTCGAGACGGGCCCGGCAGCGGTGCCAGGCGTGCAGGCGGTGTTGCCCCGCTGGCAGCTGAGCCGTCACGGCTCCCACAGCTGGCTGCGCCTGCAGCGCCCCCTGGGCGGCGGCATCACCCCCCGCAGCGTGGCCGAGGAGCTCTGGGAGAAGGCCCGCCAGCTGGAGAGCTACAGCACCGCGTCAGCCCCGGCCCGGCCCGCCGTGCGGGTGCTGCAGCGCACCGCCTGGCAGGAGCGCTACCGACTGGCCGCCGAGCAGGCCCTCGCCCTGGTTGAGGAGCAGCGCCTCGAGAAGCTGGTGCTGGCGGTGCGGCAACAGCTGGAGTTGAGCGAGAGCGTCGATCCGCTGGCCCTTCTGGCCCCCCTGCGCCGCACCCAGGGCGGCAGCTGCCGCTTCCTCTGGCAACGGCAGCCCGGCTCCGCCCTGCTGGGGGCCTCCCCGGAACGGCTGCTCACCGTGCGCCAGGGCCAACTGCGCAGCGATGCCCTGGCCGGCACCGCCCCCCGAGACGGGGGGGCGGCCTTGCTGGCCTCAACCAAGGATCGGCTGGAGCATGAGCTGGTGGTGGAGACGATCCTGGCGGTGCTGACCCAGGCCGGACTGCAGCCACGCCGGCCCCGCCGACCCCGGCTGGCCCGCCACGGGCAGCTGGTGCACCTGCACACCCCGATCACGGCACCACTGGGGCCCTTGGACCCGCTCACCATCGCCGCGGCCCTGCACCCCACCCCCGCCGTTGCGGGCTTGCCCCGGCGGGAGGCGATCAACTGGCTGCGCAGCCTTGAGCCCTTCGAGCGCGGCCACTACGCCGCACCAATCGGCTGGATCGACAGTGCCGGCGACGCGGAGCTGCGGGTGGCGATCCGCAGCGGCACGTTGCGGGGACGGCAGCTAGAACTCACTGCGGGAGCGGGCCTGGTGCGCAGCTCGGCCGTGGAACAGGAGCTGCAGGAAGTGCAGCTGAAACTCGGGGTGCTGCAACAGCAGCTCAACCTGCCCTCCCTCGCGACTTAGAGCAGCCGCTCGATCACCTGATCCGCCAGGGGAATTCCCCCCAGCCGCTCCACCTCCCGCACACCGGTGGGGCTGGTGACATTGATTTCGCTGAGGCGGCCATCGATCACATCGATGCCCACAAAGAACAGGCCCTCGGCCTTCAGGGCCGGGGCCAGTTCAGCGCAGATGTGACGCTCCTGATCGGTGAGGTTGGTGGCCTCGGGCTGGCCGCCCACGGCCAGGTTGCTTCGAAATTCGCCGCCGCTCGGCACCCGGTTGACCGCCCCCAGCGGCTCCCCATCCACCAACAGGATCCGCTTGTCACCGGCGCTCACCCCGGGCAGGAAGGCTTGCACCATCACCGGCAGCTGCTCCTGGCCTGTCACCAGCTCCAGCAGGGCCCGCAGGCCAGGAGTGCTGGCGGAGGCAAACACCACCCCCTGACCGGCCCGCCCCCCCAGAGGCTTGAGCACCACCTCCCGATGCTCGGCCGTGAAGGCGGCCAACGCCTCCACCCGGCTGGCCACCAGGGTGGGGGCCATCAGGTGACTCCAGCGCAGGGCGCTGAGCTTTTCGTTCCAGGCCCGCAGCGCCGCTGGGCTGTTCAGCACCCGCACCCCCTGGCGCTCGGCCAGCTCCAGCAGGTGGGTGGCATAGAGGTAGGCCTCATCCACCGGCGGGTCTTTGCGCATCCACACCCGTGGGAAGGCGCTGAGCGGTAGCCGCTGCGCCGCCCCCAGGCGATACCAGGGTTCGCCGGCCTGGGGCTGGCCTTCGGGCCGCGATTCGAGGGGCTGGGCCACCACCCAGGCGCCATGGCCTCCAGGCGCGTCGGCCGCCGACAGATCGGCAAGCGTGCACACCCACACCTGCTCCCCAGCCCGCTGGGCCGCCTGCATCAGGGCGACACTGGAATCCTTGGCTGGGTTGAGCCGCGCGATCGGATCGATCACGAACAGTTGGGAGGCCACCGCTCAGCTCGCCAGCAGAGCGTCGAGCTGGCCGGAGCGCTCGAGGGCATGGAGATCGTCACAACCGCCCACGTGCTGGCCGTTAATGAAGGTCTGGGGCACGCTGCGCCGCCCGCCAGTTTTGGCCGCCATCGCCGATCTGGCCGCCTCATCACCATCGATGGCGAACTCCGTGTAGGCCACGCCCTTGCGATCGAGCAGGGCCTTGGCGCGGATGCAGAAGGGACAGGCCCGCCAGGTGTAGATCTCAACCATTGCCGCCATCGGGGCCTCTGCACAGATGGCTGAATCCTAGAAGTGACGAGCTCCAGATCCCCGGGGCAGTAAGGCCGACCCGAACGCTTGAAGAGCTTGTACATCTGTACAACCTCCCCAACGCCTAAGGCGAACAGCGACGGATCCCATGGTGCTCAGATACGGTCAGACCATCAGCAACCCTGCGCACCCCGCCGTGACCGCCGCCAGCACCCCCGCTGCCGCCCTGCTCGACCTCACCGACTTCAAGCGCGACCTCTCCGAGCTCACCGACCGCCTGGGCAACGCCCAGGACTGTCTTTGACGTACCAGCACTGAAAGCACGGCAGCAGGACCTCGAGCAACTGGCCTCCCAACCCGATTTCTGGGACGACCAGAAGCAGGCCCAGGCCAAAATGCGCCAGCTCGATGAGGTGAAGGCCCAGCTCGAGCAGCTGGGCCAGTGGCAGGCGGCCGTGGCCGATGGCGAGGCCACCCTCGAGCTCTACGGCCTCGAGCCTGACGACGACCTGCTGGCCGAATCCAACACCGCTCTGCAGAAGCTGCGCGCCGACCTCGATCGTTGGGAACTGGAGCGCCTGCTCTCCGGCCCCTACGACAAGGAGGGCGCCGTAATCAGCATCAACGCCGGTGCCGGCGGCACCGACGCCCAGGACTGGGCCCTGATGTTGATGCGGATGTACACCCGCTGGGCTGAAGACCACGGCATGAAGGTGACCGTGGACGAACTCAGCGAGGGGGAGGAAGCGGGCATCAAAAGCTGCACGATCGAGATCGAGGGCCGCTACGCCTACGGCTACCTGCGCAACGAGAAGGGCACGCACCGGCTGGTGCGCATCTCGCCGTTCAACGCCAACGACAAGCGCCAGACCAGCTTCGCCGGCGTGGAGGTGATGCCCAACATCGAGGCGGAGGTGAAGCTCGACATCCCCGACAAGGACCTGGAAATCACCACCTCGCGCTCAGGCGGCGCCGGCGGCCAGAACGTCAACAAGGTGGAAACGGCCGTGCGCATCCTGCACATCCCCACCGGGCTGGCCGTGCGCTGCACCCAGGAGCGCTCCCAGCTCCAGAACAAGGAAAAAGCCATGGCCCTGCTGATGGCCAAACTGCTGGTGATTGCCCAGGAGCAGCGGGCTGCCGAGATCGCCGACATCCGCGGCGACATCGTGGAAGCAGCCTGGGGCAACCAAATCCGGAACTACGTGTTTCACCCGTACCAGATGGTGAAAGATCTGCGCACCCAGCACGAAACCACCGACGTGCAGGGCGTGATGGACGGCGACCTTGATCCCTTCATCCAGAGCCTGCTGCATGCTGGCGTCGAGGTGGGAGCAAGCAGCGATGACTGACGACCCAGGCCCTCCGTCCCCCCAGGCTCCCGACGAGAACCCCAGCTTCGTCAAGCTGGCCATGCGCAACATGGTGCGCAAGGGCCGCCAAAGCCTGTTTCACTTCGGCCTCACCGCCCTTGGTCTCACCGGCTTCCTTGTGCTGATCGCCTGGCTGGGCCGGCCGCAGCTGCCGGGGGGCTGAGATGGCCGCCCCCCCCGACCTCGACCTCGCCTTCTCGACCGATCCAGACCTGGCCGCGGAGCTGCTGGCGGCCGCCGGCCCCTGGGCCGATCCGCTCACCGGTGCGGAGGCCTGGCATGCCCGGGTGGAGGAGTGGCTGGCCCAGCTGATCGCCGAGCTGCCCACCCACCTCCAAGCCCCCGCCTACAGCCTGGGGCTGAGCCTGGTGGGCGACGCCGAAATCGCAGCCCTCAACACCGACTGGCGCAGCAAGGACGGCCCCACCGACGTGCTGGCCTTCGCCGCCCAGGACGATGACCTCGATGGCGCCCCGCCAATGCCGATGCCCGCCGCTGCCGATGGGATAGATCCCCTGGAGCTGGGCGACATCGTGATCTCGGTGGACACCGCCGCACGCCAGGCCTCTGATCACGGCCACAACCTGGAGCAGGAATTGCTGTTTCTGGCCAGCCATGGCCTGCTGCACCTGCTGGGCTGGGACCATCCCGACGACGCCAGCCTCGTGGCCATGCTGGCGCGCCAGGACCAGCTCGTTAAGGTGCCAGCGGAGCCATGACCAGCCTGCGTCCCCTACCGCCCCCCGAGCCCCTTCCGCAGCAGGTCCTGCCGCAGACCCGGGGCCGCCGCCTGCGGGCAAGAGCCTGGACGGTGGCGGGAGACCTGCCCGCCAGTTTTCGCTACGCCGCCCAGGGGCTGGCCTACGGCTTCGCCAGCCAGCGCAATTTCCGCATCCACGTCATCACCGGCGCCGTGGTGTTCGGCCTGGGGCTGTGGCTGCAACTGCCCACGGCCCAACTGGCCGTGCTGGTGCTCACGGTAACCGCGGTGCTGGTGCTGGAGCTGCTCAACACCGCCACGGAAGCGGTGGTCGACCTGGCCATCGGCCGCCAGTTCCACCCCCTGGCCCGTATCGCCAAGGACTGCGCGGCGGCAGCGGTGCTGGTGGCGGCCCTGTCGTCGCTGTTGATCGCCCTGTTGCTGCTCGTGCCCCCCCTGCTCACCCGGCTGGGCCTTTGAATGGGGGCAGGCCAGGCGCGGCGATGCTTCTCGTTCTCGACAACTACGACAGCTTCACCTTCAACCTGGTGCAGTATCTGGGCGAGCTGGCGGCGGAGCATCCGATCGCCGCCGACCTGCGGGTGGAGCGCAACGACGCCCTCACGCTCGAGCAGATCCGCGGGCTAGCCCCCGCCGCGATCCTGATCTCACCCGGCCCCGGCGACCCCGACCAGTCGGGGGTGTGCCTGCAGGTGCTGCGCGAACTCAGCCCCACCATCCCCACCCTGGGGGTGTGTCTGGGCCACCAGTCGATCGCTCAGGTGTATGGCGGCAAGGTGGTGCGGGCCAAGGAGCTGATGCACGGCAAAACCTCACCGGTCCACCACAGCGGCCAGGGCGTATTTGAGGGCCTGTCCAACCCGCTCACCGCAACCCGCTACCACAGCCTGATCGCCGAGCGCGACAGCCTCCCCGCCTGCCTGGAGATCACCGCCTGGCTCGACGACGGCACGATCATGGGCCTGCGCCACCGCGACTATCCGCACCTGCAGGGGGTGCAGTTCCACCCCGAGAGCGTGCTGACCCAGCAGGGCCACCAGCTGCTGGCCAACTTTCTGCGCCAGGCCAGCCAGCCAGCCTCGCCAGATCAGTTGGGTTAGCGTCACGGCGACTGCCGCCCCGCCATGCGTCTGCTGCCCACCCTGGCCCTGAGCACAACCCTGCTGGCTGCCGGCCCAGCCCTGGCCAGCACTGGCGTCACGATCACCAGCTACGGCCACAGCGCCCTGCTGATCAGCGGCGGTGGCGCCAGTGTTCTGGTCAACCCGTTCAAGGCGGTGGCCTGCGCCGCCGGCCTGGCGGAGCCGCGGGTGAGCGCCACCGTGGTGCTGGCCAGCAGCCGACTGCTGGATGAGGGGGCACCGGTGGCCCGCGGCAAGATGCTGGTGGATCCCGGCTCCTACAAGGTGGGCGGCCTATCGATCGAAGGCATCGCCGGCCCCCACGACCGCGTCGGGGGTCGCCGCTTTGGCCAATCCACCCTCTGGCGCTGGAAGCAGGGCGGCCTCGACATCGCCCACCTGGGCGGCACCGCGGCCCGGCTGAGCCCCTCCGACAAGGTGATGCTGGGGCGCCCAGACGTGCTGATCATCGGTGTGGGCGGCGGCGCCAAGGTGTACACCGGCGCCGAGGCGGCCGAGGTGGTGCGTGAGCTCCAACCCCGCCGGGTGATCCCGGTGCAGTACGTCAGTGGCAAAACCCCCAAGGACTGCGACCAGACCTCGGTGCAGCCGTTCCTCGATGCCATGGCCGGCACCCCGGTGAAGCGCACCGGCCGCAGCCTCAGCCTGCCCGGCAAGCTCGACGGCGGGCCGGTGATCGAGGTGATGCGCTAACCAGCTGCGCCCAACGCTTCGATGTCGGCATAAGCAGCCCAGAACCGCCGCATCTGCTCGGTGGTGCCGAGGCTCACCCGCAGCGAGCCATCGATCAACGGCTTGCCCGCCATGGAGCGCACCAAGATTCCGGCCTCCCGCAAACGCCGCTCCACGTCCTCAGCCGGGCTCTCGGGCCAGATCAGGAGGTAGTTGCCCCCGGCGACGTGGTGCCGCACCCCAGCCTGCTGCAACTGCTGCACCAGCCAGGTGCGGGCCCGCAACACCTCGGCGACGAAGGCATCGGTGTAGGGCTGGTCAGCCAGGGCCGCATGGGCCGCCGTCACCGCAAAGCTGTTGATGTCGTAGGGCCCCGTGACGCGCCCGATGCGATCAATCATCGGCGCTGCCCCGATCGCAAAGCCGATCCGCAGGCCCGCCAGACCCGCCGTCTTGGCCAGGGAGCGCAGCACCACCAGATTCGGTGTGGCGTCGAAGTTCGCCGAGGGCAACACGCTGTCGCCCGTGAAGGCCTCATACAGCTCATCCACCACCACAAGAGTGCCGGGCGCCGCGGCCGCCAGCTCAAGGATTCGCTCAGGGGCCAGTCGGGTGCCGGTGGGGTTGTTGGGGTTGCAGATCAGCAGGATGCGGGGCAAGCGGGCCAGCGCGGCACCCAGCTCCTCCAGCGGGAAGGCGAAATCTGGCAGCTGGTAGGGGATCGCCTCAATCGCCATGCCCTGCATCTGGGCGCAGGGGGTGTAGTAGCCGAAGGTGGGGCTGGTGGTGAGCAGCGTTTGGCCGCGGTCGCCATAGGCGTGGAAGATGGCGTGGATCGCCGCATCCACACCGTTGAACAGGCCGATCTGGTCGCGGCTCAGCGGCAGGCCCTGGCCAGTTGCCGCAAGATTGGCGATCACCGCCTCCCGCAGGCCGTCGTACTCGGGATAGATGGCGTAGTGATCGGCGGGAATCGCCCGGATCGCCTCCACCACTCGGGGGCTGGGGCCCACCGTGTTCTCGTTGAAGTCGAGCCGCAGCAACCCCCGCCGCCCCTCCAGCGGCGCGCTGTAGGCCTTGAGGCTTTCCACCTCAGGGCGAGGCTGGGGGATCAGTTGTTCCTGCCGATCCGGCCTCTGCTGCGACTCCATCACATCCGCTCCAACGTTGGGATGCCCAACAGCCCCAGGCCCAGTTTGAGGGTGTCGGTGGTGAGGCGGCAGAGGGCCAGGCGGGAGCAGCGGGCAGGTTCATCGGCCTTGAGCACCGGCACCTGGTCGTAGAAGCGATTGAACACCTGGCTGAGCTCAAACAGATAGGTGCAGAGCCGATTGGGCAGCAACTCCTCCTCCACCTCGGCGATCACCGCATCGAACTTGAGCAGCTCACGCACCAGGGCCCACTCCTGGGGTTCGGTGAAGGTGAGCCGGGCGGCAGGCGAGGCATCTTGGCCGCCGGCCTCCAGATCGCCGCCCTTGCGGGCGATGCCGGCGATGCGCACCACTGCGTAGAGCAGATAGGGCGCCGTGTTGCCCTGCAGGGCCAGCATCCGATCAAAGCTGAACTGGTAGTTGGTGATCCGGTTCTGGCTGAGGTCGGCGTACTTCACCGCCGCCAGGCCCACGGTGGTGGCCGCGTGCTGGATGAAGGCCTCGTCTTCGGTGCGCTCCTCCTCCGCCAAACGGCGGAGGAGGTCGGCCTCGGCCCGCTCCACTGCCTCATCGAGCAGATCCCGGAGGCGCACGGTGTCGCCGGCGCGGGTTTTCAGCTTCTTGCCGTCTTCTCCCTGCACCAGGCCGAAGGGCACGTGCTCGACACTGCCGTGGGGGGGAATCCAACCGGCACGGCGGGCCACCTGGAACACGCCGGCGAAGTGGTTGGCCTGGCCGGCATCGGTCACGTAAATGACGCGGCAGGCACCATCGCCATCGGGAGCCGCACCGAAGCGGTAGCGAATCGCCGCCAGATCGGTGGTGGCGTAATTGAAGCCGCCATCGCTCTTCTGCACGATCACCGGCAGGGGTTTGCCGTCCTTGCCGCTCATGCCCTCCAGAAACACACAGCGGGCGCCGTCGTCAGTCACCAACAAGCCGGAGGCGTCAAGATCGCCAACGACTCCCTCCAGGTAGGGGTTGTAGAAGGATTCACCGCGCTCGCACAAGGAAATGTCGAGCCGGTCGTAGATCTTCTGGAATTCGCGGCGGCTCTGGTCGCAGAGCAATCCCCAGGCCTTGAGCGACACGGGATCGCCGCCCTGCAGTTTCACCACCTCCTCACGGGAGGTGGTCTGGAAGGCCTCGTCGTCGTCGAAGCGGGCCTTGGCCTGGCGGTAGAAGGCCACCAGATCACCCAGATCCACGGCATCGGCCGTGGTGAGGGCCTCGGGCGCCACCTGCTTGAGATGAGTAATCAACATTCCAAACTGGGTGCCCCAGTCGCCCACGTGGTTGAGCCGCAGCACCGGGTGGCCGCGAAACTCCAACACCCGGGCCAGGGCGTCGCCAATGATCGTGGAGCGCAGATGCCCCACATGCATCTCCTTGGCGATGTTGGGGCTGGAGAAGTCGACGATCACTGGGGCCAACGGGGCTCCCGCCGCAGTGACCTCCACCGCCGGCACCCCCAGCCGCGGATCCCCCAGCCGCGCCTGCACCTCAGCCGCCAGCCGCTCGGGCCGCAGGGTGAGGTTGATGAAGCCGGGGCCGGCGATCTGGGGCGCTTCGCAGAGCTCACCAAAGGCTGGGTCGGCCGCCAGCTGCGCCACGATCGCCGTCGCAATGGCCCGGGGCGGCTGGCCCAGGGGCTTGGCCAAGGGCAGGGCGCCGTTGGCCTGGAAATCCCCGAATTCGGGCTTGCTGGCCGGCGCCAGTTGGGGATCCAAGGGCTGGCCAGCGGCTCGCGCCTGTTGCACCGCCTCCGGGAAGGCCCGCTCCATCGCCGCCAGCAGCTGACCGTTCAGGGTTTGGGCGATGCGAAGCATGGGGCCGGGCTGGAGCAGATTCATCGTCGATCATCCCGCGCAGGCCGGCCAGATCCCGCCGCGGCTCCAGATCAGGCGGTCAGGCCCAACTCCTGCTCCAGGCCTTCGAGCACCACGTCGGCCACCAACTGGATGCGGTAGCGGCAGTGCTGGGTTTGGGTGCAATCGAAGCGGCCGTGCTCCCAATACTTGTTGCTGCCGGTGCCGCCGCCACACAGGCCGAAATGCTCGCAGCTGGCGCGGCACAGCTCCACTCCCGCACGAATCTCAGCGGCTACCCGGCGAAACTTGTCTGTAGTAGCCAGGGCTTCAAGGCTGTCGACGAGCACGTTGCCAAAGGAGAAGTCGCCGTATTCGGCCGTCTTCACCGACAGCAACTCGGGATCGAAGGTGGACACCTGGCCGCGGGCATCGACGTTGACGATCACAAACGGCGTGTTCATGTCGGTTTGGACCATGCGCGCCTGGCTGCAGGCCAGGCTGGCGATGCCGTCAAATTCGCGGATGCAGAGGCGGCCGGGCTGCTCGCGGCTGCGCTGCCACAGCCGCGCCATGAAGGCGCGGTAGCGCTGCTCCAGGGCCGCCTGAGCGGCACCACCTGCATCAAGGCTCGAGTGGCTGTTAGCCCCCTCCGTCTCCTCCATGTTGAAGCCCACCTCGGCAATGCCGTGCTGGAGGAAGAAATCGGCGATGGCGTCGGCATGGTCGAGCGCGTCGGCCGTGAGCACGCAGATCACCTGAAAGGGAATCTGCCGCCGGGCCAACCAGTCGATGCCCCGCATCACCGCCGCATGGGTGGGCCGGCCGGTGCGGGTGACCCGGTGGGCGTCGTGCAGGAAAGCCGGGCCATCCATGCTCACGCCCACATGGATGCCGTTGCGCTCGAAGCAGTCGCACCAGGCCGCATCGATGACGGTGGCATTGGTCTGCAGCGACTGCACGATCGTGCCGAGAGGCAGACCGCGCCGTTCCAAGAGCCGTCGAATCCGCTCAGTGGCCTCGTCGTAGAACGCGATCGGCGCCATCAGCGGCTCACCGGCGTGCCAGAGCAGGGTGAAACCACCGCCGAAATAGGGGCTCTCCAGCACCCGCTCCACAGCGGCTTCCAGCACCGTCATCGACAGGCGGCTGCGGTCGCCCCGGTCGGGGAGATAGCAATAGTCGCAATCGAGGTTGCAAAAGGGGGTGGGCTGCACCACCAGCAAGCGCACCGGCCCCCATCCCTGGCCAGGCGCCGCGTCCAGCTCAGCGACCGAACCAGGCATCAGCGCCAGTAGCGGCCACCGTTGAAGAAGCCCCCATTCCGGAAACCGCCGTTGCGGAAGCCACCGTTGTAAAAGCCCCCATTGCCGAAGCCACCGTTGTTGAAGCCGCCGTTGTAGAAGCCGCCATTGCGGAAGCCGCCGTTGCCCCAGCCCAACCCAGAGCCGTTCACAAACACGTAGGAAAGGGCGTCATCGGGCACGGCTGTTGAGCCGTCAGACACCGCTGTTGAGCCCTCACGCTCTTGCACGGCCGCCGCGATTCGGCTCAACCGTTGCTCGATGCTGCGCTGGGGAGGGGCTTCCTGCACGCTGGCGAGGGCCAGGGCGGCCGCCCCATCGAGCGGCAGGGAGGCCAGCAGCAGCAGGCCAAACAGGTGGGAGCGATTGAAGAAGGCCATGAGAGCAACGGGGGAAGGGGATCAGCGAGCAGCGGCGGGAATCAAACGGATCGTCTCAACCCCCAGCAGGATTGCCTCGAAGCTGGCAAGAAGGGCGGATTCGGGCATCGCCACGGCACTGGTCGGCCCCAGCCAACGGTTCACCGCCGCGACCGTATCCGGCTCACCATCGAGGTAGCCCTGCAACAGGCGGGCGATGGCCAGGTTCACCAGATTGCGGAAGGCCGAATCGTTCTCGGCCAGCACGCAGCTCACCGCATAGGCCTCGAAGGGGAAATCGGGCGTCAGGGCCAGACCCTTGAGCCCCTGTTGGCGCACCAGACCAGCCAGCACAACCGTGTCGCCGACCACACCCTCAACCGTTCCAGCCCGCAGCGCCGCCACCGCCGCACTCAGGTTGTCGAAGGCCACCACCGTGGCCTTCGGTTGGATGCCCCGCAGCTCGGTCTCACCCAACGACTGGCGCACCACGGCGATGCGCCGTCCAGCCAGGGCCGCCGGGCTGCCATCAAAGCGGCCGGCCGGAGCCAGCAGCCTTAACCCCGAGATCCCAATCGGCAGAGAAAAATCCACCTGCATGTCCAGCTCCCAGCTGAACGGAAAACCGCAAGCCAGATCCGCCTTGCCCTTGGTGATGGTGTCGACCAGGCTGCGCGGATTGGCAACCGGCGCGAAGCGCACTGTCACCGGCCGGCCCACGGCCCGGGCCACCTCGGCGGCGATCCGATCGGCCACCAGGATTCCGTAGCCACTGGGCTGCCCCTGGGGACCCACCACCACCAGCGGGGGTACATCGGCCAGCCCGCTCATCACCAGCTCCCCGGTGCGCGCAGCCCGCTGCACCACACCCTCAGCCAGGGCCGCCGCCGGCATCACGGCCAGCAGGCCCAGCGTCGCGATGCTCCCGGCGAGTCCGCGCCAAATTTGTGTCGCCACCCTGCCTTGAGAGGAACTCATCGCAGTATGCAGAGGGCCGGCCACGCTGCCAACGCAACGGGCTCAAGCGTCAAAGCGCATGCTCAGATCCAACCAGGCGCTGCGGGTGATCGGCGCGCTGGTGGAGATCAGATCAATGCCCGTGGCGGCGTAGCTCCGCAGCTGCTCGGGTTGCACGCCGGAGGCCTCCAGCACCAGCTGCCGCCCCTGGGCGAGCGCCCGCAGCCGGGGCACCAGCTCCGCCAACCGGGGGGGAGTGAATTCATCGAGCAGCACAGCATCCGCCCCAGCCCGCACCGCGGCCTCCGCTTCTGCGGGGGTTTCCGCCTCCACGATCACCCGGGCCGGCCAGGGGGCCGCAGCCCGCACTGCCGCGATCGCCGCGGCCACCCCCCCTGCCCAAGCCAGGTGATTCTCCTTGAGCATGGCGGCGTCATCGAGGCCGAGGCGGTGGTTACGGCCGCCGCCGCAACGCACGGCGTACTTCTCCAGCACCCGCAGACCCGGGGTGGTTTTGCGGGTATCGGCCAGGCGCACGCCCGTGCCGGCGAGCTCCGCCACCAGCGCCGCCGTGGCGGTGGCGATGCCGGAGAGCCGCATGGCCAGATTCAGGGCGGTGCGCTCACCAGCCACCAGGGCCGTGGCCGGGCCCTCCAGCTCCAACAGCCGCTGGCCCGCCGCCACCGCCGCCCCATCGCGCACCAGCAGCCTCACCACCACCCCGGGATCCAGCAGCCGGAAAAGGGGCTCCACCAGCACGCCGCCACAGAACACCCCATCGGCCTTGGCGAGCCAGTGGGCCCGGCCGCTGCAACCCGCCAGAGCCGCGGCCGTGAGGTCGCCGCGGCCCAGATCTTCCGCCAACCAAGCGCGCAGCTGGGCCTCCAGCTGGGGGGTGAAAGGCAGGCGGGCGATGGGCAGAACGGTGCTGGGCATGGCCCCTCCGGACCAGGACGATCCAATGATGCGAGGTCGTGGGCTAGCCAGATACAACAACGGTTGCCAAATCCGCGCCGACGTTTTTACTGAAGCTAGATCCAACGTGCCCCCCTTGACCCACCCCCATCTACGCAACCTCGCCCCACTCACTGCCGTGGGGCTGCTGAGCCTGGCGGGTCCGGGCATCTCTGCTGCCATGGCCCAGGCCGCCAAGCCAGAGGTGCAGATCCTGGACAACAACATCTCCCTCGCCCAGGTGCTCAAGGCCCAAGAAGGCTGGTGCACGGCCCTGCTGCAGATCAGCGCCGACTACGCCAAGGGCGGGATCACCAAAGCCAAGGCCACCGCCGCAACAGTGGTTGATCAAGCCTATGGCTACCAGTACGGACCGGTGGCGTTCAAACCAACCTTGGCCTCAGGCGAACAATCCTTTCGCACCGACCGCGAAGGTGCCCTCGCCTACTTTGTGGGCCACAATCCGAAATTCCCGCAAGACAAGGGTTTCGCCATCAAGCCCTGGCGCTCCTGCAGGATTGTGAACCAGGTGATTCAGCTGAATGGGGCATCGGCCACCACCATGGGCAATGTGATCTTCACCGATGCCGCAGGCAGCGTCACCAGCGTTGATAAAACCTGGACGTTTATCAAAGAAAACGATGGCAGCGTGCGGATCGTGCTGCACCATTCATCACTGAACTACGGCGGCTGAACCTCCCCGCGTCTGCCACCACCGCCATGCCCAAACCCCGCTGGTGGACAACCGGTGACCTCGACGGTTTTCTAGGCCTCGGGCTCGACAACCTGATCCAGATCCTGTTGATCGTGGCCCTGTGCCGGGGCGTGCTCGGGTACCCCGACAACCTGGTGTTCGGCACGATCCTGCCGGCCACGGGCATCAGCCTGGTGTTGGGCAACCTGGCCTACGCCCGCCAGGCCTTTCAACTGGCCCGGCGGGAGGGGTGCGATGACCGCACCGCCCTGCCCTACGGCATCAACACGGTGAGCCTGTTCGCCTACGTGTTTCTGGTGATGCTGCCGGTGAAGCTGACGGCCCTGAGCCAGGGCCTGGATCCATCCGCAGCGGTCACCCTCTCGTGGCGAGCCGGACTGATCGCCTGTCTGGGTTCGGGGCTGATCGAGTGTTGCGGAGCCTTCCTCGGCAATGCCCTGCAGCGGTGGCTGCCCCGGGCTGCCCTGCTCTCCACCCTGGCGGGGATTGCCCTGGGCTACATCGCCCTGGGCTTCCTGCTGCGCACCTACGCCCAGCCGGTGGTGGGTCTGGCAGTGCTGGCGGTGATCCTGGTGGGCTACTACGCCCCGGTGCGCTGGCCCGTGCCCGCTGGCCTGGTGGCGGTGCTGCTGGGCATCGCCCTGGCCTGGGCCACGGGCCTGATCGACCTGGATCCGGTGAGCTGGCAGCACAGCACGACTCTGATCGGCCTGCATCTGCCCCAGCTGCAGCTCACCGAGCTTTGGCAGGCCCGCGGCCAGCTGGGGCCTTGGCTGGGGGTGATCGTGCCGATGGGGCTGTTCAACGTGATCGGCTCCCTGCAGAACCTCGAGAGCGCCGAGGCAGCGGGGGATCGCTACCCGGTGCGCAGCTCGATGCTGATCAATGGCATCGGCACCCTGGCCGCCGCCACCCTCGGCTCCTGCTTTCCCACCACGATCTACATCGGCCACCCGGGCTGGAAGGCGATGGGAGCCCGCATCGGCTACTCCTGGCTCAACGGCGTGGTGATGGGCGCCGCCTGCCTGCTGGGCCTGTTTGGCGTGGTCGGCCAGCTGGTGCCGATCGAGGCGGGTATGGCAATCGTGCTGTACATCGGCCTGGTGATTGCCGCCCAGGCCTTCCAGGCCACACCACCGCGCCATGCTCCGGCGGTGGCGCTGGGGCTGCTGCCGGGGCTGGCCGGCTGGGGAGCGCTGATGCTCAAGGCGGGGCTGCGGGCCGGCGGCAGCGGCACGGCTACCAACCCTTTTGGCCCCCAGCTGCTGGCGCCCCTAGCCCAGGCCGATGTGTGGGCCGCCGGGGCCTTCGCCCTAGAACAGGGCCAGATCATCGCGGCGATGCTGCTGGCGGGGATGCTCGTCTACGTGATTGAGGCCCGCCTGCTGGCGGCGGCGGCCTGCGCCGGCATCGCGGCCGTGCTGGCCTGGTTTGGCGTGATTCACGCCTGGCAGTTCACCAGCTCCGACACCGTGCTGCAGCTGGGCTGGGGCGTGGGCCAGAGCTGGGCCCTCGGCTACGCCGTGATGGCCCTGGTGTTCCTCGCCGCGCGCTGGGACCTCCCGCCTCAGCGCTGATGCTGCAGCAAGCCGAGGGTGAGGTCGTCGGGATCGGTCTGCAGGTAGACGTAGCCACCCCCATTGGCGAGCAGCACCACTTTGTAGTTGTAGGAGGCACCGGCGGCATCGCGCTGGGTCATCGAGCCGAGGCAGTCGGCACCCAGCTGCAGGCTGCCGCTGTAGGTGACCTTGTCCTGGCGGCCGGCATAGCTCGACACCGCCAGGCCCTGCACCGCACCGCCCTGCCACCACTCCCGCTGCACAACCGCATTGGGCTGCCAGCGGTCAGCCAGCCAGCTCTGGCCCTGCTGCTGGCTGGTGACCAGGCCATCGAGCTGCTCCGGCCGGCACGCGCCCGGCGCCTGGGCGACATAGCGCAACGAGAGCACCTCACTGGGGGACACCACCAGGGAGACCCGCGGCCGCCCCTGCTGATCGAGGGCCACGACTTCGCCCATGGCACCCGACTCGCCCTTCACAGCAACTGAGCTCTGACGCTCCACCACGGCCCAGCAGTTGGCATCGGCCTTCACCTGGCCGCTGTAGCGGTCTTCGCGAAAACGGCGCCCTTCACGCAGGTAGCGCACCCCCTCGATGCGTCCATCCGGGGACCAGCGCTCCTGCATCAGCAAAGCAGTGGGTTCGCCCCGGTGCTGACCGCTCCCCAGCACGACAAAGGTGCCGTCCGCCGGTGCTTTGCACTGAACCAGAGCCGCAGCGGCTGACGGTTCAGCAGCCGCAGCCCCTGGCATCAGACCAGCACAGAAAGCCAGAGCAGCATGCAAAGCACGGGGGCTGGCCATTCCGCGAACACCATCAAGTGGTGGCAGTTTGGCAAGGCCCCTACTTGCCGATGCAGAAACGGGCGAACACCCGATCCAGCACCGCCTCGCTCACCTCCTCGCCAGTGATCTCGCCCAGGGCCCGCACAGCGGCCCGTAGGTCGATCGTCCAGAAATCCCAGGGCAACTGCTGCGCAGCCGCCTCGAGGGACGCCCCCAGGCTGAAAGCCGCCGCGGCCGCCAGATCCCGCTGGCGGGCGTTGAGAGCCACCTCCAGGCCTTCGGCAGGGCCAGCGCCGCAGCGGCGCAGCAGCTCCGACACCAACGCATCGCGGCCGGCACCCGTGAGAGCGCAGAAGCGCACATCGGCCGGCTCCCCAGCCCCAGCGGGCACCAGGCCCACCGCCAGGCCAGCCACATCAGCCTTGTTGCCCGCCACCAGCAGCACGGCGCCCTCGGGCACCAACTCCCGCAGGGCCTGATCCTCCGGGCTCCAGCCGGCGCTGAGATCAAACAACAACAGCACTGCATCGGCGGCGGCCAGGGCGGCCCGAGAGCGCTCAATGCCCAGCTGCTCCACCCGGTCGCCGGTGTCGCGGATGCCGGCGGTGTCGAGCAGGGTGAGCGGCACCCCATCGAGCACCAGCTCGCTCTCCAGCAGGTCGCGGGTAGTGCCGGGCAGGTCGGTCACGATCGCCCGCTCACGGCGGCTGAGCAGGTTGAGCAGGCTCGATTTGCCCACGTTGGGGCGGCCCACGATCGCCACCCGCAGGCCGTCGCGCAGCAGCTCCCCCTGACGCGCTTCGGCCACCAGCTGCTCCAACTCGCACCGCACAGCCTCCAGCTCCGCCACCACCGCAGCGCCATCCAGCGGCGGCAGATCCTCTTCGAAATCCACCCGCGCCTCCAGCTCCGCCAACTGGTCGAGCAGCCGCGAGCGCAGGCCTCCCAGGCGCCGCTGCAGGCCACCATCGATGCCGGCCATGGCCAGCTGGGCAGCGCGGCGCGAACGAGCCGTGATCATCTCGCCGATCGCCTCGGCCCGGGTGAGATCGAGCCGGCCGTTGAAGAAGGCCCGCTGGCTGAATTCCCCCGGCAGGGCCCGCCGCGCCCCGGCCGCCAGCACCAGCTCCAGCACCCGCTGCACCGCCACCAGGCCGCCGTGGCAGTGCAGCTCCACCACGGTTTCACGGGTAAAGCTGCGGGGGGCCCGCATCAGCAGTAACAGCGCTTCATCCACCCGCTCACCGCTGGCGGGATCCACCACGTGGCCGTAGAGCACCCGGTGGCTGTCCCAGGCCGGCCGCCCAGGCGCCGCAAACAAAAGCCGGCCGATCGGCTCCGCCTCGGCCCCGGAGATTCGTACGATCGCCACACTGCCTTCGCCCGGCGCCACCGCCGTGGCGATGGCCGCGATGGTGTCAGCGGTTCCGGAGTCGTTGAGGCGCATCCCCCCATTTCAACCCCACACCGCCGTGGGCCGCCGCCTGCGTCAGCTGCTGGCCTGGCTCTGGCATCAGGAGGGCAGCCATGGCCAGCGGGCCCGGGGTCTAGCCGCCGGACTGTTCTGCGGCTGCTACCCGTTCTTCGGCCTGCAGATCCTGGGGAGCGTGGCGCTGGCCTCGTTGGTGCGGGGCAATCACCTGCTGGCCGCGGCCGGCACCTGGGTGAGCAACCCCTTCACCTACGTGCCCCTCTATTGGTTCAACTACCAGGTGGGCTGCTGGCTGCTCGGGCCCGGGGGGGGATGGCCAGGCCTCGACAGCCTGCAGGACGGCAGCATCTGGCACAGCAGTGGGGCGTTCGTCAGCCGCCTGCTGCTGGGCTCCACCCTCGTTGGCCTGACCACCGCGCTCCTGGGGGGCTGGCTCTACTGGCACTGGCTGGAGCGGGAACATCGCCGCCGGCAGCAGGGCTGATCAGCCCTGCTCAGGAACTTGCCAAGCCGGGAAACACCATCAGGTCGATGTGGCCCCCTTCAGGGTGGCGCCACTCGCGGAACTCCTCGGCCAGGGCGTGTTGCTCCTGGAGCAAGGCCTGGGCCTGCAGGTCCTGGAGGCGCTGATGCACCAGGTCGAGGGTCTCGTCGATCAGTTGGGCCGCTTGCTCGGAGGTCATGGCGTGGCACGCGGAGGATGGGGTGGTTGTAAGGGGGCGCCAGCCGAGCCGCTGTAGCCGTCGTGACGGCTGAACCAGCCCTGTCGTCAGACCCTCACCCAAGAGCGGCCAGGCTGGTGGTGCGAAGATCGGCACTCATCAACGCGAGCCTGTGGCGGACGGCAAGGGTTCAGAAGGCAAGGGAACTTCGCGCTCGGCACTGTCCGGCCTGCTGCTGGTGTTGGGCTCCATGGGCGGCCTGGCCCTGCTGGTGTGGGTGACGCTGGTGATGCTCGACCTCAAGCACCTCAACACCGGCGGCTTCACCCTGCCTTAGCCGATCCCGGTGCGGGCGATATCGAGCACATCCGCCATCGAGCGGATCTGATTGATCGTGTTGGCCAGTTGGCTGGCACTGTCGAGCTCCACCCGCAGATCGATGCGGGCGGGCTTGCCGGGATTAGTGCGCACCCGGGCATCACTCACGTTGATGCGGTGGTCGGAGAGGCGGGTGAGGATGTCCTTCAGCACGCCCACCCGGTCGAGAACCTCGATGCGCAGCTGCACCGGATAGCGGCGCGGGCGGGCATCGGTGGCCGAATTCCAGCGCACCGGCAAACGCCGCTCGGCCGGCACCTGGTCCACGTTGGAGCAGTCCTGGCGGTGGATCGTTATGCCGTGGTTGCCCAGGGCCACGGCTCCGAGAATCGGCTCGCCAGGAAGGGGACTGCAGCAGCCCCCCAGCCGGTAGTCGAGGCCCTCGAGGCCGAGGATCGGGCTGGCGCCGCCCGCTCCGCTCCCCTGGGAGTCGGCCTGGCCTGCATGGGCGGCCGCCACGCTGGCCGCCACCTGCTCGTTGCTGGGCACGGGGGCCGAGGCCTCGCTGGCCAGGCGCAGTTCCTCCCGCAGGCGGTTGAGCACCTGGTGCAGGGTGACCCCGCCGAACCCCAGCGACGCCAGCAGATCTTC
Source organism: Cyanobium sp. Aljojuca 7D2 (assembly GCF_024346415.1). NCBI lineage: Bacteria > Bacillati > Cyanobacteriota > Cyanophyceae > Synechococcales > Prochlorococcaceae > Cyanobium > Cyanobium sp. Aljojuca 7D2. The sequence continues at coordinate 79,087 of NZ_JAGQCX010000002.1, forward strand.
GGTGCCCGTGAGGTTGCAGCGACGGGCCACCTTGGCCATCGCCTCCCCATGGAGCAGGGCATCGAAGCCATCGCGCCCCAACTCCCGCTCCAGCAGTTCCGTGCCGCGCAGGATGTTCTCCTCACGGTGGCTGGTTTTGTACCAGTGGCGGATGCGATTGCGGGCCGTGGGGGTGGCCACGAAATTGAGCCAGTCGAGGCTCGGGTGCGCCGTTTTGGCGGTGATCACCTGCACGAAGTCGCCGTTCTGCAGGGGAGTGGCGAGGGGGCAGAGACGGTCGTTGATGCGCACGCCCTGGCAGTGGTTGCCGATCTCCGAGTGGATCCGATACGCGAAGTCCACGGCTGTGGACCCCTTGCGCAGGCCCACCACATCGCCATTAGGGGTGAACACGAAGACCTCTTCATCGAAGAGGTCTTCCTTGATCGAACGCAGGAAATCGCTGCTGTCAGTGCCGCCGTCATCTTTCTGCCAGTCGACCAGCTGCCGCAGCCAGTTGAACCGCTCCGCATCGGCACCGGACGCCGCTGGCGAACCACCTTCCTTGTACTTCCAGTGGGCCGCGATGCCGTACTCGGCCACCTGGTGCATGTCGGTGGTGCGGATCTGCACCTCGATCGGCCGATGACGGCCGATCACGGCCGTGTGCAGGGATTGGTAGCCGTTGGGCTTGGGCAGGCCGATGTAGTCCTTGAAGCGGCCGGGGATCGGCCGGAAGGTGTCGTGCACCACCGCCAGGGCCCGGTAACAGCTCTCGAGATTCGGGCAGAGAATCCGCAGGGCGGCCACGTCGAAGATCTCGTGGAACGCCTTCTGCTGGCGCTGCATCTTGCTCCAGATGCCGTAGAGGTGCTTGGGCCGACCGCTCACGTCGCAGGTGTTCAAACCAACAGCAACGAGGCGATCCCGCAGCAGCTGCACGGTCACCTCCAGCCGCTCCTCGCGCTCGCTGCGCTTGGTGGCCACCTGCTGCTGGACGTCGCGATAGGCCTCAGGCTCGAGGATCTTGAAGGCCAGATCCTCCAGCTCCCACTTGAGCCGGCCGATGCCGAGGCGGTTGGCCAGGGGGGCGTAGATCTCCCGGGTTTCGCGGGCGATCCTCAGCTGCTTCTCGGGCTTGAGCGCACCCAGGGTGCGCATGTTGTGCAGGCGATCCGCCAGCTTCACCAGCACCACGCGGATATCGCTGGCCATGGCCAGAAACATGCGGCGCAGGTTTTCGGCCTGGGCCTCGGTGTGGTTGGTGAAGTGAATGCCGCCGAGCTTGGTCACGCCCTCCACCAGGGCCCGCACCTCGGCACCGAAGTGCTGCTCGATCTCCTCGGGGGTCACGTCGGTGTCTTCCACCACATCGTGGAGGAAGCCAGCGGCGATCACCCCGGCACTGGCGCCGATGTCGCGCAGCAGATCGGCAACGGCAACCGGATGAATGATGTAGGGCTCGCCACTGGCCCGAAACTGGCCCTCGTGGAGCTGGTAGGCGAAATCAAAAGCGGAGGCCAGCAGGGCCTCGGGATCGGTTGGGCAGCTTTCCCCCTCTCCCGGCGGCACGTGCTCAATGCAGCGCTGCAACCATTCGGGCAGGGGCACGCCGTAGTCGGCGGGGGTGCGGATCGGCCGGCGCCCCAGGGCTTGACTCTCCGGGGCTGGCCCAGGGGCAGGTGGAGCGGCCGCGACTGAAACAGCCACAGCGGTTGCGTCCAGATCAGGAACCGCCCTGAGCATTCCACCCTGCGGAGTTCCCTCATCGTATGCAGCGGCGGCCAAGCTGGGGACCATGACCAGCCCCGTGCTTGCAATCGACAACCTGGTGGTGCGCTACCCCGCTGCGGAGCGTCCCACCCTGGATGGGCTGACGCTCAGCCTGAGCCCGGGCGAGCGGCTGGCCCTGGTGGGCCCCTCCGGCTGCGGCAAAAGCACCGTGGCCCGGGCGGTGCTGCAGCTGCTACCCCCGGGCAGCCAGTGCAGCGGTGGGCTGCTGCTGGCTGGGCAGGACCCCAGCCGGCTGCGCCGGGGCGCCCTGCGGCAGCTGCGCGGCGAAGCGGTGGGGCTGGTGTTTCAAGACCCTATGACCCGCCTGAACCCGCTGCTCACCATCGGCGACCACCTGGGCGACACCCTGGCGGCCCACCGTCCCCAGTGGCGGCGGCGCCAGGTGCGGGAGCGGGCCGAAGAGTTGCTGGACAGGGTGGGCATCAAGGCCGATCGCTACGGCAGCTACCCCCATGAGTTCAGCGGCGGCATGCGCCAGCGGCTGGCGATCGCCCTGGCCATGGCCCTGCAGCCGCCCCTGGTGATCGCCGACGAACCCACCACCAGCCTGGATGTGGCCGTGGCAGGGCAGGTGATGGCAGAACTAACCAACCTCTGCCGGGAAGCGGGCAGCGCCCTGCTGCTGATCAGCCACGACCTGGCGATGGCGGGCCGCTGGTGTGACCAGATCGCCGTGTTGGATCAGGGCCGGCTGATCGAGCAGGCCCCAGCCCAGCAGTTGCTCACCGCCCCGGTCTCCCCCCTGGCCCAGCGGCTGGTGGCCAAGGCGCGGGAACGAGAAGGCGCCCAGAGCCCCCCACCCGCGCCGGCCGCTCCCTTGCTGGAGCTGGAGGAGCTGCGCAGCTGGCACGCCCTGCCCTCGCTGCCCTGGCAAACCCGCTGGCTGAAGGCGGTGGACGGGGTGAGCCTGCGGCTGCAGCCGGGCGAAACCATTGGCCTGGTGGGCGCCTCCGGCTGCGGCAAGAGCACCCTCTGCCGGGCCCTGATGGGGCTGGCACCGGTGCGGGGCGGCAGCGTGCGGCTGGAGGGCCGCAACCTGCTGAGCCTGCGCGGCCGGGCCCTGCGGCAGGCGCGGCGCGGCATCCAGATGGTGTTTCAAGACCCCCTGGCCTGCCTCAACCCCCAGATGGCGGTGGGTGAGGCGATCGCCGATCCGCTGCTGATCCATGGACTGGCCAGCCGCGCCCAGGCCCGCCAGCGGGCCCGAGAACTGCTGGGCGCCGTAGGGCTCACCCCGCCCGAAGCCTTCGAAACTCGCCTGCCCCGCCAGCTCTCGGGCGGCCAGCAGCAGCGGGTGGCGATCGCCCGGGCCCTGGTGCTCGAGCCCAAGGTGCTGCTCTGCGATGAGAGCGTGAGCATGCTCGATGCCGAGGTGCAGGCCGACGTGCTGGCCCTGCTGCGGGAGCTGCAGCAGCGGCTGGGGCTGGGGATGCTGTTTGTCACCCACGACCTCTCGGTGGCCAGTGGCTTCTGCCACCGGGTGATCGTGCTGGAGGGGGGAAATATCGTGGAGGAAGGCCCCGGCGCCCGCCTGCTGACCGATCCCCAGGCCGCCATCACCCGCACGCTGGTGGAGGCATGCCCGCGGCTGCCGAGCGCCGTCTGAGCACCACCAGCAAGCGCTCAAACACCTCCGGCAGCGGCGCCTCGCACACCAGCCGCTCGCGGCTGATCGGGTGATCGAGGCCAAGCTGCACCGCATGCAACGCCTGGCCGGGCAGCTCGATCGGCAGCTTGCGGCAGCGGGAATACACCGGATCGCCCACGATCGGATGGCCCATGTGGGCGCAGTGCACCCGGATCTGGTGGGTGCGGCCGGTGTCGAGCTTGAAGCGCAGCAGGGCGTAATCCCCCAACCGCTCAATCAAGCGCCAATGGGTGCAGGCATGGCGGCCGCTGTCATCGTGCACCACGGCGTATTTCTTGCGATCGGCGGGATGGCGCCCGATCGCCCCCACAATCGTGCCGGAATCGCCCGCTGGCTGGCCGTGCACCACCGCCAGATACTGGCGCGAGGCGATCCGCTTCTGGATCTGCACCTGCAGCTTCACCAGGGCCTCCTGGCTCTTGGCCACCACGATGCAGCCCGTGGTGTCCTTGTCGAGACGGTGCACGATGCCGGGGCGCAGCTCGCCGCCGATGCCGGGCAGGTCGGGGCAGTGGTGCAACAGGCCGTTCACCAGGGTGCCGTCCCGGTTGCCCGGCGCCGGGTGCACGGTGAGGCCGGCGGGTTTGTTGAGCACGATCAGGTGCGCGTCTTCAAACAGCACATCCAGCGGCATTGCCTGGGCCACCAGGTAGGGGAGCGGCTCGGGCGGCGGCATCCACAGCGCCACGCTGTCGCCCTGGCGCAAGGGGGTCTTAGCGCGACCCGTGACGCCGTTCACCCGCACATAGCCGGCCTCGATGAACTTCTGGATGCGGGCACGGCTCTGCTCCGGCCGCTGGGCCACCAGCCAGCGGTCCAACCGCATCGGCAGCGGCTTGGGGTAGGTGAGCGTCAGCAGCTCCCCCTCGCCTTCACCGAAACCGCTCATGACGGCAACGCAAGGGCCGGCAATTCCAGGGCAATGGCGCCCAGGCGGGCGCAACGGAAGTCGTCGAGCAACTTGGTGGCCATGCGCAGGCTGTCGCCACTGGTGTGGCGCGCCGCGGCGGCGGCCAGCCAGCCCTCCACGTCGGGGCCGCCGCCCACCAGCGCACCGAGGGGAATGCCGTAGCGCTTCTCCACCAGGGCGGGTTGCACCCCGGCGGCAGGCTCAGCCTCCAGCAGGGTGAGCAACTGCAGAAACGCCCGGGCGGCGGCTTCGTTGTCGTAGGCGGCCTGGCCGATGTCGTCGCAGAGGGCCAGCCGCAGGGCGGCCTGCTGATCGTCGAGGCGGGGCGGCAGCACGCCGGGGGCATCGAGCAGGTCGAGGTCCTGGCCGAGGCGCACCCAGCGCAGGCTGCGGGTGACGCCAGCGCGGCGGGCACTGTCCACCACCTTCTGGCGCACCAACCGGTTGATCAGGGCCGATTTGCCCACGTTGGGGAAGCCCAGCATCAGGGCCCGCACCGGCCGAGGCTTCATGCCTCGCCCGGCCCGGCGGGCATTGAGGGCCGCGCCGGCCCGAATCGCCGCCTGCTGCAGCTGTTTCACACCGGTGCCGGCCTTGGCGTCGCACCACCAACAGGTCTGGTCCTGGGCCTTGAACCAGGCGGTCCAGGCCTGGCGCACCGGCGGCGGGATCATGTCAACCCGGTTGAGCACCAAGAGATGCTGCTTGCCGCTGATCCAGCGCTGCAGCCGCGGGTGGGAGGTGGCCAGGGGGATGCGGGCATCCCGCACCTCGATCACCAGGTCCACCTTGGCCAGATTGACGTTGAGGGCCTTCTCCGCCTTGGCGATGTGGCCGGGATACCACTGAATCGCCGGGGCATTGACGCTGAGCGGAAGCGTCTGGGGCATCAGGGCACCACCAGCACCGGACAGGGGGCCAACTGAATCACCCGGGCAGCGGTGCTCTGCTGGTCGCTCTCGATCGCGATGCCACGGGTGCCCATCACGATCACATCGGCGTTGATCTCATCGGCCACATCGCCGATCACGAAGGCCGGCTTGCCCTCCCGCTCGATCACCTGACAGCTGACCCCCGCCTCGTCAAAGCGAGCCCGCGCTTGTTGCAGCAGCTCCGCCACGGCAGTGGGATCATCCTGGCCGGGCTCCACCACCGACAGCAGCACCAACGTGCTGGCGTGCTGCTGGGCCAGCTTCAGGGCCACCGCCGCCGTTTCCATCGCCTGGCGGCTCAGGTCGATGGGAAAGAGAACGGTGTCAAACATGGAGCAATGACCGAAGGCAGGGCCCAGGCAGGTGGGAGTTTCAGTCTGGGGGGGCGTCCGGGATCCGGCCAGGGCGGCTGGTTGGCGGAAATCCGAAATCCGGGGAGCAGAAGGCGCCGCGGGGGCTAACCTCCCCCGGCAATTCCGTAATTTCCATACCCCCATGGCGAAGCGATCCCTGGCCAGCCTTTCGGCCGATGAGCTCCGCGGCAAGCGCGTGCTGGTGCGGGTCGACTTCAACGTACCGCTCGACGACGCCGGCGCCATCACCGATGACACCCGCATCCGTGCCGCCCTGCCCACCATCAACGACCTCACCGGCAAGGGCGCCAAGGTGATCCTGGCCGCCCACTTCGGCCGTCCCAAGGGCCAGGTGAACGAGGGCATGCGCCTCACCCCCGTGGCCGCCCGCCTGGCTGAGCTGCTCGGCAAGCCCGTGGTGAAGACCGACAGCTGCATCGGCCCTGATGCCGAAGCGAAGGTGGCCGCCATGGCCGAGGGTGATGTGGTGCTGCTCGAGAACGTGCGCTTCTTCGCCGAGGAAGAGAAGAACGACGCCGGCTTCGCCGCCCAGCTGGCCGCCCTGGCCGATGTGTATGTGAACGACGCCTTCGGCGCCGCCCACCGCGCCCACGCCTCCACCGAAGGCGTCACCAAGGCCCTGAGCCCCAGCGTGGCGGGCTACCTGATGGAGAAGGAACTGCAGTACCTGCAGGGCGCCATCGACGAGCCCAAGCGTCCCCTGGCGGCGATCGTGGGTGGCTCCAAGGTGAGCTCCAAGATCGGCGTGCTCGAAGCCCTGATCGACAAGTGCGACAAGGTGCTGATCGGCGGCGGCATGATCTTCACCTTCTACAAGGCCCGCGGCCTGGCAGTGGGCAAGAGCCTGGTGGAAGAGGACAAGCTGGAGCTGGCCAAGGAGCTCGAGGCCAAGGCGGCAGCCAAAGGCGTGCAGCTGCTGCTGCCCACCGATGTGGTGCTGGCCGACAACTTTGCCCCCGACGCCAACAGCCAGACCGTGTCGATCAACGCCATCCCCGATGGCTGGATGGGCCTGGACATCGGCCCCGACTCGCTCAAAGCCTTCCAGGAGGCCCTGGCCGACTGCAAGACCGTGATCTGGAACGGCCCCATGGGCGTGTTCGAGTTCGACAAGTTTGCGGCCGGCACCAACGGCATCGCCCACACCCTGGCCGACCTGAGCGGCAAGGGCTGCTGCACCATCATCGGCGGCGGTGACTCCGTGGCCGCCGTGGAGAAGGTGGGTGTGGCCGAAAAGATGTCGCACATCTCCACCGGCGGTGGCGCCAGCCTGGAGCTGCTGGAAGGCAAGGTGCTGCCCGGCGTGGCGGCCCTGGATGAGGCCTGATTTCGCAGAGGCCTGACGGTTCAGGAGGGGGCTTCAAGCCCCCTTTTTGCTTGGCAGGGTTTGTGCAACAACCTGTTCAACGGGCGAAAAACACCGGCTCAGACCACAGCGAGGCAGGCTGGGGATCGGACCGGCAAGTGAATGAGCCCAACAGACAGGCCTGCCGTCGGCTGGATTGGACTGGGGGCCCTGGGCGCACCGATGGCGGCCAATCTGCTGGCCGCTGGTTTTCCGCTCACCGTTCACAACCGCAACCGCAGCCGGGAAGCACCACTGCTGGAGTCGGGGGCCAGGGGGGCCGGCAGCCCTGCGGAAGCGGCGACCGCGGCCGAGGTGCTGCTGGTGTGCGTCAGCGACGACTGCGCCGTGGAGGCTGTGCTGCTCGGCGCTGAGATCCTGGGCACCGACCAAACCGCGGCCCGCCAAGGGCTGCAGCCGGGGACGCTGGTGATCGACTGCTCCACGGTCAGCCCGGCCACCAGCCGGCGCATGGCGGCACAGCTCGCTCAGCAGGGCGTGGACTACATCGACGCTCCGGTGACCGGCGGCACGGAAGGCGCCCGCACCGGCACGCTCTCGGTGCTGGTGGGCGGCGATCCAGCCCACCTCGAGCGAGCCCGCCCGCTGCTGGAGGTGATTGGCAGCCGCATCAGCCACTTGGGCCCCGTGGGCTCGGGCCAGCAGGCCAAAGCAGTGAACCAGGTGCTGGTGGCCGGGAGCTACGCCGCTGTGGCGGAAGCCATGGCCCTGGGGCAGCGGTTGGGGCTGCCGATGGAGCAGGTGTGCGAAGCGTTGGCAGCTGGAGCGGCCGGGTCGTGGGCCTTGGAGAACCGTGCCACCAACATGCTGAAGGGTCAGTTCCCCCTCGGCTTCAAGCTGGCGCTGCACCGCAAGGATCTGGCGATTGCCCTGGAGGCGGCCGCTGCCGCCGGCATGGAGCTGCCGGTGAGCCAGCTGGTGGCCGCCATGGAAGACAGCTTGCTGGCGTCGGGCCACGGCAACGACGACGTGTCGGCCCTGGCCCGTTGGTTTGGCAGCCAGGGCTAAGCACCCTGAACTCAGGGATGCAGCTGGGCCTTATCGGCCACCACCAGCACCCGCTTGGTGGCACTGACGATGCCCTGGGGATGCACCAACAGGACCGCCCAGGTTTGAGAGCCGGGGGTGAACGGAGCCTGAACCGACTTGAACAGGCCACCGCCACCCAGGGCACCCAGCTGCAGATTGGGGCTCTCGAGGGCATTCACCTGCTGGCCGGTGAGGGCCACCAGACCGCCGGCAGCAATGGCGCCCTCCAGGGGCTCATCGAACAGCACATCCACGTCGTAGCGCTGACCGGTGAGCACCGCATCGGGGATCTGCAAGCGCACCGGCAGGTCGGCTTCGCCGCTGCGCAGGAGGGTCTGCTCACGGATCACGCTTTGGCCGTTGATGCGGCCACCGGGGCCAGCGCCGCTGCTGAGCACCAGCTGCTGCTGGGCCAGGAGCCGATACAGGGTGGGGCCCTCCTGGCGGCTGCCCGTGACCTGGAGCTGCACAGTGCTGCGACCATCGCGCAGCGCCTTGCCCGGGCTCACCTGCCAGCTGGCATCAGGGAACTGGCGCAGCAGGCTGCGGCGGCGCAGCTCCACCAGGGTGACATCGAGACCCGGACCGTTCTCCAGCACGGCCGCGAGCTCACCAGTGCCATTGAGGGCCGCCTCCAGGGCCTGCAGCTGAACCGCACTGGGGGCGTCGGCAGCCGCAGCCGGCAGGGCTCCGCCCAGCAGGGCGGCCAGGCCGAGCAGGACGCTAGGCAGTAAGGGCTGCAGGATTCGGCTCGGCAGCTGGGGACGCAGCATCAGGGCAGCGGAAACCGCTTTTAAGTTAGGCGCGCTCCAGGCCAACACCCATGCCCAGGCTCCTGATCGCTGCCAGCGGCACCGGCGGCCACCTGTTTCCCGCGCTGGCGGTGGCCGATGCGATGCCGCCCGGCTGGAGCGTGCAGTGGCTGGGGGTGCCCGACCGCCTGGAAACCCAACTGGTGCCGAGCCGCTATCCGCTCCACACCGTGCGGGCTGGCGGGCTGCAGGGCCGAGGCCTGCGCCGACTGCTCAACCTGCTGCAGCTGCTGCAGGCCACCCGCTCGGTACGGCGGCTGATCCGCCGCGAACAGATCGACGCGGTGTTCACCAGCGGCGGCTACATCGCCGCACCAGCAATCCTGGCGGCCCGCTGGTGCGGCGTGCCGATGGTGCTGCACGAGAGCAATGCCCTGCCCGGCAAGGTGACCCGCCTGCTCGGCCGGCTGTGCAGCCAGGTGGCGGTGGGATTGCCCCAGGCCGCCGCCCGCCTGCCCGGCTGCCAGCCGGTGGTGACGGGCACGCCGGTGCGCCATGCGTTTCTGGAGCCCGCCCCCCTGCCTGCCTGGGTGCCGCCGGGCCCCGGCCCCCTGCTGCTGGTGATGGGCGGCAGCCAGGGCGCCGTTGGCCTCAACCAGATGGTGCGGCCCCTGCTGGCCAAGCTCACGGCGGCGGGGGTGCGCGTCGTGCACCTCACCGGCCGCAACGACCCCGATGCCGGCCAGCCGTTGCCCGCTGGCGCCGTGGAACGACCCTTCAGCGACGACATCCCCGGCCTGCTGCAGCACGCCGACCTGGCCATCAGCCGCAGCGGTGCCGGCGCCCTGAGCGAGCTGGCCGTGTGCGGCACCCCGGCGATCCTGGTGCCCTACCCGGCCGCCGCCGATCGCCACCAGGATGCCAATGCCGCCGCCGCCGCCGAAATCGGCGCCGCCGTGATCGTGTGGCAACACCTGCCCGGCGAGCCCGCCCTCGAGCGCACTCTCTGGCGCCTGCTGGGCCCGCGCCTGCGGGGGGCGGCAGCCGCGCGCGATCCCTTGGTGGGCATGGGCGCCGCCATGGCGCAACTGGCGGTGCGCGATGCCGATCAACGGGTGGCCGCGCTGCTCAGCCAGCCCTGAACAACCAACCCTGCCAACAGCCCTAGACTTGTCCAATAGGTCTGTCCAGCAGACCCGGCCCATCGGTATGGCGAGGCGATGCCCATCAAGAGGGGAGAAGTAGCCTTCGTGGCCCCCGATGAACTGGCAGGCCTGTTGGAAACGGCCCACCTGCTGCGCTCACCCGCAAACGCGGAGCGTCTGCTCACAGCCCTCACCAGAGCTCGCGAACAAACACTGCCGCCACTTGGCGCCTGCCCAGGTGGGTCGAATCCTGCAGCGGCTCGGGCTGCTGGGAAAGCTCCTAGACGGTGACCTTCGGCTTGTTGCCGTCAGAGGCTCCAGCTGATGCCCGTAGGGCCTACTCGGCAAGCGCAGCATGCCTGGCAGACCTGTTGATTCAGCCGATACTGAACAGATCGATCTGGCGCTATGACCAGTTCAGTGGACACCACGATCCGAGAGCGGCTGACTGCTCTCATGCCGGAGGTGCTGGCCGTCGCCACGCGCCATGGTGCCTCAAATCTGCGGATCTATGGATCGATCGCCACGGGCCATGAACATCCCGCCAGCGATCTTGACCTGTTGGTCGATCTCCCAGAAGAGCAGTCTCTGCTAGGGCTGATCAGTCTGCGCCAGGACCTGGAGGACCTGCTGGGCTGTTCGGTGGACGTCACAGAAGCGGAGACGCTGCATCCACTGATTCGGTCTCAGATCCTGGAGCAGGCCCTGGCCCTGTGAACAAGGACCGCCTCTACCTCGAAAGCATTCGCGACTGCATGGAGCGCATCGCTGAGTACACGGCTGGAGGGGAGCAAGCGTTTCTGGCTTCCCGCTTGATCCAGGACGGCGTGATCCGCAATCTGGAGGTAATCGGTGAAGCCACGAAGAACCTCAGCACCGAGCTGCGGGATGCCAACTCTGCAATTCCCTGGCGTCAGATCGCTGGCATGCGTGATGTGCTCATCCACGACTACCTCAAGGTGAATCTCGTCAGGGTCTGGCGCACCGTGGAACTGGACTTGCCGCCCCTCCAGGCAGTGTTGAGCCAACTGCTGGGCCAATGAGGAGGACCACCGCCTGTTGAGGCAACGGGTGGCCGCGATGATCAGCCAGCCCAGGGATTAATTACGTCAAGCCCCACATCAGCGAAGTCGGCCCCATCTCGGGTGGCGAGCTGGGCGCCGTGCGCGAGGGCTATAGCAGCGATCACCGCATCAGCTGTGGCCATGGGCCGCGCCAACCGTTCACGAGAGCGCAAGAGATCGGCATACCAATGGGCGGCTTCGCTGCTGAAGGGCCAGACCCGGCCAGCAAAGATGTCGGCCACCAGTTCGTCCCAGCACTGCTGAAGAGCAGCCTTGCGTCGGCCATCCGGCAGCCGCCTGATGCCGTGCAAAATCTCCGCTTCATTCATGGCCGTGATCGCCACGAGGCCAAGATCCAAACCATCCACCCAAGCCAGCACCTGGGGGTTGGGCCGAGGACGCATCAACTCGGAGAGCACATTGGTATCCAGCACGATCACACCGATCAAGCCCCAAGATCCGCCGGCTGCGGCTGAGAGCTGCGCTCGGGCAGCTCCAGCTCAACGCCACCCAGCGCGGCGAAATGGGCATGAATTCGTTGGCCAAGCCCAAGGCGACTGGGCCCACTGGGTTTGGATGGCCCGCGAAACAAGGCCTCGCGCAGGATCGTGCGCACCTCCTCCTCCATCGAGCGGCCGTGGCGCGCTGCCTGGAGACGCAGCTGCGCCTTGGTGGCCTCATCCAGGTTGCGGACTGTGAGCGTTGCCACGGGCATGCATGCAATGCAATCAACGCTAGCGACCAAGCTCCTGCCTCAAGGCCCGAATCATGCGCCGGTTGTTTTGGCGGCTCTGGACGCCAATCCGCAGCCAGTGCTCCCCCAGCCCGTCGAAGGAGCGGCAATCGCGCAGCAGGATGCGGTGGCGGCACTCCAGGCGCTCGCGCAGCGGCACCAAGGACGCATCGCCGCGAATCAACAAAAAGTTCGCGGCCGAAGGCAGCGGCGTGATGCCCGGCAACGCCTCCAGCCGGGCCAAGAGCCAGGCCCCCTCGCGGGCCGTCCAGCGCTGCACCCGGTGGCACCAAAGCCCGTAGGCCAGCGGATCGCCCAGCAACCGCTCGCCCACCGCCACCGCCAGACCATTCACCGGCCAGGGATCGCGCCAACGGGCCCAGCGCGCCAGGCGCTCGGGCTGGGCGATGGCATAGCCGAGGCGCAGGCCAGCGATCGACCAGAGTTTGGTGAGGCTACGGATCACCACCAAGTTGGGGTGGGTGCGCACCAGTGGAATCAGGCTCTGGGCTTCCCCGCCCGGCACCAGCGGCAGGAAGGCCTCATCCGCGATCACCAGGGTGAAGCGCTCCAGCAACGGCTCGAGGGAGGCACGGCTCCACAGCGCGCCAGTGGGGTTGTGGGGGTTGGTGAGCCAGAGCACCGCGCCCGCCGGAGCCGCCGGAAACAGCTGCGGCCCCAAACCGCCCTGCAAAGGCAACGGCAGAGATCGCCAGGCGCCGCCCCAGCAGTCCAGGGCGCGGGGGTAGTCGGCAAAACCCGGCTGGGGGAGCACGCTCAAGCCGGCCGCCGCCGCATCGCGCGCTGCCCAGGTGAACAATTCCGCCGCCCCGTTGCCGGGCAGCACCGACTCGGGCTCCACCCCATGCAACTGGGCCAGGGCGGCGCGCAAGCCAGTGGCGTGACGATCGGGGTAGGCCCGCAACTGCGAGCCAGCGGCAAGCCCCAGCGCCACCCTCAGCAGGGAGTCGCGCACAGCCCAGGGCGGCCCGAAGGGCACCAGGGAGGCACTGGCATCGAGCAGCTGGGAGGGCCGGCAACCCAGGCGCGTGGCGGTGGCGGCCAGATTGCCGCCATGGCGCTCGGAGGGCGGCATCGGCATGGCCGAAAGCTAAGTGCCGACGTCGACTGCCTGGCGAATAGGCCTGTGCCGCCTAGGAAACAGGCGAAATCGTGCGCTATAAGCCGTTGCAACGTGCACGAATGCCATGCCAAGCCGCATCGCGCCTCTGACGTTGCCACGTCAAGGCCACCTGCTGAGCGCCGCCGCCAGCTTGCTCGCTGCTGTGGCTGTGCTGATGGCGCCTACCGCCAAGGCGGATTCGACCGACCTGTTCAAACTGCTGGACACCCGCAGCTGCCGTGGCTGCAAGCTCCAGGATGCGGATCTAGTGCACGCGGATCTGCGCGACGCCGATCTGCGCCAGGCCCAGCTGCAACGGGCCAACCTGGGGCAGGCCCGCCTGGATGGGGCCCAGCTCGGCGGAGCCAATCTGAGCTTCACGAGCTTGATGGGAGCTTCCCTGCGCGGTGCCGACCTGCGCGGCGCGCGGCTGGATGGCACCGATCTACGCCAGGCCGATCTCAGTGGTGCCCTGCTGGACCCAGGAGCCCTATCGCGCAGCCACTGGCAACGGGCCACGGGCATCACCGCCGTCCAGTTGAGCTACGCCGAGCTGCACAATGCGGGTGCTGAAGCTGCTCAGCAGGGGCGGTATCCAGAAGCTGAACAGTTCTTCAGCCAAGCGGTCCGCAAAGATCCCAACGCTGCCATCAGCTGGGTGGCGCGGGGCATCTGTCGCAGCGAGCAGGGCAAAATAGAACTGGCGACCAGAGATTTCAGCTATGCAGCGAACCTGTATCGCAAGGGGGGTGAAGTCTCTCAGGCGGAGCAACTGCAACAGGCCGCTGAGAAACTAGCCAAGGCTGACGAGGACAACAGCAAAGGCGGCAATGGAGCAGGCGGCAAAGCGATCTCAGGCGCCTTGGCAGTCTTTCAGTATCTGGCACCAATTGCGGCCAATGCGTTCATGCCGTTGGGCTTCTGAGCCAGGAGCCTGTCGCAAGTTGCACCTGGGCCAGCAACCCTCTATTGGGGATACACGACTGAGCGTCGTCCGGTTTCATACCAGATGAATCTGACTTTACTTCTCAGGCCATTGCCAGCGATGCCATGAACAGCTTGAGAATGTTGTGGGTGCCTTTATACTGAAGCGACTTTGCCACAGATATCGTTAACCCTGGGCGGGAGGAACTGGGGTTCGTCTCAGGGCAGACCGGATGAGAAGTTCAACCTCCAAGAGAATTGTGGGGCCTTGCATTGCAATACCTCCACAGGAAGTGGGCCAGGTTTGAGGCCAAGGACGGCAACCATCGGCTCGTTACGAGGTCACGGTCTGACCCAGCACCTTGGGAGTTGCCTTAGCGCAGAGGGCTCACGACACCCACCAGCCCAGCGACCGAGCCGCGCTCAAAGAGCTGCTTAGCGGCCTGGAGCTTGAGGGGCGATCCAGGCGGATCCACTGCATACGACGCAGGCGTTTTTCGATGATGCCTTGCCCAGGGGCCGACGTGTGCCTGTGGATAAGGGACAACCAACGCACTATCTAAAGCTTACAGACCGGAGCAAAAGCCCTGCTTGAGCACGTCAGAGACCGATGGACGATCGAGAACAGCAGGCATAGAGTCCTCGACGCGCCGCCTAGGGAAGACGCCCACTGCTACTGGGAAGACAGCGTTGTCCAGATATTAGCGACTCCGAGAAGCCCAACAATCAACGACCTACATTTGAATGAAATCTGTTCATTCACGCATGGGATTTCTATTTTGGAACTAAACATCAATGAGCTGCAGAAGCTGCGCCTAGAGATCAGAAATCTGGACTCCATACCTTCAGTCGATTGAAAATCAACTAACGAACACAAAAGAAGCAGCTGATCCCCCCTCTTCTGCGATTTACTCGAGCACCAGCACAGAGAAGGCCTTGGCAACTAGGCCATCGAAAAAGCTCATTATTCATAACAAGTGATTAGTTTATATACATAAATTATTCAGCAAACCGGCAGCCTCCCCAGGCAGGAATCAAAACCCTGGGGAAGCCATGAATTCCTGGGCCCCCTTGCTGGTAGGATTATAACCATATCCATAAACCCCGCCAGTCCCATCATTAATAATCCTTGGGGTAACGGTAATCACTAATTCTCGCTTTTCCCTTTTATTTCCGGAGGACCGGAAAAATTGTCCAATGAGCGGAATATCACCCAAAACGGGCCATTTGGAAACCTCGATCCTATCAAAATCCGAAATAACGCCCGTCAATATTAGGGTTTGCCCATCACGAACTCTAACAGCGCCCGTATCAAGACGCCGAACACTTAGGATGCTAATGGAGGGACAATTGCCACCAGCTTCTACAGTATCAACAACTGCCGAGACACTGGGCGAAAGAGTAAATGTCACAAATCCATTGTCATCTATTCGCTCAACTCGAGCGCCCAGGACTAGGCCCGCTGTCTGAAACTCATCGATAGAACAACTCACAGTGCCAGTATCTCCACTTTCAGTGGACGACACTGAAACAGGCACATTTGTTCCAACCCTGACCAACGCCTCATTGGCCTTGCGGCGACCAATAGGGGCATTAATATCGGCAGTATCTGCAGTAGCCTGCCCACCAGACGAAGCTATCGCAGCAGCAGCCTCATCATCGCTTCTAAGATCAGAAGGATTCTCAGACAGAATAAGAGTTGGACTTGCCAAAAGCTTCGAGTTTGATGAAACTATTTGTGCATTTAACGTACTTAAAAATGAATTATTCCCAGCACCCGATGGAGTTACTCCATCGCCATAGGAGGCACTGAGGCTACCATTTTCGTTGGCAATAATAAAGTTTCTGCCAGTCCAAGCGAAGCTGCTCTCGGCAGTGGTGTCATTATCAAGTGATACATCATATATCTTAACTGCAAGAGAAACCTGCCTCTGGCGTAAATCAAGCTGCCGCAAGTATTGCTCTGCGATAGCAACTACAAACGGATCTCCCACAAGCGTAATGGTTCCAAGTCGAGAATCAGTAGTAGCCAGCAAACCTATTAAGGGCCCCGAAGATGCCCCATAAGCCTCTACAGCAGTCTGGGTGCTTGACAAAGTTGTTGCTGAATTTGGGGCGCCACTTGGCTGGCTCTGGCTTCCACCCTGAGTGACTGCAGTTGTAATCGTATTGGTCTTCGTAACCGACGCCCCAAGGTTAGCCAAATAATCGGCTGCAGAACCAGCACTTACCTGATTGAGCCGATAAATCTTAGAAGCCTGGGAACCCATTGTCTTTGAAAGCACATTCTTGCCAACTATGACGGTGTTACCTTCTTTTCGAGCCTGAAGCCCCGAAGCCAACAAAACTGTATTGAAAGCCTGTGCGTAGACTTCATTTACAAAAGAAGCAGTAACCGGGGGAATTGCGGCCAGAACGCCTTCAACCGTTTTTTCAGTCCTTTCGGTATTGGTGTTCGGCGAGTTTAGTCGATCAACATCACCAGTTTTTTGTTCAACTTCCTTAGGAACAAGCGATTCTTGGAAAGCGAATCCGTAACCACCAATGCGCGCAAGCGTCATCAGTACATCTCTTGCATTAGCAGTCCTAACTGTCAAGGTAACCCTAGGCCCACTCAAATTGACATAGCCACGGTTGGCAATTCTCATCGTGCCAACCGCCATATCTCCCAGCGGCGGCGCAACAGCTCGGGCCTGCAGAGGCGGCGCATAGATGGGCAGTGGCACAGCGCCGGGCTGACTGAGGTCTAGGCGATTCGTCTGCAGGGAAACCTGGGGTGAAGCGGGAAACGTGAGGATCAGATTCACACCATCAGCGCTCACCACCGGACGCGCCAGGGGAACCCCGGGCATCGAGGTCACCGACAGGCTGTAGCTGCTACCCGAGCCATCAAGGCTGACCGACTGAAACCCCAGCTCCGGCATCGACAGCCGTTGGGGGCCAACCCGCAGCCCCGTCGGCGATGCCGTGGTGAGTTGACCTTGCCAGCCGTTGGGCCACGCCGTCTGCTGCAACTGGGGCGCAGGACCAGCTCCCACCACCACCAGCTCCACCGCATTTTCCAGGCGACGCACCTGCAGCTGCATCGGTCCCGCTGCGGCAGCAGCAGAGCCGCGGGAGGAGGAAGAGGTTTGACCAGGGGCCGACGTAGAAGCACCGGCGGCGGATTGGCGCGGGGCGGCCTGGCCAGCAGGATCAAGAAGAGCAAAACTCGGGAGAACTGCTGCCGCAGCGGCCGTAGCAAGGCGACGACCCCAATCCCTGCCCAACGTTCTTCACACAACTTTGTGCGGATCTTAGCGAACCAATTTCTGAAAAGCCAGGGCAGCGAAGAAGACGTCGACGCTTGCTAAGTTTGTTTCTTGGGCGGCACAAGTGTGGGCTTCACTGCATTGCCAGACTGGTAATAAGTCAGCGTCAATTTCAACTCAGTTTTCGCCGCCACAGGGATCGCCGCTGGTGCAACCATGCCGCTCTGATTGCCCGCCTGATTACCACCCTGGGGAGCAGGCAGGGGGGCTGCCTTGGGAGGCTCCACGGCAGTCAGCGACAAGTTGCTTTGTGACACCAAAACAGTCAGCTTTTCCGTGGCGCGCAAAAACGCCAACACATTGGGGTAGGGGCCCTCGGCCGTGAGCAGCACCTGCTGGGCCTTCAGGCCAGCCGCCTCAAGGGGAGACTTGGGGGGGGGCGCCGGCTGCTCGCCTTTTTGAGCCTTCTTCTCATCCGCAGCTGGGGGCGGCAGTGCCGCCACGGGCTCATACAGATCCAGCTGCACACCGAGGCGGTTGGCCTCCCGATCAAGCTGAGCCAGGAATGTGAGCAACTCGCCACTCCCTTCGATCAGTTGCAGCACCTTTTGCTGCTTGCGCTCCGCTGCGTCCTGGCTTTCCGCCGTTTTGGCGATCTGAGCCCGCAGCAGAGGAATGCGGCCCTGGATCTCCTCCAGCTGGGCCAGTCGTTCGCTGTCGGACTGCAGCTTCAACCACTGGGGAACCACCCCCACACCCACCACCAAAACCGCCAGCAGCGCACCCACCCCAATCGGCAGCCCCAAAAGCAAGCGCTGCTGCACTTGGGATGCATTCCGATCAGCCCCATCCTGAAGGTTGGTCATCAGAGCAAGCCCTCCTGCTGGAGCAGATCAAGGCGACGCACCAAGCCCTCAGCTCCGAGCTGGGTGAGAATCTGCTTCTCCGCCAACGGGCTGATCGGCGGACGAAAGGTCACCAACAACTCAAAACTGACCGGTCCTGACCCCGCAGCACCCCGTGACGCTTTGACAAGGGTGACGCCATTGGGATCCAGCAACGGGGAGCGCTTCAACTGGAGCTGAAGCGCATTGATGCGGGCAAAAGCCTGGGGATCCCGCGACACCCCCTTGAGCCGGTAGCCACTCCCCTCTTCCGTGGCAGCGGTGAGTTGCACCCCTGCCGGCACCCGCAGCTGCAGATCGCGCATCAGCGCCGATCCGGAACGCACCGCAATCAGTCCCTTGACCAGATCCGCATTGGCGTTCTCCACCCTCTTGAGCTTGCCCCGGGACGCCGTGAGCTGGGTTTCAAACAACTGCACCTCCGCCTCCACCGTGCCAAGGCGATCCACCGCAGCGCTCACCATCAAGGCGCGCAACCACACCAACACAACCGCCCCAAGCGCGATGCCAATCAGGGCAGCACCGATCGCCACGCCCTGCACCAACCGCTGACGCCCCTGCAGGGCAGCCTGAACAGGGTCCGGCAGGTTGAGGCCCTGGCGTTTTTCGCGCAGCAGGTCGAACTGGCTGGTGGTTGGCGTTGTCGTCATTGGACCAGCTCCAAGCTGCCCAGGCCCTGCAAACAGAGAGAGCCAAAGCCATCGTGATCGACCACTTCGACCTCCAGATCCAGCGCCTGCTCCAACAACGCCTGATCCTCCAGCGGTCGGGCCAACAACAACCGCACCGGCGCCTGAGGAGCCTGCAGAGTCTTGTAAAACGCCAAGCTCTGTTGCAAGGCGGGAATCAGCTCGACCATCGGCCCAGGCAACATCCGTTCAAACTCGGGCACGCCCTGGTGCCAGAGGATCAGGCTGGTCTGCTGATCCAGCGGCTGCAACAGCGCCACCAGGGTGCCGGCAGGCGTGGCCGCCAGCGCGTCGCGCAGGCCCCACATCAGGCACACCTGCGAGGGCAGCAGGTGTTGCAGAGTGCCGCCAGCAATCGCAAACACCTCCACCCAGGCATCCACCACCGACCGCTCCGCCGCGATCACCAACGAACTGGCGGGCAGACCCGGCAGTGGATGCACATCCAGGTAGGCCTGCTCCAGTGGAAACGGCCAGCCCAGATCAGGATTGAGCGCGCGCAGGTCGCCTACGGAATTCGCAGGCTGTTGGCCGGCTGGCCAATCAACTACCCGCCAATGGGACGCTTGCCGAGGCAGGGACACCACCAGCTGGGCATCGATCCCCCCGTACTCCAACAGCAGGTCGCCCAAAAAATCCCCCACCGCGTCCTTGAGCTGCGGCACCCCATCGCGACAGGTGCGGGCCGGAATCGGTGCCGACCAGATCGGCTCCTGCGGCCTGCCCCGCTTCACCAGCTGGCCGATCACCAGCTGCTCGGAGAGATCGACCATCACCAGCTTGGGAAACAGCTGGGCACGGAGGGGGCGCCATTTCTCCTGGAGTCCCGCCAGTACCAAAGATCGGATCGGATTGTTACAAGTAACCTACCGAACTTTCAGCGCCAAGGAAGCCCCGAGCCCACCGCCTCACCCACATGGGACAGGCCGTGGCGCTCGAGTTGGGTCACCAACCCTTCGAGGATTTCGGGCACCAAGGCCGGGCCGCCGTAGATCCAGCCCGTGTAGAGCTGCACCAGCGATGCACCGGCTGTGATCCGCTCCCAGGCGCTCTCGGCGGAATCGATGCCCCCCACCCCGATCAGGGGCAGGGCTGGCCCCGCCGTAGCCCGCAACCGCCGCAGCACCTCCAGGGCCCGGGCCCGCAGCGGCACCCCACTCACGCCGCCGGCCTCCTCGGCCAGCGTTCGGCCCGTTTGGGCCAGGCGGCGCTGCTCCAGCCCCAGGCGGTTGAGGCTGGTGTTCACGGCGATCACGCCAGCCAGGCCCTCCTCGTAGGCCATGCGCGCGATCGCATCGATGGCGTCGTCTTCCAGGTCGGGAGCGATCTTCACCAGCAGGGGCGGGCAGGCGGGGAGGCGCCGCAGCCGCTCCACCAGCCGCCGCAGCAGGGTTTCCTCCTGCAGCTCCCGCAGGCCCGGCGTATTGGGCGAGCTCACGTTGATCACCGCGTAATCGGCCAGGGGGGCGAGCAGCTCCAGCGACGAGGCGTAGTCGTCGGGGGCGAGCTCCAGCGAGGTGATCTTCGATTTGCCGAGGTTGATGCCCAGCACAGCCGGGCGCCGGCCGGGGGCGGGAAGCTGCTGACGCTCCAGGGTGCGGCGCAGGGCCTGGGCGCCGTCGTTGTTGAAGCCCATGCGGTTCAGCGCCGCCCGCTCCGCCGCCAGGCGAAACAGCCGGGGCTTGGGGTTGCCCGGTTGGCCGTGCCAGGTGACCGTGCCCAGCTCCGCAAAACCAAAGCCGAACAGGTGCCAGATCCCCGCGGCGACGCCGTTCTTGTCGAAGCCGGCCGCGAGCCCCACCGGATTGGCAAAGCGGCAGCCAAACAGGCTCTGCTCCAGGCGGGGATCGGGCCGCTGCAACTCGGCGGCCAGGCCGGCCAGGGCGCCACTCACCAGGGGCCACTGGCGCCGCAACGAAGCCTGGGCCAAGGCCGTGAGCGTGAGCTGGCTGAGCTGCTCCGCATCGGCGCCGTCGTCGCGGCTGAGCAGCGGCCCCACCAAGCGCCCGTAGAGCGCGCCCGTGCTGGTTGCGGTGCCTGAATCCGCCATCTCCCCGCCTACTCCCGGTCGCCCAATCCTCCCGCGTCGCGTTGCAAACGCCAGCGCCCGCCCTCCAGGGGCAGCACCTGCCAGTCGCGCCAGCGCCAGGAGCTGCTGCGGCGCTCCAGCTGCTTCAGGGGCTGCTCCACCAGCTGGGCCAGCTCCACCAGGCTGAGGCCGTAGCCCTGGGCGGCGAAGCGTTCGGCCAGCTCCAGGCGGCTGAGCAACTGCTGCAAGGGGGCAGGGGCCAGATCAGCGAGGGGCAGATCCAGTGAGGGCACATCCGCCTCGATCCGGGCTGTGGTCAGCACCTCGCCGGCGGCCATGGCCGGCATCTGGCCGCGGGAAAAGGCCACAGCAATGGCATCGCAGCGGTCGTTGTCGGGGTCGCCGCTGTGCCCCTTCACATGCACCAGCTCCACGCCCGGCAACCGGGCCTGGTCGAGCTGCTCCCACAGATCCCGGTTGAGCACCGCGCCACCGGATGCCGTGCGCCAGCCCTTGCGCTTCCAGCCCTGGATCCACTTGCCGAAGCCGTCGATCAAGTAGCGGCTGTCGGTGCGGATCGTCAGCCGGGGATCACGGGGCAGGTCTTTGAGGGCCTCCAGCAGGGCCAGGGCCGCGGTGAGCTCCATGCGGTTGTTGGTGGTGGCCGGGTGGGCCCCGCCCATTTCATGCACCGAGCCGTCGGCAAAGCGCAGCAAGGCTCCCCAGCCCCCGGGGCCAGGGTTGCCGCTGCAGGCGCCATCACAGGCCGCAGCCACCACGTTCACCGGCTTAGCCGCCACTGGACAACCCCAAAAGATTCGCTAAAGAGCATCACTGCCTCACATCTGAGCCCAGCCATGGACTCCTCCACCCCGGGCCCGTCAAAGAGTCGAATGCTGGGTCGAACTTACCTGGCCCTGGCTGCTGCGGGGCTGGCCGGCGCTGGCCTGGCCGCACTCAGCCCCTGGGCCCAGGCCGCCAACGTGTTCAACAGCCGCCCGCTTGATGCCAGCCGCTTTGCCGTGCTGGCGCGGCCGGTGGGCAACAGCGGCTGGAACCTGTTGGTGCTCGAGCAGATCAAAGCCCAGCCCCTCTGCTGGGAGCAGCGCCCCGATGGCCTGGTTGATCCGGCTCTGAACCGCTTCAACTTCACCGGCATCTGCAGCCGCTACCTCGACAGCAACGGCTACTCCCTGCGCATCGGTGATCAGGATCTGGCCAGCCGCTACCGGCTGCAGCTGCGCCAGAGCGGTGCCGAACTGGTGCTGGAGGCCAGCACCCCCAGTGATCCCACGGTGATGGTGGTGGGGCGGGCCCAGGTGCCGCTGCGCGACCGGGATGGCTTCGTGACCCTGAAGCTCGAGCCAGGCTGGGATCTACAGCGGCGGGCCTACGGCGAGCAGACCCTCAGCCACATCTATTTCGCCAATGCCAGCCCCCTGCCGGAGCTCGTGGCCCAGGCGAGTCGTTCCGCAGCCGGAGCCGCCGGCCAGAAGCTGCCCCACGCCAGCCTGCGGCCGCCAGTGGCCCCACCCAGGCTGGTGGCTCAAAACATGGGCCCGGGGCCGATCCGGTTGCCCGTGATCCCCTTCCGCAACCAATAACCCCGTGACAGTTGCCAGAGAGTCCTCCCGCCCCTCGTCGACCCCGTAAGCAGCCGTTAAGGTTCCGTCGTGTGAGGAGTGGGAACGCTCTTCCGGGGTCGAAACGAGGACAGACTCCCAGAATCGTTCCAACTCAGAGCCCTGCCTTCGGCGGGGCTTTTTTATTGGCTCGATCCCCCAACCACTGAAACAGCCAACAAAAAGCCGGCCCTGGAAGGGGCCGGCGAGAAGACAGAGGAGCTGTCGACGGACGAGGCAGGGCCGCAAGCGGCCCCAGCGATCACTTGATGGTGACCTTTCCGCCGACTTCTTCCACAGCCTTCTTGATGGTTTCGGCTTCAGCTTTGGCGATGCCTTCCTTGATGGCCTTAGGAGCGGCTTCCACCAGAGCCTTGGCTTCGCCCAGGCCGAGGCCGGTGGCCTCGCGGACAGCCTTCAGCACCTTGATCTTGGCCGAATCTTCGAAGCCATCGAGGATGACGTCGAATTCGGTCTTCTCTTCGGCGGCTTCAGCACCACCACCGCCAGCGGCGGGGGCGGCCATCATCACGCCAGCGGCGGGAGCGGCGGACACACCGAAAGCCTCTTCGATCTGCTTGACGAGCTCGGAAGCCTCAAGCAGCGAAAGGGTTTTCAGCGATTCGAGAATCTTGTCGGTAGTAGCGGACATGGTTGGGAATCAGCAACAGATCTGTTTGTGAACAGTCGGATCGAGGGAGCTCGAACTCGCGAAATGCGATCAGCCTTCGCCGGATTCGGCGTGCTGGTTGAGCGCCCGGGCAAGACCGGACGGAACCTCGTTGATGCCCACAGCCAGCTTGGTGGCCACGGCATTGATCGCACCGGCGATCTGGGCCATGAGCACCTCCTTGGAGGGCAGATCCCCGATGGCCTTGATGTCGTTCTGGGAAAGGAGCTTGCCTTCGAAAAGGCCACCCTTCACATCCGACTTCTTCGTGTCCTTCTGGAAGGACTGCACGGCCTTCACCGCACCACCCACATCGCCCTTGACCAGGACGAAGGCGTTGGTGCCGGTGAGCAGGGAATCGAGATTCGACCAGGCGCTATCGCCATCAATGGCCCGGCGCATCAAGGTGTTTTTGGTCACCTTGCACACACCGTTGCTGGCCTGCAGACGGGTCCGCAGATCAGACATTTCCTTGATGGTCAGGCCCTTGAAATCAAGGACCAGCGCCATTTCGGCCTCGCCGAGGAGCCCTTTGAGCTCTTCGACGATCTGTTGCTTGTTCTCCGGAGTGCGGCCCATAGGGAAGGAACGGATCGGGGGAACAAGCCGGGTACGCGGCCCTGACGCCCCTGGAGGGGGCTCGAGGCCGCGGCCTGTTCAACACCCGATGCGATCCAGCTGACGATCAGCTGAGCCGCGGCGGAGAACCAAACCAGTCGCGTGAACCTCGGCAGGACTTATGGGCGTGAACCCACCTGCTGTCTGGGGTAGGGCGCGTGCCCTTCTGGACTAAGCCAGCCTGCAACCATACACCAATACAAAAAATCCCCCTCAGGGAGGGGGATTGCGAACGGCGTCGAGACGGGGGCTGAGGTCAGCCTTCCTGCTTGATGTCCTGCAGGGCCGAGAAGTCCACTTCCACCGAGGGGCCCATGGTGGAGGTCACGTAGAGAGAGCGCCAGTAGCGGCCCTTGGCACCGCTGGGCTTGTTGCGGTCGATGGTTTCCTGCAGGGCCTTGAGGTTGTCGAGCAGCTTGGCCGCATCGAAGCTGGCCTTGCCGAAGCGCACGTGCACGATGCCGGTGCGATCGGCGCGGAACTCGAGCTTGCCGGCCTTGAACTCGTTGATGGCACCAGCCAGATCGGTGGTCACGGTGCCGGCCTTGGGGTTAGGCATCAGACCCCGGGGACCCAGCACCCGGCCCAGCTTGGCCACCTTGGGCATCATGTCCGGGGTGGCGATCAGCAGGTCGAAATCCATCTCGCCCTTGGCGATCTGATCCACCAGGTCGTCGTCGCCGGCCAGATCGGCACCGGCGGCCTTGGCAGCGGCCACAGCCTCACCGCGGGCGATCACCGCAATGCGAATCGACTGACCGGTGCCATGGGGCAGGGCCACGGTGGTGCGCAGCTGCTGGTCGGTGTATTTGGGGTCGATCCCGAGGCGCACGTGGGCCTCCAGGGTCTCGTCGAATTTGGCGTTGGCGTTGGCCTTGACCAGTTCAATGGCCTCAAGGGGGGCGTAGCTGCGGTCTTCGACCGTGGCGCTGAGCGCGGAAAAACGCTTGGAAATTTTTGGCATGGTGGGAATGGGGTGCGAGCGATTCAGAACGGGGCTTGCCCAGTCCATGGACTGGTTCGGGCTGCCTGGATCTCCCCCGGCTAAGGGTGGATGGGTTTGGGGATTTAGTCGTTGACGGCGACGCCCATGTTGCGGGCGGTGCCTTCGATGATGCGCATGGCCGATTCAACGCTGGAGCAGTTGAGGTCGGGCAGCTTGGTCTTGGCGATCTCCTCGAGCTGGGCGCGGCTGATGGCGCCGACGCTGCCCTTGGCGGAGGTGGCGGCACCCTTCTCGATACCGGCTGCCTTGGAGATCAGCACGGAGGCGGGAGGGGTCTTGGTGATGAAGGTGAAGCTGCGGTCTTCGAAGACCGAAATTTCAACCGGAATCACATAACCGGCCTTCTCCTGCGTCCGAGCGTTGTACTCCTTGCAGAACGCCATGATGTTGACGCCGTGCTGACCGAGGGCAGGGCCCACCGGCGGTGCAGGGTTGGCTTTGCCGGCCTGGAGGGCCAGCTTGATAACGGCAACGACTTTCTTGGCCATCGTCTCGGGCTACTGGGGCAAATTCTGCGGATCACCCCCATCGCCGGGGGTGTGGACTGAACGGCCGTCCTCCGCAGGGAGACGGCCGCTGAGCTGGGCCGGGGCCTAGCTCTGTTTGCTGATCTGGGAAAACTCCAGCTCCACCGGGGTTTCCCGGCCGAAGATCGAGAGGAGGGCCTTGAGCTTGTTGCGCTCGCCGCTCACCTCGATCACCTCGCCCTGGAAGTCCTTGAACGGACCGGCCGTGACCAGGATCTGATCACCCTCGGTGAGGTCGACCTTGACGACGGCCTTCTTCTCGGCGGCCCGCTTGAAGATCCGGTCCACCTCGGAGCGGCTCAAGGGGCGGGGCTTGATGTGGCCCCTGGCCTTGGCGGTGGCACGCCGCTCTTCCGCCCCCACGAAATTGATCACGTTGGGGGTGCTGCGCACCGCCATCATCGTGTCCTCATCCAGGATCATCCGCACCAGCACGTAGCCGGGGAACACCTTCTCCTCGGTGCTCTGGCGGGAGCCATCCTTCTTGAGCTTCACCCCCGGGGTCTGGGGAATCTCGATCTCCAGGATGCGGTTGTCCACGCCAAGAGTGACGGCCCGCTGCTCAAGGGTGGCTTTCACCTTCTTCTCACAGCTGGAGGCCACCTGCACGGCGTACCAGCGGGCCACCTGGAGCTTTTCGCCGCTGGCGGCGGGCACCTCCAGCACCTCTGCTGCAGGCTCCAGAACGTCGAGGGGGCTCTCAGACAGGGGCTCGGACACGGGGCTCAAGAAAGGAACGGGATCAACGAAACACTTGACGAAGCACTGGACTTAACGGGACATCGGCTCAACGAAACACCTGAAGGGCGGCCCAGCCGTAGAAGCGATCAATCGCAGCGATCGCCGCCGCCGAGAGACTCACCATCAAGATCACGGCCACCGATTCACTGAACAGCTGCTGGCGACTGGGCCAGACCACCTTGCGCAATTCCGCCAGAGTGGCGGCAGCAAAGCCCTGGGGCTCGGCTGGCGGTGTGGGCTGATCAGGGGTAGGGGAATCTGGATTGATGGCGTCGGAATCCACGGGCGCTGGCGCACGGGGACGTCCGCGCGTATCGGCAAACGACCACCCTACCCGAGGGGCACAAAGGTCAAGGGAGTCCCCGGCTCGACGCGCACACCCCGGGCGCCGCTGAAGCGCTCCGCCAGCAGCTCGGTGGCCAGGGGATTCTCCAGCTGACGGCGCAGCACCCGCCGCAGGGGCCGGGCGCCGTATTCGGGCTCATAGCCCTGCTCGGCCAGGGCCTGCACCACCGGCTCCGGCACCTCCAGCTCCAGGTGCTGCTCCGCCAGCAGGCGGGCCAGCTCGGCCAGCTGCAGGCGCACGATCCGCTGGAGATCCGCCGGCCCCAGCGGCCGGAAGCGGATCACCTCGTCGATCCGGTTGAGGAATTCCGGCCGGAACTGGGACGCCAGCGCCTGGTCGATCTGCTGGTCGAGCCAGGTCTGCTGCTCTTCAGCGCGGGCGGGATCGGCGGCATCGCCCACGGCCCGGGCGCTCTCGAGGATGGCGCGGCTAGCCAGGTTGCTGGTCATGATCACCACCGTGTGGCGGAAATCCACCGTGCGGCCCTGGGAATCGGTGAGCCGGCCGTCGTCGAGCACCTGCAGCAGCAGGTTGAACACCTCCGAGTGGGCCTTCTCCACCTCGTCGAGCAGCAGCACCGCATAGGGCCGGCGCCGCACCGCCTCGGTGAGCTGGCCGCCCTCCTCATAACCCACGTAACCGGGGGGCGCCCCCACCAGCCGGGCCACGGCGTTGCGCTCCATGAATTCGCTCATGTCGAGCCGCACCAGGGCGTCGTCTTCGTCGAAGAGAGACGCCGCCAGGGCCTTGGCCAACTCGGTTTTGCCCACACCGGTGGGGCCCAGAAACAGAAACGAGCCCACCGGCCGGGTGGGCGACTGCATCCCCGCCCGGGCCCGCCGGATCGCCGCGGCCACCGCCGCCACCGCCTCCGGCTGGCCGACCACCCGCTCGCCCAGGCTGGCCTCGAGCTCCAGCAGCTTCTGACGCTCACCGGCCAGCAGCCGCTGCACCGGAATGCCGGTCCAGCGGGCCACCACATCGGCGATGTCGCCCTCCTCCACCTGCTCCCGCAGGATCGTTTCCCCCTGCAACTCCGCCTCCAGGGTTTCGCGGCGCTGCTGCAGGGCATTGAGCTGGTCGTGCTGCAGCCGAGCCGCCTCCTCGTAGTCGCCGTCGCGCTCGGCTTCGGCGATGGCGTGGCGCAGGTCTTCGTCCTGCTGCAGCAGGTCGCGCAGCTCCGCCAGCCGCTCCCGCTCGGCCTGCCAGCGCTGCTGCACCCGCTGCAAAGCCTCGGTGG
Source organism: Cyanobium sp. Aljojuca 7D2 (assembly GCF_024346415.1). Lineage (NCBI taxonomy): Bacteria > Bacillati > Cyanobacteriota > Cyanophyceae > Synechococcales > Prochlorococcaceae > Cyanobium > Cyanobium sp. Aljojuca 7D2. The sequence continues at coordinate 106,504 of NZ_JAGQCX010000002.1, forward strand.
CCTGGCGGCGCTGCTCCTGCCACTGCACCCGCTCCTCCAGCGGCGCCGCCTCGGCCGAGAGCAGGGCCAGCTCCACCCGGCGCAGCTCGGCCTCGGCCGCCTCCACCAGCTGGGGCTTGGAGGTCACCTCCATGCGCAGCTGGGCTGCGGCCTCATCCACCAGATCAATGGCCGAATCGGGCAGGCAGCGGTCGGTGATGTAGCGGTCGGCCAACCGGGCGGCCGCCACCAGGGCCGGATCGGTGATCGCCACGCCGTGGTGCAGCTCGTAGCGCTCCTTGAGCCCCCGCAGGATCTCCACGCTGATGTCGAGGCCGGGCTCCTTGATCAACACCTGCTGGAAGCGGCGCTCCAGGGCCGGATCCTTCTCGATGCTGCGGCGGTAGTCCTCCGGGGTGGTGGCGCCGATGCAACGCAGGTAGCCCTGGGCCAGGGCCGGCTTGAGCACGCTGCCGGCATCGGCATTGGAGCGGTCGTTGCTCACCACCGTGTGCAGCTCGTCGATGAACAACACCACCCCCGCGGCACCCGGCACCGCATCGGCGTCGCGCACCTCCTTGAGCACGGCCCGCAGGCGCTCCTCAAACTGGCCGCGAAACTTGGCGCCAGCGATCAGGGCGCCCAGATCGAGCGCGACCAGCCGCAGACCCTGGAGCGAATCGGGCACTTCACCGGCCACGATCCGCTGGGCCAGCAGCTCGGCCACGGCGGTCTTGCCGACGCCGGGCTCGCCGATCAGCACCGGGTTGTTTTTGCTGCGGCGGGAGAGCACCTGGATCAGGCGTCGCATCTCCAGGTCGCGGCCGATCACCGGATCGAGCTCACCGGCGCGGGCCGCCGCGGTGAGGTCGCGGCCGTAGCGCTCCAGGGCGCTGGGCTCAGGCGGCTCCTGCTCCAGCCGCAGCTCGGCGCTGGGCGTTGGCGCTGCTGCCGGGGGCGGGGCGGGCGAGGGAGCGACGGGAATGGCGGGAGTGGCGGGAGTCGCCGTGTCGATCCAGGCGTCGGGAGGTGCCGCGGGGGCGGCTGGGGGCGGTGCAGACACCGGGGCGGCAGCGGCCCCACTGGGCCGGAACTGCCGCAGCAACAGGTCTTCGCTGAGACCCTCCGGCCCCAGCAGAGAGGCACCGATGCGGGGCTCCCGCACCAGGGCCACCAGGAGATGGGGCACCTCAAGCAGGCCCGCGCCCCAGGCGGCCCGGCAGCGGTCGGCGTCCTCGAGCAGGTCTTCCAGGGCATCGCCGATGTAGAGCTCGCTGCCGCTGCCACCGGGCTGGTCGGCGCAAAAGCTCTCGAGCCGATCCAGCAGTCGATCGGGATCGAGGGGCAGGCGATCCAGCCAGCGGCCAAAGCGCCGCTCCAGCAGCAGGGCCTGCAGCAGGTGCTCCACGTCCATGGCGCCGTGACGCCAGCGCCGGGCCGTGTCCTGGGCGGCCAGGAGCAGCTCCCAGGCGTCGTCGCTGAAACGATCAGGATCGCTGGTGAGGCTGGAGGGCACTGGATCGGCGCGCATGGGCTTGCGGGGTCAGCCGTGGGACGAGAGCTGGATCAGTTCCACCTTGTAGCCATCGGGATCCTCCACAAAGGCGATCACCGTGGTGCCGTGCTTCATCGGCCCGGGTTCTCGCACCACCTTGCCGCCCTTGACGCGGATGGCGTCGCAAACGGCCTGGATGTCATCCACCCCCAGGGCGATGTGGCCGTAGCCGCTGCCGAGGTCGTACTGGCTGGTGTCCCAGTTGTGGGTGAGCTCCAGCACGGTGTTGTCGGCCTCATCGCCATAGCCGACAAAGGCCAGGGTGAAGCGCCCGGAGGGGTAATCCTTGCGGCGCAGCAATTGCATGCCCAGCACCTCAGTATAGAAGGAGAGGGAACGCTCCAGATCCCCCACCCGGAGCATGGTGTGCAGCATGCGCATCAATCAACCCGGTCAGGCATCAACCAGGACTCACGAACTCCCATTCTGGCCAGCAACTTCAGCCGTTGTACCAAGTGGCACAAAAGGGGCGGAGGGGGTGCCCCATAGGATCGCCAATCAGACAGCTAGTGGCGCGTCAACGTGATCGACTCCCTCGACCTTGTGATCGACACCGTGGTGGCACGGGAGGTGCTCGATTCGCGCGGCACACCCACGGTGGAGGCCGAGGTGCTGCTGGAGGGTGGTGCCAGCGGCCGGGCGATCGTGCCGAGCGGTGCCAGCACCGGCGCCCATGAAGCCCACGAGCTGCGCGATGGCGGCAGCCGCTATTTCGGCAAGGGTGTAACCCAGGCCGTCAACAACATCGAGGAGCGCATCGCCCCGGCCCTGTGCGGCCTCAGCGCCCTCGATCAGAGCGCCGTCGATGGCGCCATGGCCGAACTGGACGGCAGCGACAACAAGTCGAGCCTCGGCGCCAATGCCGTGCTGGCCGTGAGCCTGGCCACGGCCCGGGCCGCCGCCAACGGCGTGGGCCTGCCCCTCTACCGCTACCTGGGCGGCCCGCTGGCCAATCTGCTGCCGGTGCCGCTGATGAACGTGATCAACGGCGGCGCCCACGCCTCCAACAACATGGACTTCCAGGAGTTCATGCTGGTGCCCCACGGCGCCAGCAGCTTCCGCGAAGCGCTGCGCATGGGCGCTGAGGTGTTCCACACCCTCAAGGGCCTGCTCCACGACCAGGGCCTGTCCACCTCCGTGGGTGATGAGGGTGGCTTCGCCCCCAACCTGGCCAGCAACGATGCCGCCGGTGAGCTGCTGATCCAGGCGATCGAAAAAGCCGGCTACCGCCCCGGCGACCAGATCTCCCTGGCTCTGGATGTGGCCAGCACGGAGTTTTACAAGGACGGCCGCTACAACTTCGGCGGCGGCAGCTACAGCAGCGCCGAGATGGTTGACCAGCTGGCCCAACTGGCGAGCCGCTTCCCGATCGTGTCGATCGAGGACGGCGTTGCCGAGGACGACTGGGACGGCTGGGCCCTGCTGACCGAAAAACTGGGCAAAACCGTGCAGCTCGTCGGTGACGACCTGTTTGTGACCAACACCGCCCGGTTACAGCGCGGCATCGATCTGGGCGTGGCCAACTCGATCCTGATCAAGGTGAACCAGATCGGCTCCCTCACCGAAACCCTGCAGGCGATCGATCTGGCCGGCCGAGCCGGCTACACCAGCGTGATCAGCCACCGCTCCGGCGAAACCGAAGACACCACCATCGCCGATCTGGCCGTGGCCACCCGGGCCGGCCAGATCAAGACCGGCTCCCTCAGCCGCTCCGATCGGGTGGCCAAGTACAACCAGCTGCTGCGCATCGAAGACGAACTGGGCAGCCAGGCGATCTACGCCGGCGCCGAGGATCGCGGTCCCCGCGGCAAGGCCTGATCAACGGAGCTGATCCGAAGAGCGAAGGATCAGCCCTGGCCCACCCCAGGCAACTGATCCAGGCGCCCATCGCGCTTGAGCCGGCCCTGAAGCTTGAGCCAGCTCAGGCCCAGGGGCAGGCCAGCCACCAGGGGGATCGCCACCAAAGCTGGCCGAGCACTGGCTGCCAGCAGGGCCGCAGCCACCGCCAGCCCTGCCAGCAGCATCGACTGGCCAGCAGCCTGCTGGGCCAGGGCGAGCCGGCGCAGCAGCCGATCGGTTTCTCCGGCCCGGATCTGCACCTGCAGATCGCCCTGCTCGATGCGGGCCAGGCTGTCGTCGAGGCGTTTAGGGATGCCCAGGGCACGGCTGCCCACCTCAGCGGCCTGGCGTGAAATCTCATTGAACAATTCGCTGCCGAAGCGGTCGCCACTGCCGCCACTGCCACCGCCTGCACCCACACCGCTTCCCGAACCGCTTGAAGTCATCAGAGGAAGCAGGTAGGGACGGGCGATCGCCACCAGGCTAAAGCCGCTATCGAGGCTGCGGCCGACCCCCTCGAAGGTGGAGAGCGCCCGCATCACGAAGATCAGCTCGGGCGGCAGGCGGAAGGGCTGGCCGTAAACCAGGTCGTAGAGATCGCCCGACAACCGATCCAGCACGTTGGCGGAGAAGGGGGGCGTCAGGGCCTCCTCGAGCATCACGCGCACCAGGCGGCGCACCGGCCCGGGATCGACGCCAGGGGCAATCACCCCAGCCTGTTGCAGTTCCGCCACCAGGCCGCTGGCATCGCGGGCCGCGGCGGCGCGCACCATGATGCCCAGGCGGCCCCGGAGCTGACCCGACAACTGGCCCATCATGCCGAAGTCGTAGTAGATGAGCGCCCCGTCGGGGGCCACGGCCAGGTTGCCGGGGTGGGGATCGGCGTGGAAAAAGCCAAAGCGCACCAACTGCTGCAGATAACTGGCCGCACCCTTCTCGGCCACCGCCGCGGGCACGATGCCGGCCTCGAGCAACGCCTGACGGTCAGTGATCTTGATGCCTGGCACGTAGTCGAGGCACAACACCCGCCGGGTGCTCAGCTCCCACACCACTGCGGGAATGCGGATGCCGGGATCATCAAGAAACTGCTGGCGGAAGCGGGCCGCATGCTCGGCTTCGAGGCGGAAGTCGAGCTCCCGCAGCAACACCCGCCGGCACTCCTGGGCGATACCGATCCAGTCGCGGCCGCGGCCCCAGCGGGGATGGCGCTGCACCGCGGCGGCCACCTGCTGCAGCACCTCCAGATCCAGCCGGAAGGTGCGCTCCAGGCCAGGGCGCTGCACCTTGAGCACCACCTGGCGGCCGCTGCGCAGGCTGGCACGGTGCACCTGGGCGAGGCTGGCGGAACCGAGTGGTTCGGCTTCAAGGTCGATGATTTCAGCGCAGCGCTCACCCAGCTCCTCCTCCAGCAGGTCCTGCACCACGGTGAAGGGGAAGGCGGGCACCCGGTCTTGGAGGGTGGCCAACTCCTCAACGAGCTCGGCGGGCATCACGTCCGGCCGGGCCGATAACAACTGCCCCAACTTGATGAAGGCCGAGCCCAGGGCCAGAAATTCCTGGGTGAGCCAGCGGGCCCGACGGCGCTGACGCCGTTGCCGGCGCTCCGGGGTGACCCCACCGGGATAGGTCCACTCCTGGCCGTCCCACCACAGCCCCAGAACAAGGGCCAGGGCCAACCACCAGATGCGCAGCGGCCGCAGGATCACGAACGCTGGTCCAGACGTCGCGCCAACGCCGCCACCCGGGCGCGCAGGGCATCGATCTGATCCTGGGGATCGAGAAGGCTCGCGGCGGCCGATGCCGCTTCAGGTCCTTCTGCCTCACCCCGTTCGATCCGGGCCGCCTCGGCTTCCACCTCCACCCAGAACAACTGCAGCTCCTGGCGCAGCCGCTCGGGCGCATCCTGCGCGAGCAGAGCCAAGTTGGCAGCGGCATCCACGAGGCCGCTGCCCAGCCGAACCCCCAGCCGCTGCAAGGCGGCCTGCACTAACGATTGCGGCGCACTCATCGCGGCCCGGCCTCTGGGGAGAACTGTGGCAGATCCGCACTCGGCAGCTGGGGTGGCGGTGGGGCTTCCAAGCGGGGGGCAGACGCTGGCGGCCGGGACGCCGGAAGCGGCGCCGAATCCAGAGGGGTCTCGCGCAAGCCAGCCTCTGGCTGCGGCAAGGGCTGCGCGTCGGGATTGGGCTCGGCTGGATCAGCGGCGGGCTTGTTCTCCAGCTCCAGCAGATCCAGATCGCCGCGAATCTCTTGACTCTCGGCACCAAACCGCAGCCGCAGGCTCTCCAGCGAGGTGCCGGGGAAGGGCCTCACCTCAAAGCCCTGACCCAACCGCACCAGAGAGGGCAACTGCAGGGCAAGCAGCCGGTGGGTGATGCCGAAGCCAAGGCCAAAGCAAATGCCCACCACCAACGGCCCCTGCCAGCGGGGCCGGGGGCGAGCAGGAGCAGCAGCCTGGGCGTGTGCCATGAAGGTCACCCTAAGAGGGAAGGCCTGGCCGGGGCGGAAGGCAGTTCAGGTCGGCAGGAGGGGAACGCCCTCCTGGCTGGCTGCTGCATTCAAAGCCTGATCCCGGCTCGCCAGGGGGAGGCCCAGACGCAGCGCCAGCTCCAGGTAGGCGGCGTCGTAGGTGGTGAGGCGATGGCTGCGGGCGAGGGCCAGGGTGTCGTGCCAGGCGGTGCTCACGTTGGCCTGATCGATGGCAATCGGCAGGGTTTCGAGCAGTCCAAGAAAAGTTCGGATCGCAGCGGAGGTGATGCGGCTGCGGCGCTCAGCCTGAATCAACACGTTGCCTGTTTCCCAGAGCCAGAGAGAAGGCACGTGGGCCTGGGCGATCTGCAGCCGCTCCAGCAGGGCCCACGCCTCAGCACTGGCCTCATCAGCAAAACACCAGGCACAGGTGAGCGACACATCCAGCACAAAGTGGCCTTCAGCGATCTTCATCGGCGCCCAGCATCCCGCAGCTCCTGAACAGGGAGACCTCCAAGGGTTTGCCCCTGGCTGAATCGCTGCAGAGCTTGGATCGTGCTGCCCAGATCAACGGGCGGCTTGTCGCCGGGGGGCACGAGCCTGGCCACGGGGCGGCCGTGGCGGGTGATGGTGATCTGCTCACCAGCACCGACCTCGTCCAGCAGGGCAGCGAGGTGGGTCTTGGCTTCAAAAGCGCCAACGCTGCGCATATCACAAGTCAAACCAGTTGCAGACCAGTTTATGGCGGCGTCGAGCCCCCCGCTCCTACGTCGTGTAATCGGCGTTAATGCGGACGTATTGGTCTGAGAGGTCGCAGCCCCAGGCCAACCCTGAGCCCGGGCCGGCGCCCACCACAAGGCGGATCAGCACCGGGTCGTTGCGGAGGTAGGAGCTGGCGGCGGCGCGATCGAAGGCCAGGGGCTGGCCGGCGGCCATCAGCTGGTGCTCGCCCAGCCACAGGGCGACGGCGCCGGGATCAAAGGGCACACCGGCGCGGCCGGCGGCGGCCACGATCCGGCCCCAGTTGGGGTCGTGGCCGTGCACGGCGCACTTCACCAGCGACGAACCGCACACAGTGCGGGCGATGGCGCGGGCGCCGGCATCGTCCGCGGCGCCCTCCACCTCCATCTCGATCAGGCAGGTGGCGCCCTCGCCGTCGCGGGCGATCGCCTTGGCCAGATGTTGCGACACCGCCGTCAGGCCGGCCTCCAGCGCCTCAAAGTGCTCGGGGCTTAAGCGCTCGCCGGCTGCAAAGGCCAGGAACGTGTCGTTGGTGCTGGTGTCGCCGTCCACCGTGATCGCATTGAACGAGCGATCCACCGCCCGCTGCACCATCGCCTGCCACACATCCGCCGGCACGCCGGCATCACAGGCGAGGGTGCCGAGCATCGTGGCCATGTTGGGGTGGATCATCCCCGAGCCCTTGGCCATGCCGCCGAGGCGCACGGTGCGGCCGCCGAGATCGGCCTCGAGGGCGATCTGTTTGTCCACCAGATCGGTGGTGAGGATCGCCGTGGCTGCCGCCCCGCCACCCTCCGAGCTGAGGGCCGCCACCAGCGGATCGAGGCCCGCCAGCAGGGTGGGCATCGGGATCGGCACACCGATCACGCCGGTGGAGCAGATCAGCACCGCCTCGGGGGCCAGCCCCAGGCGCTCGGCCAGCGCGGCGGTGGCGGTGAGGCTGTCGGCCAGGCCGTGCTCGCCGGTGCAAGCATTGGCCTGGCCGGAATTGGTGAGCACGGCGCGGGCGTGGCCGCCGCTGGCCGCCAGGCGCTCGGCGCAGAGATCCACGCAGGCGGCCCGCACCAGGGAGGTGGTGAAGGTGCCGGCGCATACGGCGCCCTCGGGGGCCAGCAGCAGGGAGAGATCAGGCTTGCCGGAGGGCTTGAGGCCAGCGGTGATGCCGGCGGCCAGGAAGCCGGTCGGGGCGGTGATGCCGCCGGGGATCGGGGTCCAGGGGTGGGTCAAGGCGCTGCGGCCACTGGCTGCATCCTGAACCACACTGATGCGATGGCCTCCACCCCCCAGCGCCGCATCGGCCTCACCGGCGGCATCGCCAGTGGCAAAAGCAGCGTTGGCCGGCTGTTGGCGGCGCGGGGGCTGCCGGTGCTGGATGCCGACGTCTACGCCCGCGAGGCGCTGGCACCCGGGAGCCCGGGGGCGCAGGCGGTGCTGGGGCGCTACGGCACACTCGATCGCGCCGCCCTGGGGCGGATCGTGTTTGCCGATGGGGCCGAGCGGCAGTGGCTGGAGCAGCTGGTGCATCCGCTGGTGCGCGCACGCTTTGCGGCCGAGCTGGAGGGCCTCGCTGCGGCACCGGTGGTGGTGCTGATGATTCCGCTGCTGTTTGAGGCGGGCCTCGAAGCGCTCTGCAGCGAGCTGTGGCTGGTGGACTGCGAGGAGGCCCAGCAGCTGGCACGGCTGATGGCGCGCGATCAGCTCAGCGAAGTCGACGCGCGCGCGCGGATCGCCGCCCAGTGGCCCCTGGCGCGCAAACGGGTGCTGGCGGATGTGGTGCTCAACAACCGCGGTGGGCCGCAGCAGCTGGAGCAGGAGGTGGAGCGGGCCCTTCAAGCCTGCACTTAAAGAGTTTGTACAGATGTACAACCTCTTTAAGCACTGCTGAACGCACCACCTGAACGCGCCTCCTGAACCCGGCTAACCCTTGAGCTTCTGGCTGAGGATCTGGTTGGCGAGTTTGGGGTCGGCCTTGCCGCCGGTTTGCTTCATCAGCTGGCCCACGAAGAAGCCCTGCAGCTTGGTTTTGCCGCCGCGGAAGGCCTCTACCTCCTCGGGGTGGGCCGCCAGCAGCGCCTCCACGATCGCCGTGATCGCCGCCGGGTCGCTGATCATGCCCAGGCCCCGCTCCTCGACGATCGCCTTGGCGGAGCCGCCCCGCTCCAACAGCTCCGGCAGAATCTCCTTGGCGATCTTGCCGCTGATCACACCGCCCTCGATCAGCTGCACCATCTCCGCCAGCTGCTTGGGCCGGAGGGGCAACTCCGCGATCGGGAGCTTGTTGGCGTTCACATAAGCAGCAATGTCGCCAGTGACCCAATTGGAAACGGCTTTGGCCTCGGCTCCGGCCTCCACCGCCGCCTCGAAGTACTCCGCCATCGGGCGTTCATCGGTGAGCACCCGGGCGTCGTAGATCGAGAGGCCGAGCTGATCGGCGTAGCGGTGGCGCTTGGCGGCCGGCAACTCCGGCAGCTCGGCGCGCCAGGCCTCGCGCTGCGCGGGGCTCACCTCGATCGGGCCCAGATCCGGGTCGGGGAAATAGCGGTAGTCGCTGGCGCCCTCCTTGGAGCGCATGCTCTTGGTGAGCTGCTTGCCCTCATCCCAGAGGCGGGTTTCCTGCACCACCGGCTCGCCGGCCTCATAGGCCTTGATCTGGCGCTGAATCTCGAAATCGATCGCCTTCTGAATGGCCGAGAACGAGTTCATGTTCTTGATCTCCACCTTCGTGCCGAAGGGGGCATCAGGGCCACGCCGCACCGAGATGTTTACATCGCAGCGCAGGGATCCCTCCTGCATGTTGCCGTCGCTCACGCCTAAATACCGCATGATCCGGCGGATCTCCGAGGCGTATTCCGCCGCTTCCCGGCCGGTGCGCAGATCCGGCTTGCTGACGATCTCAGCCAAGGCCACACCGGCGCGGTTGTAGTCCACCAGTGAATGGGTAGAACCCGCCAGGCGATCGCTGCCGGCGTGCACGAGCTTGCCGGCATCCTCCTCCATGTGCAGGCGCTCAATGCCGATGCGCTTGAGATAGGTGTCCTTGCCTTTTTCGGCCACCTCCACTTCGATCCAGCCGTCTTCAGCGATCGGTTCGTCGTATTGGGAGATCTGGTAGTTCTTGGGCAGGTCGGGATAGAAATATTGCTTGCGGTCAAACTTGCTGTGTTCAGCGATCTGCAGATTGAGGGCCAGGCCGGCCTTCACCGCATACTCGAGCACCTTCTGATTCAGCACCGGCAAGGTGCCGGGCAGGCCGCACACCACCGGGTCGATGTGGGTGTTGGGGTCGTCGCCGAAGCACGTGGAGGCGCCGCTGAAGATCTTGCTGGCGGTGCCCAGCTGCACGTGGGTCTCCAGGCCGATCACGGCCTCCCAGGCGGCCTCAGCATCCATGTGCGTTCTCCATGCGTGAGTCAATCCTATGGAAGCGGCCCTTACTGTCAGCACACCTACTGACCGTTCATGGGCAGCCGACGCTGGCAACTGCGCCTCTGGGGCTGCCTGCTGCTGCTTTTAGCAGCCCTGGGAGTGGCAGGACTGCCGGCCACCTTGGCCCAGCCAGCGCTACAGCCTTTGCGCGTGCAACTGCGCTGGCTACCGCAGGCCCAGTTTGCAGGGTTCTACGTGGCCCAGGATCTCAAGATGTTCGAAGGCGAGGGGCTCTCCGTAACGCTGCAAGCTGGCGGGCCTTCCGTGAATGGGCTACAGCGCCTGATCGACGGACAAGCGGATGTAGCCATGGGCTGGACATCCGACGCCCTCAACCTACGCCGGCAAGGTGCAGATCTTGTCAACGTGGCTCAGCTGCTTCAACGCCCGGGCTCGATGCTGGTTTGCCGTGCTGATTCAGGCGTCAGACAACCGACTGATCTGCGCGGCAAACGAATTGGAACCTGGTTTATTGGCGATCAATTTGAAGTAGGCCACTGGCTGCAAGCCCATGGCTTGAACTTAAACGCCGTGCAACTAATCCGGCAACGCCCCTCAGCACAAGACTTTCTCGATGGCAGGGTCGATTGCGCCACCGCCATGAGCTATAACGAGTTTCAAACGATACTTAGGGCAGGCTTACTTAAATCGGAACTCTTCAGCGTGCGGCTAGCACGCAAAAACAGCGGATTTCTCGAAGACGGACTCTACGTACGAGCCGCAGACCTTAACGACCCGGCGAAATGCGATCGACTGGTGCGATTACTACGAAGTCTGGCGCAGGGGTGGCGCTATGCAGCGCGTTACCCTGACGAAGCCGTGGCCATCACCGAGCGCTACATGGAGCGCAGCGACGGCCAGCATCAGGAAGACATGCTCCAGGAGATCCTGCAGCTGATGGACCTGAACAAGGGCTTCGGGCTGCTCGATCCGGCAAAATTCGCGCGCAGTGTGGAGATCGTGGGTCAAGGCAGCGGCGAACCTGCCGCGATCGCCAGGGCCGCGGAGGGCGCCTGGAGCCTGAAGATCTGGCGTGCCGCCCAACTGGATGGGCCGCAGCGTGGTCCGCTGGGACCGGCCGGCCGCCAGTCCTTCTCCACGTTGGTGAATTCGCCCTGGTTCTATGGCCTCGATCTGGTGGGAACGACCGCATTTGGCCTGTCAGGGTTCCTACGAGCCCTGCAGCGTCGCTATGACATCTGGGGCTGCTTCATCCTCACGTTGCTACCGGCAGTTGGTGGTGGCACGCTGCGTGATCTGCTGATTGGAGGCATGCGCTCACCGCCGTTCATCTTCAAGAACAGCAGCTACCTATTGGTGGTGGCCTTGGTGATGCTGGCCGGATCGCTCATGGCAGTTCTGCTAAGCAAGGGAGCCGCCGACAGCGAAAGCTTCAACACGGTTCTAGGGGTGTTCGACAGCATCGGCCTTGCCACCTTCACCATTATCGGTGCGCAAGTCGCGCTGGAAGCCGATTTGAGCTGGTGGTGGATGGCCATCTGCGCTGCACTCACCTGTGCCGGCGGCGGGATGCTGCTCGATGTGGTGACAGGCCGTGAACCGCGCACCTTTCAAGGCGAACCCTATGAGGAGATCGCCGTGCTGGGGGCGCTGGTGCTGATCGTGGGGCTGATGATCGCCGATCACTTTGAAACCCTTCAATGGCCCGTGCTGGCGTCAATGGTGGTGAGCTGGGCTTTTGTGTTTGCAAGTCGCCAGCTGGTAGTCCGCCACAATCTGCGCTCCTGGCGTCCTGGCCTCTGACATGACGCTGCATCCAGCACCAGGGCTGACCCACAGCGACACGGTTCTGATCCTCGGCGGCGGCCTCATAGGCCTGGCCGTTGCCCACCAACTGGCTCGAAGCGGCCGCCCGGTGGAGGTGCTCAGCCGGCGCCGCAGCGAGGCTGCCGGCTTCGTAGCCGCTGGCATGCTCGCTCCCCACGCCGAGGGACTCAGCGGCAACCTGCTGGCCCTAGGTCAGGCGAGCTTGGCGCACATTCCCGCCTGGGTGGCGCAAATCGAAGCTGACAGCGGCCTCAGCTGTGGCCTACGCCCCTGCGGCATCGTGGTGCCCTTTGCCACATCAACTGAACGGGATATCTATCCCACCGTCACCTGGGGGGAAGCCCTGGATCGGCATGGGTTGGAACGGGAACTGCCCGGGATCGGCCCTGGCTGGCAGGCGGGGCTGCTCTTCCGCCAAGACGGCCAGATCGACAACCGCCGCCAGTTAATGCGCGCCCTAGAGCGAGCCTGCGTGGAGCTCGGGGTGCGCTTTCAGGAAGGCGTGAACGTGCTGGAGCTCCTGCAGGAGGGGAATCAACTCGCGGGAGTACGCGTACGCGATGCCGCTGCAACGGTCAAGATTGTGCAGGCGAGCACCGCGGTGCTTTGCAGTGGCGCCTGGAGCGCCCAGCTGCTGCCAAAGCTGCCTGTGTTCCCCGTGAAGGGGCAGATGCTCTCGCTGCAAGGCCCACGCGAGGCCCTGCAGCGCGTGATCTTCGGCCCTGGCACCTATCTGGTGCCACGGGAGGATGGACTGCTGGTGGTGGGGGCAACTAGCGAGAGGGAGGCGGGCTTCACCGAGGGACTCACCCCCTTCGGCCAGCGGCAGCTGGAGGCTGGGATTGAATCGCTGTTGCCACAGGCCAGCCAGTGGCCGCCGATGGAGCGTTGGTGGGGCTTTCGCCCCTGCACGCCTGATGAGGGACCCCTGCTGGGGAATAGCCCCGTGCAGGGTCTATGGCTGGCCACAGGGCACCACCGCAATGGCGTGCTGCTCGCGGCGATCACTGCAGGTTTACTGGGGGCTTGCCTCAGCAGCGACGGCGGCTCAGCGGAACAGCAAGCGCTACTGAAGCCCTTCCGCTGGGATCGCTTCAGCAGCTGATCACCGGCCTAGCCGCTCAGCCCTCGACGCGCCAGGTCTGATCGGCCGGGGTCCAGTCGCTCAGCTCGGAGGGCTGGAACCAGAGGCCGATTTCGAAGGCGGCGGTTTCGGGGGCGTCGGAGCCGTGGATCACGTTGCGGCCGATGTTCACGGCCAGATCGCCGCGGATGGTGCCGGGCTCAGCCTCGAGCGGCTTGGTGGCACCGATGAGCTTGCGGGCGCTGGCGATCACGCCGTCGCCCTCCCACACCATCGCCACCACCGGGCCAGAGGTGATGAATTCCACCAGGCCGGCGAAGAAGGGGCGCTCGCGGTGCACGCCGTAGTGGCTCTCGGCCAGCTCACGGCTGGGGGTGAGCTGCTTGAGGCCCACCAGCTTGAAGCCCTTGCGCTCGAAGCGTCCCAGGATCTCGCCCACCAGGCCGCGCTGAACGCCGTCGGGCTTGATGGCAATGAAGGAGCGTTCGGTGGCCACAGGGTGCAAAAGCAAAGGTGGCGCCATCGTGTGCGGCGGGCCTACCCGTTGGCAAGCACAGTGGTGCCGTGATCACCGCCCCCCACCCACCCCTGCCGTGAGCGCGTCGAACAGCGACACCTGGACTGCTGCCGACAGCGCCGCCCTCTACGGGTTGGACCGCTGGGGTGATCCCTACTTCTCGGTGAGCGATCGCGGCCATGTGATGGTGCAGCCCCGGGGAGAGCGGGGCGGCTCCCTCGATCTGGTGGAGCTGGTGCGGGAATTGCAGGGCCGCGACCTGTCGCTGCCGCTGCTGATCCGCTTCGACGACATCCTCGAAGACCGGCTGGAGCGGATCCACGGCGCCTTCGAGCGGGCCATCGCCCAGTACGGCTACGGCGGCCGCTATCAGGGCGTGTTTCCGGTGAAATGCAACCAGCAGCGCCACGTGGTGGAGGAGCTGGTGGCCTGCGGCAAGCGCTGGCATTTCGGCCTGGAAGCCGGCAGCAAGGCGGAGCTGCTTATCGCCCTGTCGCTGATTGACGACCCTGAAGCGCTATTGATCTGCAACGGCTACAAAGACCAGCGCTACATCGAAACCGCGATCCTGGCCCGGCGCCTCGGCCGCCAGCCGGTGGTGGTGATCGAGCAGGCCGACGAGGTGGAGCGGATCATCGCCGCCAGCCAGGAGCTGGGCGCCGCCCCCCTGATCGGCATCCGCGCCAAGCTCTCGGCCCGCAGCACCGGCCGCTGGGGCAGCTCGGTGGGCGAACGGGCCAAATTCGGGCTGTCGGTGCCCGACTTGCTGACCACAGTGGAGGCGCTGCGGGCCGCCAACCTGCTCGGCGAGCTGCGGCTGCTGCACTTCCACGTGGGCAGCCAGATCAACGACATCGCCGTGCTCAAGGACGCCCTGCAGGAAGCCGGCCAGATCTATGGCGAGCTCACCCGGCTGGGGGCACCGATGGGCTATCTGGATGTGGGCGGCGGCCTGGGCATCGACTACGACGGCAGCCGCACCGCCAGTGCCGCCTCCACCAACTACTCCCTGCAGAACTACGCCAACGACGTGGTGGCCACGGTGAAGGAGTGCTGCGAGCCCCACGGCATTCCCGTGCCCACCCTGGTGAGCGAAAGCGGCCGCGCCATCGCCAGCCATTTCTCGGTGCTGGTGTTTGACGTGCTCGGCGCCGGCAGCCTGCCTGGAGCCGTGCCGCCGCGACAGAACGACGAAGCGCTGATCCTGCGCAATCTGCGCGACACCTACGCCGCGATCACGGCGCCGGAGGCGAGCGTCGAGGCGCTGCAGGAGGCCTGGAACGACGCCCTCAAGTTCAAGGACGACGCCCTCGCCGCCTTCCGCCTCGGCTACCTGGGCCTGCCGGAGCGGGGCCTGGCCGAGCAGCTCACCTGGGCCTGCTGCCAGGCCATCGCCGAACGCCTGGCCGCCCTGCCGGCGGACACCCCAATTCCCGAAGAGCTGCGGGCCCTGCCGGCGGCCCTGGCCTCCACCTACTACGCCAACCTCTCAGTGTTCCGCTCGGCCCCCGACACCTGGGCGATCGACCAGCTGTTTCCGGTGCTGCCGATCCACCGGCTCGACGAACGGCCCCAGAGCCTGGGCAGCTTCGCCGACCTCACCTGCGATTCCGACGGCAAGATCGCCCGCTTCATTGATCCGGCCGGGCGCTCCGGGCGTGGCCAGGTGAAGCCGCTGCTCGAGCTGCACAGCCTTCGCGCCGGCGAGCCTTACTGGATCGGGATGTTCCTTGGCGGGGCTTACCAGGAGGTGATGGGCAACCTGCACAACCTGTTCGGCAGCACCAACGCCGTGCACCTGCGGCTCAAGGCCAGCGGTGGCTACCAGCTCGACCACGTGGTGCGGGGCGACACCAACGCAGAGGTGCTGGAGGCGATGGAGCACAACCCTGAGCTGTTGCTGGAGCGGCTGCGGGTGGCCAGCGAAGAGGCGATCGGCCGCGGCCAGCTGCGCATCAGCGACGCCCGGAGGCTGATGGCCCACCTGGAGGCCAGCCTGCGGCAGACCACCTACCTGCAGAGTTAACGGGCGCAGAAGCGGGCCTGGAGGCTGAGGCGGTCCGTTTGTCCGGGGAGTTCTGCCGGATCAAAGGGGGGAACCGACCCATCAGCCAGCGCCATCGCCCGCAGCGGCACCGGTCGTGCCCCGCCATCGAGCTGCACCTCCAAGGGCTGAACCACCCGCAACCCCATGGCAGCCGCCACGTCCTGGGCCTGCTGGAGCGCGTCCTGATAGGCGGCCCGCAACAACTGGCGGCGGGCGGAGCGGTCGCCGGCCCCATCCGCCTCTGGAGCCACGGGGGACAGACGCACACCAGGCAAGCCCCCCACCTGCCGCACCAGCGACTGCAGCTGGGCAGGGGCCAGCTGACCCGACACCTGGAGGCTGGCCTGAACCAGCTCAGGCAGACCCCGGCTTGCCGGCCGTTTCCAGGTGGACGGCGAGGTGACCTGCAGGTCGCTCACCTGCAGAGCCTGGAGACGGCGGCGAACCTCAGCCAAACGCCGTTGCAGGCTGGCGAGGGCCCCATCGCTGCTGGGATCCTCCGCTTCCAGCGCCAAGGAGAAGCGCAGCCGCTGGGTGGGGCGCTTCAACTCGGCACTACCGCGGGCTTCCACCACGGCACCGCCACAGGAGAGCTGGATTTGGGCCTGGGCCCATCCCGGCAGGGGAACCAAGGCCAACACAGCGGGCAGCCACCAGACCACACTCCGGCCCATCGGTCCTCTGCGCCTACAAACAACAGCTTGGCTGGCGCATCAATTGATCGGCCACATCATGCGGCGTTTGGGTGGGATCCACCCAGGCACTGCAGCGGTT
Source organism: Cyanobium sp. Aljojuca 7D2 (assembly GCF_024346415.1). Taxonomy (NCBI): domain Bacteria; kingdom Bacillati; phylum Cyanobacteriota; class Cyanophyceae; order Synechococcales; family Prochlorococcaceae; genus Cyanobium; species Cyanobium sp. Aljojuca 7D2. The sequence continues at coordinate 122,723 of NZ_JAGQCX010000002.1, forward strand.
TGGGTCGCCGTCGCACCAACCCTCCAGCTGCAGCCGGCTGCCCAGCAGCACGAGCTGGAAAGTCCAGTCGCGGCGGGCATGAATCACGAAGGTGCTGGCCATGGCGCAGCTCCTCACAGCACGAACTAACCCAGAGTTCCCGCCCTGTGCCGCCACGCCAGCCGGCAGGAGCAGTTCGCCAGCTGGCCGCTCCGCTCAGGCCAGTACCGCCAGCAGCTCTGCGCGCGCCTGCACCAACGCCCCATCCAGGGCAGCGCCATCGCGCCCACCAGCCTGGGCCAGGTTGGGCCGGCCGCCGCCGCCACCGCCACAGGCCTTGGCCACCCCACCGATAAAGGCGCCGGCCTTCGGGCCAGCAGCGATCACCGCCTTGCCGAAGGCCGCCACCAGGATCACCTTGCCGAGATCAGCGGGATCGGGCAGACCGCCCAGCACCACCGCCGCCCCATCGCCCAGCTGGTCGGCCAGGCCCTGTGCCGCCCCCTGCAGCCCGGCGCCCTCCACGCCATCGAGACGGGCCACCAGGAGCTGGAAGGGAACGCCATCGGCGCCAGCCCCCACCGCTTCGGCCTGGGACGCCAGCGCCGCGGCCTTGGCCGCCGCCAGCTCACCGCGGACCGCCACCAGTGCTTTTTGCGTGGCCTTGAGCTCCTCGGCCAGCTGGCCCACCCGCTCCACGATTTCGCCGGGCTGGGCCTTGAAGCGCTCGGCCAGGGGCTTTACCACCGCCTCGCGCTCCTTGAGGTAGGCCAGCACCGCCGGGCCCGCCACCGCCTCAATGCGGCGGATGCCGGCGGCCACGCCGCTCTCGGCCACGATCTTGAACAGGCCGATCTCGGCTGTGTTGGCCACGTGGGTGCCGCCGCAGAGCTCCATCGACACGCCGGGCACGTCCACCACCCGCACCACATCGGCGTACTTCTCACCGAACATCGCCACGGCGCCGGCGGCCTTGGCCTGCTCGATCGCCATTTCCTGCACCTGAAGGGTGTGGGCCTCGCTGATCCAGCCGTTGATCAGGGCCTCGATCTGCTCGAGCTCTGCGGCGGTCACGGCGCGGGGACAGTGGAAGTCGAAGCGCAGGCGGTCGAAATCCACCAGCGAGCCGGCCTGGCCGATGCCGGGATCCACCACCTGCTTGAGCGCCGCCTGCAGCAGGTGGGTGGCCGTGTGATTGGCCTGGGCGCGGCGGCGGCAGGCCCGATCCACCTGGGCATTAAGCAGATCGCCCACCGCCAGGCTGCCGCGCTCCACCCGGCCGCTGTGCACAAACACCGAGCGGTTGCGCGACACCGCTTCGATGCTCACGATCACGCCTTCACCAGCGCCGTCGCCAGACAGCACGCCGCGGTCGCCGACCTGGCCGCCACCCTCGCCATAGAAGGGGGTGGAATCGAGCACCAGCTGCACGCTGTCGCCGGCCACCGCGCGCTCCGCCGGTTCGCCGTTCACCACCAGGGCCAGCACGCAGCTGGGGTGCTCCAGGGCCTCGTAGCCCTTGAAGGCGGTGGCCACGGCGGCGGCGGCCACCTGATCAATCGCCTCCTGCAGGGTGAGGTCGATGCTCACCGCCGCGGCCTTGGCTCGCTGGCGCTGGGCCTCCATCGCCGCCTCAAAGCCCGCCAGATCCACCGTGAGGCCGTGCTCCTCAGCAATCTCCTCGGTGAGCTCCAACGGAAAACCGTAGGTGTCGTAGAGCTCGAAGGCCTGGGCGCCGGAGATCTGGCGGGGCTTCGCCGCCAGCACATCCGCCAGCAGCTTCTCGCCCCGCTCCAGGGTTTCCAGGAAGCGGGCCTCCTCGCGCGCCAGCTCCGCCAGGATCACCTCACGGCGCTCCACGAGCTGGGGGTAGGCGTCCTGCATCAAGGCGATCGAGGCTTCGCCCATCGCCGTCAGAAACGGCTTGTCGATGCCGAGGAGCCGTCCGTGGCGCACGACGCGGCGCAACAGCCGGCGCAGGATGTAGCCGCGGCCGAGATTGCTGGCCGTCACGCCGTCGCAGATCAGCTGGGTGATGGCACGGCTGTGGTCGCCGATCACCTTGAGAGAGGTTTGGCCCTTGTCGTCAAGGGCGCGGTAGTCGATCCCCGCCAAGCCCGCCGCCGTCTCAATCAGCGGATAGATCAGATCGGTTTCGTAGTTGTTCGGCACCGCCTGCAGGATCTGGGCCATGCGCTCGAGGCCCATGCCGGTGTCGATGTTGCGGTTGGCCAGCGGCGTGAGGGTGCCGCCTGCATCGCGGTTGTACTGCATGAACACCAAGTTGTAGAACTCGATGAAACGGCTGTCGTCCTCGAGGTCGATGCCGTCGTCGCCGAGTTCGGGCTTGAAGTCGTAATAGATCTCCGAGCAGGGGCCGCAGGGGCCGGTGGGGCCTGAGGCCCAGAAGTTGTCGGCCTCATCCATGCGGATGATCCGCTTGGGGTTCACCCCCACCACATCCCGCCAGATCGCCTCGGCTTCATCGTCTTCGCGGAAGACGCTCACCACGAGATTGTTGGGTGAGAGGCCGAACACACCGGTGCTCAGCTCCCAGGCCCAGGCAATCGCCTGCTCCTTGAAATAGTCGCCGAAGGAGAAGTTGCCGAGCATCTCGAAAAACGTGTGATGCCGCGCTGTGCGGCCCACGTTTTCGATGTCGTTGGTGCGGATGCACTTCTGAGAGCTGGTGGCCCGCGGCGCCGGCCGCGCCTGCTGCCCCAGAAACACCGGCTTGAAAGGCAGCATGCCGGCGATGGTGAGCAGCACCGTGGGATCGTCGGGAATCAGTGAGGCACTGGCCATCGGTTGGTGGCCCCGCTGCTCGTAGAAGTCGAGAAAGGCCGCACGGATCTCGGCGCCGCTCTTGGGCAGTCCGGTGCGGGGATTGGCGGCCATGGCGGAGCAAAACAACCCTGAGCAGGGCATGATCGCCCAGCACTGGTCCGCGCCCGATCCCCGTGTCTGTGGCCGAAAGCGAGCCCCGCGCCCAGCTGCGGCTGCAATCGATCGGCTGGGCCCTGGCCGCAGGAGCCGTGGCCGGCTTGCCCGAGCTGCTGGCCACCGGGCTCGGTCCTGAGCTGAGCACCGCCCTCGATCCCGCCTTGCGCTCGGCCGGTTGCGGCTTTTTCTATGGCCTGCTGGCTTTTCACCTGCAGCGGGTCGACCCCGATGACAGCCATCTGCAGGCCGGTCTGGTGGGCGCCGTGTGTGGCATCCGCAGCCTCGGCAGCCCCCTGGAGCTCGTCGCAACCATGCCCACTGGGCTGATGGGCCTGCCAACTGTGATGATGGAGCTGATTCGCGGGTGGCTGCCCCTCTGGCTGCCGCTGATCGGCAGTGCCCTGGTGCTGCATTCAGCGCAGCGCCTGGCCCCACGCCTCCTGCCCGCCCGACGGCCTTGAGGCCGGGTTCATGAGTCTGCTGCACGCCACCTGGCTGTTTCCCCCCGAGGGTTCGGGTGGCCGCCTGTTTGTGTGGGCTGACACATGGCGTGTGGCCACCCCCGCCGTGCCCAAGCTCGAGGCCCCCGAGCACCCCCTGGCCCTTAACGAAGACGATCTGGCCACCTGGCTCGACGACAACGGCCTCTGGACCGAGGCCCTGCGTCCGGCCCGGGCCACCCTGAGCCTGCCCAGCCGCAGCCAGGCCGCCAAGGGCCGCCGCACCAGCGCCAGCAGCTGGAGCGGCCTGCCGCTCCAGGCCGGTGAACCGATCCCGAAGCAGCTGGAGTGGTGGCCCTGGCAGGTGGAGGGCTGGGCCCTGGATTCGGCCAATGCGGGCGAATGGCTGAGCCAGCTCCCCCTGGCCGGCGAACACCCGGAAATGGCCGATGAGCTGCGCTGGTGGAGCCACCTGCAGCGCTGGGCCCTGAGCCTGATTGCCCGGGGCCGCTGGCTGCCGCAGATCGACGAAGGCAAAGCCCGCTGGCTGCCACTGCTCAACCGGGAAGACGACCGCCGCCGCCTGGAAGACCTGGCCAGCGGCCTGCCCCAGGTGGCCACCTGCGCCCTGGCCGCCGGACCGCTGGGCGACCCGGCCCTGGCCTGCCGGCGCCCCGGCAGCGGCCGGCTGCGGGTGGCCAGCCTGCTGGAGGCGCTGCTGGATGGCCAGCTGCGGGCGGCCTTCAGCCCCAGCGCGGAAGGCCTCGATCCGCTGCTGGCAGCCTGGCAGAAGGCCCTGGGCAAGGGCGACGGCAGCCTCAACCTGGGCGAGGAGGAGCTGGAGCGCCTCAGCATCGCCACCCACCACTGGCGCGAGGGCGTGGCGGGCAAGGTGGAGCCGGCCCGCACCTGCCTGGAGCTGTTCACCCCCGCCGAAGGCGAGGAGCTCTGGGAGCTGCGCTTCGGCTTGCAGGCCGAGGCCGACCCGAGCCTGCGGGTGCCGGCGGCCGCCGTGTGGGCTGCCGGCGATCGGGGCCTGCAGATGGGCGAGATCGCCGTGCCCCAGCCCAGCGAGCTGCTGCTGGAGGGCATGGGCCGGGCACTAACCGTGTTTGAACCAATCCAGCGGGGCCTGGATTCGGCCACCCCCGAGGCGATGCAGCTCACCCCGGCCGAGGCCTTCGTGCTGGTGCGCACCGGCGCGTCCCAGCTGCGGGACGTGGGCGTGGGCGTGGTGCTACCCGCCAGCCTCTCCGGCGGCCTGGCGAGCCGGCTGGGCCTGGCGATCACGGCCGAGCTGCCGGAGAAATCGCGCGGCTTCACCTTGGGCGAATCGCTCAGCTTCAGCTGGGAATTCATGATCGGCGGCGTCACCCTCACCCTGCGCGATCTGGAGCGCCTGCAGGCCAAGCGCAGCCCGCTGGTGCAGCACAAGGGCGCCTGGATCGAGCTGCGCCCCGCCGACCTGCGCAACGCCGAGCGGTTCTGCGGCGCCGATCCAGGCCTCAGCCTCGACGATGCCCTGCGGCTCACCGCCAGCGACGGCGACACCTTCCACCGGCTGCCGGTGCACCGCTTCGACGCCGGTCCGCGGCTGCAGGCGGTGCTGGAGCAGTACCACCAGCAGAAGGCCCCCGATCCCCTGCCCGCACCGCCGGGCTTCTCCGGCCAGCTGCGGCCCTACCAGGAGCGGGGCCTGGGCTGGCTGGCCTTCCTGCACCGCTTCGATCAAGGCGCCTGCCTGGCCGACGACATGGGCCTGGGCAAAACGATCCAGCTGCTGGCCTTCCTGCAACACCTCAAGGCCGAAGAGGAACTGAAGCGGCCGGTGCTGCTGGTGGCGCCCACCTCGGTGCTCACCAACTGGAAGCGGGAGGCCCATGGCTTCACGCCGGAGCTCTCGGTGCGGGAGCACTACGGCCCGCGCCGTCCGTCCAGCCCCGAAGCCCTCAAAAAAGCCCTCAAGGGAGTCGATCTGGTGCTCACCAGCTATGGCCTGCTGCAGCGCGACAGCGAACTGCTGGAGAGCGTCGACTGGCAGGGGATGGTGATCGACGAAGCCCAGGCGATCAAGAACCCCAGCGCCAAACAGAGCCAGGCGGCCCGCGACCTGGCGCGCCCCGGCCGGCTCAGCAAAGGCGGCAGCCGCTTCCGGATCGCGCTGACCGGCACGCCGGTGGAAAACCGCGTCAGCGAACTGTGGGCGCTGATGGACTTTCTCAACCCCAAGGTGCTGGGCGACGAGCCCTTCTTCCGCCAGCGCTACCGGCTGCCGATCGAGCGCTACGGCGACATGGCCTCGATGCGCGACCTCAAAGCCCGCGTCGGGCCCTTCATCCTGCGGCGCCTCAAAACCGACAAGTCGATCATTTCCGACCTGCCGGAGAAGGTGGAGCTGCACGAGTGGGTGGGCCTGGCCCCCGAGCAGAAGAAGCTCTACAACCGCACCGTCGACGAGAGCCTCGACGCCATCGCCCGCGCGCCCCTGGGCCAAAAGCACGGCCAGGTGCTGGCCCTGCTCACCAAGCTCAAGCAGATCTGCAACCACCCAGCCCTGGCGCTCAAGGAAGACGCCGACGCCGTGCTCGCCGCCGGCAACGGCAGCTTCAGCAGCCGCAGCGCCAAGCTGCAGCGGCTCGAAGAGATCCTCGAGGAGGTGATCGAAGCGGGCGACAGGGCGCTGCTGTTCACCCAGTTCGCCGAATGGGGCCTGCTGCTCCAGGCCCACCTGCAACGCAAGTGGCGCCAGGAGGTGCCGTTCCTCTATGGCAGCACCAGCAAAACCGAGCGCCAGGCCATGGTCGACCGCTTTCAGGACGACCCCCGCGGCCCCCAGCTGTTTTTGCTGTCACTCAAAGCCGGCGGCGTCGGCCTCAACCTCACCCGCGCCAGCCACGTGTTCCACATCGACCGCTGGTGGAACCCGGCCGTGGAAAACCAGGCCACCGACCGCGCCTACCGCATCGGCCAGCAGAACCGGGTGCTGGTGCACAAGTTCATCACCAGCGGCTCTGTGGAGGAAAAGATCGACCGCATGATCCAGGAGAAGTCGAAGCTGGCCGAGGAGATCGTCGGCTCCGGCGAAGACTGGCTCGGCGGCCTCGATGTGGGCCAGCTCAAAGACCTGGTGAGCCTCAGTGAGGAGGATTGAGGCGATGGCAGCTTCACCTGGCTGGCCTGCAACAGCTGCACGATCTGTTCAGCGCCAAGCTGGAAGAGAGCAGATCGTGCCAAACAATCTCTTGACGTCTGTGAAACAGGCTGTTGCACAAACCCAAAACGCTCTTCACGGCAAAACCGCGCAGCCCGAGATCCGCCGCGCCGGCATCCCCTTCCCATGACCCTCACCCCGAGCCCCTACGCCAGCGGCGCCATCGCCACCCAACTGGGCGACCAGGGCCTGGCCCAGCAGCCCTGGTGGGTGGAACAGTGGATGGAGCTGATCAACTCCTACCGCTACAAGAAGCGGCTGGAGCGCGCCTGGGAATACGCCCGCTCCGGCAATGTCACCTCGATCCGCTTCGAGGGCCGGCGGGTGCATGCCCGGGTGCAGGGCACGGGCGAGGAGCCCTACAAGGTGAAGCTCTGGCTCGACGTGCTCAACGACGACGACTGGGGCTACGTGCTCGACGCCCTCACCCAGAAGGCCCGGTGGTCGGCCCAGTTACTGGCCGGCGTCATGCCCCAGGACATCGAGCGCGCCTTCGCCGCCAGCGGCAAGCGCCTGTTCCCATTCAAGTTGCAGGAGGTGCGCAGCGAGTGCAGCTGCCCCGACAAGGCCAACCCCTGCAAGCACGTCAGCGCCGTCTACTACCTGATGGGCGATCGCTTCAGCGAAGACCCCTTCGTGCTGTTCCAGATGCGCGGCCGCACCCGGGCCCAGCTGCTGGCCGACCTGGCCAAGCGGCGGCGCAAGGCGTTGGCGAAACAGGCCAGGCAGGCTGCAGCAGCCAAGGGCTCGCAGCCGGTCGCCGAGGCCGCTCCGCACCCGGTGCATCCCGCCATCAAGGACCCGAGCCGCTGGTGGCGTTACGGCGCAGCCCTCGATTCGGATCTGGTCGTGATCACCCCGGCCCTCGAAGGTGACACGGGCCTCGATGCCGCCGGGCCCCTGCCCCTGGCTGAGGAGCCCCGCTTCCCCGAGGCCAATCTCCACTTCCTGGAGCACCTCAAGGCCCACGGCCAGCAGATCGCTGCCCTGGCGATGGCCAAGGCGATGGGCCCCGTCAACGGTGATGACGCCTGAATCCCTGGAATCACCCCCATGGCTGAGCCCCCAGACCCAGGCCCTGGCCTGCCTGCTGCTGTCTAGCCACCAGCAGGCCTTCGGCACGCCCCTGATCGCCGGGCTGGCGGCCGACGCCTCATCCCGGCAGGCCGCGCAGGAGTTGTTCGCCTCCGAAGTGGTGGTGCTGGCCCACAACGGCGCCGACCCCGCCACCGATCCCGGCCCCCGGCTGATCTACTCCAACCGCGCCGCCCTGAGGCTGTGGCAGCGCCCCTGGAACGCGATGGTGGGGATGCCGTCGCGACTCACCGCTGAACCGGCCGAGCGAGCCAGCCGCAGCCAGGCCCTGGTGGCGGCCCAGGCCCAGCACGCCCTCAGCGGCTACAGCGGCATCCGCATCGACAGCCGCGGCCGCCGCTTCCAGATCGACGGGGCCCGGCTCTGGACCCTGCGCGACGAGGCAGGCCTGCCCTGCGGCCAGGCCGCCCGCTTCAGCCGCTGGTGGCACCTAGCTGGTGGCACCTAGAGGGTTGCCGGTTGCCCGCACCAACCCGTGGTGCCAACCGAACAGGGCCGTGAGGGCCGTACCTGGCAGGTCGGTCTGCACCCTGTTGGCGCCCGGGCAGCCGCAGCACATTGGCGGTGTTCCGGAGAACCTCCGATGCTCACCATTCGCCAATCCCCCTTCGATCTGCTCCGCAGCGACCTGCTCGAAGCCGATCTGTTCAAGACGCTTGAGCGTCAGCTCAACAACGCCGAGCTGCAGAAGGCCGCACGGGTGCCCGCCGCGGAGGTGCACGACGGCCCCGAGGCCTACACCATCACCCTGGAACTGCCGGGAGTCGACAAGGCCTCGATCGACGTCAAGGCCACCGACCGCACCCTGGTGATCAGCGCCGAACGGCGCCAGCCCACCCAGAGCGAGCCAGAGCAGGCCCAGCCGGCCCCCCTGATCAGCGAGATCTCCTACGGCACCTGGAGCCGCAGCTTCCGCTTCCCCGGCGGCATCAACCGCGATGGGCTCGAAGCCCACTACCGCGACGGCATGCTCACCGTCACGGCCCCAAAGGCGCAAAACCAGACCACCGTGCAGGTGCAGGTCGAAGGCTGAATGGGCATGGGCCCGACCACTGGCAGGAGACACGAGACCCCAGGCCCGGCCCCCTGCCGGGCCTTTTTTTGTGCCCATCACAGTGCCGCACAGCGACCCCAGTGCCCCCAGCGACGGGGAGCCTTCCTACAGTCGCCCCACTTGCGGATGGATCCATGGCTGGTGCCGTCGCAGCCGAACCCCGGCTCACCCTGCAGTGCGAGGCGATCGGGCCCGACACCAGCACGATCCGCTCGCTCGACTGGGACCGCAGCCGCTTCGACATCGAATTCGGCCTGCGCAACGGCACCACCTACAACAGCTTTCTGGTGCGAGGCGAGCGCACTGCCCTGATCGACACCAGCCACCTCAAATTCCAAAGCAGCTGGCTGCCGCTGCTGCAGGAGCAGATCGATCCCCAGGCCATCGATCATCTGATCGTGTCCCACACCGAGCCGGATCACTCCGGCCTGATCGGCCACCTGCTCGATCTGAATCCCGAGATCGAGATCATCGCCTCGAAGGTGGCAATCCAGTTTCTGGAGGATCAGGTGCACCGGCCCTTCAGGAGTCGGGCGGTGAAGAGCGGCGAAGAGCTGGATCTGGGCACCAACCCCGTGAGTGGCGTGGCGCACCGCTTCGAGTTTCTGAGCGCGCCGAATCTGCACTGGCCCGACACGATCTTCTCGTTCGACCACGGCACCGGCATCCTCTACACCTGCGATGCCTTCGGCCTGCACTACTGCTCCGACGACGTCTTCGATGAGGATCCGGGGGCGATCGCGCCCGATTTCCGCTTCTACTACGACTGCCTGATGGGCCCCAACGCACGCAGCGTGCTGCAGGCGATGAAGCGCATGGATGCCCTGCCGGCAATCACCACCGTGGCGGTGGGCCATGGGCCCCTGCTGCGCCACCACCTGGGCCTATGGCTGAACGACTACCGCAGCTGGAGTGAAGGCCGCAGCAGCACCGAGGCCTATGCCGCCGTCTGCTATCTGAGCCAATACGGCTTCTGCGATCGCCTCAGCCAGGCGATCGCCCGCGGCATCGGCAAGGCCGGCGCCCAGGTGCAGCTGGTAGATCTGCGCGCCACCGACCCCCAGGAGCTCAGCGCCCTCGTGGGCGAGGCCAACGCCGTGGTGGTGCCCACCTGGCCCGCCAACCCCGATGCCGAGCTGCAAGCCTCGATCGGCACCCTACTGGCCGCCCTCAAGCCGAAGCAGTGGGTGGGCAGCTACGACGCCTTCGGCGGCGACGATGAGCCGATCGACACGGTGGCCAACCAGCTGCGCAGCCTCGGCCAGAAGACCGCCTTTGAACCGCTGCGCATCCGCCAGGTGCCAGGCGGCACGGATTACCAACGCTGCGAGGAAGCCGGCACCGACCTGGGCCAGTTGCTCACCAAGGCGAAAACGATCGCCGCCATGAAGGCCCTCGATGGCGATCTCGACAAGGCGCTCGGACGGCTCAGCGGTGGCCTCTATGTGGTGACAGCCCGCCAGGACACACCCGATGGCAGCCGCAGCTCGGCCATGGTGGCCAGCTGGGTGAGCCAAGCCAGCTTCGAACCGCCCGGCCTCACCGTGGCCGTGGCCAAAGACCGCGCAATCGAAGCGCTGCTGCAGGTGGGCGACCGCTTCGTGCTCAACATCCTGCGGGAGGACAACCACCAGGAGTTGCTCCGCCACTTCCTCAAGCGCTTCCCACCCGGTGCCGACCGCTTTGCCGGCGTGGCCACCCTCGAAGGCGCCGCCGCCGGCGGCCCGGTGCTGGGCGATGCCCTGGCCTACCTGGGCTGCCGCGTGGCGCAGCGGATGGAAGGGCCTGATCACTGGATCATCTACGCCGAAGTGGAGCAGGGCAACGTGGCCGACACCGAGGCCAGCACCGCCGTGCACCACCGCAAAGTGGGGAACCACTACTGATGGACAGTTCGGCCGACCCCAGCAGCGCCCGGCGCGTCATCCAGCTGCCCCTCGAGCCTGGCCTGATTTGCCTCAAGGGCCTCAGCCCCACGCGGCTGCGCTTTGAGGTGGAGTATGGCCTGGAGCGGGGCACCACAGCCAACAGCTTCCTGTTTCCGGCGGCGGCGCTGCTGGTGCATCCCCCCGGCGCCTCGTTCGCCGATCCCTTCCTGACGGAGCTGGCCGCCCTGGTGCCAAGCGATGCCCCACTCAAGGTGGTGGTGGGCGATGTCAACCCCAACCGGGTGGCCCTGCTGCACCAGCTGGCGGCCCGCTGGCCGAACACACTGCTGGTGAGCTCCAACGCCGGCGCCCGCCTGCTGGAGGAGCTCTGGAGCCAGCAGAAACCCACCAAACCCGCAGGCAGCGGCGGCAACAACGACGCCCCCCAGGTGGCGATCCCGCCCCTGCCACAGATCGAGGTGGTGAAGAAGGAGATCAACCACCCCCTGGGCGATGGCCACGTGCTGCGCCTGATCCCCACGCCCACCCCTCGCTGGCCCGGGGGGCTGATGGCCTTCGAAGAAACCAGCGGCCTGCTGATGAGCGGCAAATTTTTTGCCGCCCACCTCTGCAGCGAAAGCTTCGCTGAAGCCAACCGCAGCAGCAGCGAGGAAGACCGCCGCTACTTCTACGACTGCCTGATGGCCCCGATGACCAGGCAGGTGGACGCGGTGGTGGAACGGCTCGAAGAGCTCGACATCCGCACGATCGCCCCCGGCCACGGACCAGCGATCAGCGAGAGCTGGCGCAGCCTGCTCAACGACTACCACCGCTGGGGGGCGTCCCAGGAACGGGCGCGGCTGTCGGTGGCGCTGCTGTTTGCCAGCGCCTATGGCAACACCGCCGCCATCGCCGATGGCCTGGCCCAGGGCGTGGGTCGCACCGGCGTGCGGGTGGAGAGCATCAACTGTGAATTCACGCCGCCCGAGCAGCTGCTGGCGGCGATCCGCTCCTGCGACGCGATCCTGATCGGCTCGCCCACCCTCGGCGGCCATGCCCCCACACCGATCGTCTCGGCCCTGGGCACAGTTTTAGCCGAGGGCGACCGCAGCAAGCCGGTGGGGGTGTTCGGCAGCTTCGGCTGGAGCGGCGAAGCCCTGGATCTGCTGGAGAGCAAGCTGCGCGACGGCGGCTTCCGCTTTGCCTTCGAGCCGATCAAGGTGAAATTCAGCCCTGATGCCGTCACCCTCAAAACCATCGAGGAAACCGGCACCGCCCTAGGCCGCCAGCTGCTGGCCGATCAGCGCAAGGCCCAACGGCGCAGCGCCAGTGGCGGCCTCAGCGAGAGCCGCAGCAACCCTGCCGTGCAGGCCCTGGGCCGGGTGGTGGGATCCCTATGCGTGCTCACCACCAGCAAAGGGGAAGGCAGCAGCCGCCTCAGCAGCGCCATGGTGGCCAGCTGGGTGAGCCAGGCCAGCTTCTCGCCGCCTGGCTTCACCGTGGCGGTGGCCAAGGATCGGGCGGTGGAGGCGTTGCTTCACATCGGTGATCGCTTCGCCCTCAACGTGCTGGCCGCCGGCCGGGAAACCGGGCCGATGAAGCAGTTCTTGCAGCCCTTTGCGCCAGGGGCCGACCGCTTCGCCGGCCTGGAGCTCGATGAGAGCCCCAGCGGCCAACCGATCCTGCCGGAGGCCCTGGCCTGGCTCGAGGCCACGGTGCAGCAGCGGATGGAATGCGGCGACCACTGGCTGCTCTACGCCCAGGCAAGCCACGGCGGCGTGCTGGATGGCAGCGGCACAACGGCCGTGCACCAACGCCGCAGCGGCGCCAACTACTGAGCCCCTCACGCCAGCCCAGCGCAACCCGCGGCGCATCGTCCCGCGTCCACACGCCCTAACTCATAGTCGCTCCGACTTCGGATAAGCTACGCTCTGGTTCAGCCGCAGCACTTCCCAGCCAATGGACCCCTCCCAGCCCATGGACCTCTCCAAACCCAGCACCGAAGCCAACCTCGAAGCCGCCTTCGGCGGCGAGAGCATGGCCAACCGCAAATACCTGTTCTTCGCGGAGGTGGCCAAGCAGGTTGGCAACGCTGAGCTGGCCAAGCTGTTTCGCGACACCGCCGCCCAGGAAACCGAGCACGCCTTCGCCCACTTCCGGCTGCTCCATCCCGAGCTGGTGATCGACGATCCCGCCAGTCTCTCCGACGCGCAGAAGCAGGCCCTGCTGAGCCGCTGCCTGGAGCTGGCGATCGAAGGCGAAACCTACGAGTACACAACCATGTACCCGGAATTCGCCGCCCAGGCCCGGGCCGACCGCGACTCCGGCGCCGAGGCGGAATTCGACGGGCAGATCGATGAATCGAAGCAGCACGCCGGCATCTTCCGCACAGCCGCCAAAAACTTCGGCCTGCTGGAGCCGATCGAGCAGCATCACGCCGAGCGCTACGGCGTCGCCCTGGAAGCCCTGCAGGGCAAGGGTGTGGCCGGCGAAGCGGCCGAGCCAGTGGCGGGCAAGTGGATCTGCAAGCTCTGCTCGATGATCTACGACCCGGCCGTGGGCGATCCCGATTCCGGCCTGGCCCCGGGCACGCCGTTTGAGGCCATCCCCGACGACTGGCGCTGCCCGATCTGCGGAGCCCGCAAGGCCAGCTTCGTGCCCTACCGCGAGCCGGAACTCCTCGCGGCCTGATAATGCACAACTGGGCTGCACTTGTTGCAGCCCAGCACACTAAAACAACCCTTTTTCATATCTGAATCCCCTAACGAAAGCCGCCGCCCGGGTCAGTCATACCAAGCTCTTGGCGGGGCTACAGCGGATCCCTTTCGAGCTGTAACGGCAAAACGGAAACCAATCGGTAGAGACCCGGGATTGCGCATCAAGGACGCTCCAATGGCTGGAGCACGATTAGTCCGAATGACCAGCCAAGCCACGATCCGCACCTCCAGCGGTCACCACCCCCTGGGGGCGAGAGTGGCGGTGCGCTATCGGGGCTTTGTGCTGATTCCCCAGCCCGATCTCACCTGGTTGGTGCGACCGGAGCGCAGCCCCATGCCCGTGCTTCCCTTCCGGACGCCGGCCAGCTCCCTGGAGGATGTCAAAGCCCTGATCGATTGGCGCCTGGGCTGAGCTGAGTTAAGCAGCCTGGGGCGGAGGCGTGGGGTCGCTGTGACCCTGGAAGGGCAGCACCAGCGTGGCCCAGTGGTCCGGACGCTGGGGGCGAACACGCCGGGCATGGCGCACACCGAACGGAACCCGCACCACATTGGTGCCTTCAACCCTCAGGGTCTGGCCCCCGCCCGAACCCGCGTCGCCTCCGGGTCCAAAACCGTCGTTACTGCCCTTCATGATCCCCAAAATGAATGGCGCTGGCGCTGATTGTGTTGGCAAAGCGGAAATTGGCAACCCCGCCAGCCAACTCCGCGTCAAGTTGTCACAGTGTGAGGCACAACGGGATCACGGAACAGTGGCCGTTGGCACCGCTTGGGCCAGTTCCTCAACTGATGGGCAGGTGCACACCAGATGGCGATCGCCAAAGGCGTTGTCAATCCGGGCCACCGCCGGCCAAAACTTGCGCTGCCGTTGGGCGTCTCCAGCGGGAAACGCCGCCTGCTGGCGCGTATAAGGCCGGTCCCAGTGATCGGCGGTCACCGCGGCCACGGTGTGGGGGGCCCGCTTGAGGGGGTTGTTGAGGGGATCGGCAGCACCGGCCTCGATCGCTGCCGCCTCCAGGCGAATCGCCACCATGGCCCCGCAGAAGCGATCGAGCTCAGCCAGCGACTCACTTTCGGTGGGCTCCACCATCACCGTGCCCGCCACGGGCCAACTCACGGTGGGGGCATGGAAGCCGTAGTCCATCAGGCGCTTGGCCAGATCGTCGACCTCCAGGCCACAGCTGCGCTTGAGCGGCCGCAGATCGAGAATGCACTCGTGGGCGACGCGTCCCCCCACACCCCGGTAGAGCACCGGAAAGTGGGGCTCGAGCCGATCGGCGATCAGGTTGGCCGCCAGCAGCGCCACTTGGCTGGCCTGGCGCAGCCCCGCACCCCCCATCATGCGGATGTACATCCAGCTGATCGGCAGGATGCTGGCGCTGCCCAGCGGTGCCGCCGCCACCGGGCCCACCGCAGCCCCGCTCTGGCCTGAAGCTCCGGGCAGGAAGGGCACCAGATGCTCCGCCACCGCAATCGGCCCCACCCCCGGGCCGCCGCCGCCATGGGGAATGCAGAAGGTCTTGTGCAGGTTGAGGTGGCACACATCAGCCCCGTAGAGGCCTGGCTTGCACAGGCCCACCTGGGCGTTGAGATTGGCGCCATCCAGATACACCTGACCGCCACGGGCGTGCACCAGCTCGCAGATGCGGCGGATGGCCGGCTCAAACACCCCATGGGTGGAGGGATAGGTGACCATCAACGCCGCCAGGCGCTCGGCGTGGACCTCGGCCTTGGTCTCCAGGTCAGCCAGATCGATGTTGCCCTGCTCATCGCAGGCCACCGGCACCACCTGCAGTCCGGCCATCACCGCACTGGCAGGGTTGGTGCCATGGGCGCTGGTGGGGATCAGGCACACCGTGCGATGGGCGTCGCCGCGGCTGCGATGCCAGGCCCGGATCGCCAGCAGGCCGGCGTACTCCCCCTGGGAGCCGGCGTTGGGCTGCAGCGAGACACCCGCAAAGCCGGTGATCGCGGCGAGCCAGCGCTCCAGGTCGGCCGCCAGGTGCTGATAGCCGGCGGTCTGATCAGACGGTGCCAGGGGGTGCAGCTGGCTGAAGGCCGGCCAGCTCACCGGCGCCAGCTCGGCGGCGGCGTTGAGCTTCATGGTGCAGCTGCCCAGGGGAATCATCCCGTGCACCAGGGAGAGATCCTGGGCCACCAGCTGCTGGATGTAGCGCAGAAGCTCGGTTTCGCTGCGGTAGCGCTGGAAGGGCTCCTGCTGCAGCCAGGGCCCCTGGCGGAGGGGGATGCCGGAGACGGATACAGGACTGTTTGCGAATTCAAGGTTGTGCAACGTGCTGTTGCACAGCTCCCGGGCCCAGTCCACCCGAGCCTGATCGGCAGCAGAGCCGGCACCCAGCGCCGCGAGCAGCCGATCCAGCTCTTCGGCGTTGCTGTATTCATCGAGGCTGATGCCCACTCCGCCTTCGGCTTGGTGCAGGTTGAACCCGGCGGCTAGGGCGGCCGCCACCAGCGCCTCGGCCTGGGCAGGCAGCACCGGCAGCCACAGCGTGTCGAAGCCAGCACCCGCGAGCAAGGGCAGCCCCAGGGCTTCCAGCCCGGCGGCCAGGGCCTGGCGCAGCCCCTGGATGCGGCGGGCGATCAACTCCAGCCCCTCAGGGCCGTGGTGCACGGCATAGAAGCCCGCCATCACCGCCAGCAACACCTGGGCGGTGCAGATGTTGCTGGTGGCTTTGTCGCGGCGGATGTGCTGCTCGCGGGTTTGCAGCGCCAACCGCAAAGCGGGCCGGCCCTCGGCATCCACGGAGCGACCCACCAACCGTCCGGGGATCTGGCGCTTGTAGGCCTCGCGGGTGGCGAAGAACGCGGCATGGGGCCCACCGAACCCCATCGGCACCCCCAGGCGCTGGGTGCTGCCAATGGCGATGTCGGCCCCCAGCTCGCCCACCGGCGCCAGCAGCACCTGGGCCAAGGGATCCACCGCCACCGCGCTGATCACGCCCAGCTCAGCGGCGGCGCCCAACAGGGGCTGGGGATCCCAGAGGCGACCGTGCCGGCCCGGCAGCTGGATCAGCAGGCCAAAGACATCCTCGGGAACCACATCGGCCGCAGCGGCACCGGCAGCCAGCTGCTGGGCCACGGCCTCGGCCTCCACCAACTCCAGGCTGAGGCCTAGAGGCTCGGCCCGGGTCTGCAGCACCGCCAGGGTTTGGGGAAACACCTCGGCATCCACCCAGAAGCGTCGCGCCTGGCTGCGGCGTCCCACCGCCAGCGCCAGCGCCATCGCTTCGGCAGCAGCCGTGGCCTCATCCAGCAGGGAGGCATTGGCGATCGGCAAGCCGGTGAGCTCGCTGATCAGGGTTTGAAAGTTGAGCAGGGCCTCAAGGCGCCCCTGGGCGATCTCGGCCTGGTAGGGCGTGTAGGCGGTGTACCAGGCGGGATTTTCGAACACCTGGCGCTGGATCACCGCTGGCGTGGCGGTGGCGTAGTAGCCCTGGCCAATCAAGGAGCGCAGCACAGTGTTGCCGCCAGCAATCGCGGCCAACTCCGCCAGGGCCTGGGCCTCACTGCAGGGCTGCGGCAGCCCCTGCAGCGCCGCCTCGGGGGGCAGCAGAAGATCGGCGGGCACCACCTGGGTTGAGAGGTCTTCGAGGCTGGCGGCGCCCAGCTCGGCCAGCATCCGCCGCAGCTCCTCAGCACTGGGGCCGATGTGGCGCCCCACAAAGGACAGATCTGCGTCCAGCGCGCCTCCCATCAGGCTCCCTGCAGCTTGGCGGCATAGGTGGCCGCATCCATCAAGCCATTGAGCTGGTCGGGATCACTGGGCTCGAGCAGCAGCAGCCAGCCCTCGCCGTAGGGATCGTTCTGCAACTCCTCCGGACTAGCCAACACCGCTTCGTTGCGGGCCACCACAACGCCGGTCACCGGCGCCAGCAGATCCTCCACCGCCTTCACCGACTCGACACTGCCGAAGCTGACGCCTTGCTGCAGGCTGGCGCCCACCTCGGGAAGCTCCACAAACACGATGTCGCCGAGCTGATCGATGGCAAAGGCACTCAGGCCCAGCCGCAGCCGCCCCCCCTCAGGGCACACGGTTTCGTGGCTGTCGGCGTAGCGGCGATCGTCGGGATAGCTGAGCGCCATCGCGGGGACAGGGTTGGGAACGTGGCTTAACACTACTTTGCCTGAACAAGCCCGGGCTCAGCCAATACAAAGCGAAGCGCCTGAAGCGCATAGAACATGAAATGCCGGCAGCCTTTGGGCTAGATTAATACTTCGCATAGGGCTAACATTCCACGTGCCAAAAGCAATGCTGCAAGCTTTAGCATTTTTAGACATCAGCGACCTAGCAATTGCAAAGCAGGGTCGAATGAGAAATATTCGAATTTTACCCGACCCCTCGAATGCAGTCCTCAAGACAATCAGGCCTGAAATAACTGATCAAAAAGGTCAGTTTATGGACAAAAATTTACTGCAAAGACTGAGATCTCATGGCTGCCACAGTTCGACCCTCAGAGAAATAGAGGAGTACATTATTCAATGTCGCCGGAATCATACTAAACGCGGATTTTCTCTGCCAATAGCACACGTCATTGGGCTATTACCAACCGATGAGGGCCTTGGACTGCTTGCCGAAAAAATAACCGATAACCACGGCAACCTTGCTCCTACCATTGCGGAATTAATCAAGCAAAATAAAATCAGAAACAAGCATGTCAGAGCATTGCAACACTTTCGAGACGGCTGCATTGCCAATCACATAGTGATCGGAGATCTCCATGCCAACAATATTGTCTATACAGAGACAAGGTCGAGCAAGCCTGAGTGCGTCTGCATCGACGGATACGGAGAAAAAGCCTTGATCCCTGTTCACCGCTGGAGCAACAAATTGAACGAAGCCAGAATCAACAAGAAAATAAATCGCATTCTCAATCGAATCTCGGCGGAGTCCAAGACAGCCCTGCTCCAGCCAAAGCTGTAACAGCGCGCTCCAGAGCGATCTGGGCATGAGCCCGGTGGGTACCGCCCTGGGCAAAGAGCACATAGGGCTCCCGCAGCGGTGCATCGGCCGACCACTCACTGGTGCTGCCATCGATGAAGGTGCCGCCGGCCATCACCAGATCGCTGGCATAGCCAGGCATCGGCGCCGGCACTGGGTCGAGATAGGCGCCCACCGGCGAGGCGGCCTGAAAGGCCCGACACACCACCTTGAGCCGCTCGGGATCGCCCAGCCGCACCGCCTGGATCACATCGCTGCGGGGTGCACCGGGCAGGGGGTTCACCGCATAGCCCAGATCGCTGAACACCTGGGCCACCAGCTCACTGCAGATCAGGGCCTCCGCCACCATCTGGGGCGCCAGAAACAAGCCCTGAAACAACAGGCGGTTGAGATCGAAGCTGGTGCCGCCCTCGCCGCCGATGCCCGGGGCAGTGAGGCGGCAGCAGGCCTGCTCCACCAGCTCGGCCCGGCCCGCCACATAGCCGCCGGTGGGGGCGATGGTGCCGCCGAGATTTTTGATCAGGGAGCCGGCGATCAGATCGGCGCCCGCCGCCGTGGGCTCCTGGTCTTCGACCAGCTCGCCATAGCAGTTGTCCACAAACACCAAGCAGCCCGGCTGCAGTGCCTTGACCCGGGCGCACAGCCTGCCGATCTCCGCCACCGCCAGCGACGGCCGCCAGCTGTAGCCGCAGCTGCGCTGGATCAGCACCAGGCGGGTGGGCGGCGCCAGGGCTGCCTCGAGCCCGGCGTCATCCACAAGGCCCGCAGCGGTGAGGGGCAGTTCGTCGTAGGTGATGCCGAACTCCGCCAGGGATCCCTGGCCGCTGCCACGGATGCCGATCACTTCTTCAAGGGTGTCGTAGGGGCGGCCAGTGAGGGCCAGCAGCCGATCGCCGGGCCGCAACACGCCAAACAGCGCCGCCGCGATCGCATGGGTGCCGCTAACGAACTGGAGTCGCACCGCCGCGGCTTCCGCCTGCAGCACCCGGGCCGCCACCCGATCCAACACCTCCCGGCCCTGGTCGCCATGGCCGTAGCCGCTCACCGACGCAAAGTGCTGCACCCCCAGCCGCTCAGCGGCAAAGGCCTCCAGCACCCGCGCCAGCCGCGGCTGCACGGCATCGGTGTGGCGGGCGGCGACGCCGGCGGTGGCAGCAACCGCAGCGGCCACCCGTTCTGCAGCCCAGTCGGTCATCCCCTTGCCATGCGGCCAGGCTCCATGTTGCCGGGCACTGCGCAGCTAGATTTCTCGCCGCTGTCCCACGGCGCCATTGCCAAGGCGTTATCGGGCATGCATCACCCGGAGAATGCGTTGGTTCTGAGTACTGATCCGGCCCGCCACAACCGTGACACCAACGGTGCTGCGCCAGGCCTGAATGCCCAGGTTCTGAAGGTCGAGGCCCCAACCCCCGCAGCCCCAAGCAGTCAGGACGAGCTCCGCATCCGTGCGTCGCTGGTTTCCCCACGTGATCCCCTGCCGCCGCGGCAACGCAAATTCAAGACCGGCACGACCGGCTTCATGCTGGCGATGCACGTGGGGGCTGTGTTTGCCCTGCTGCCGCGCTTCTGGAGCTGGCAGGCAGTGGTGGTGCTGGCTGTTCTGTATTGGACAACCGTGCTTGGTGTGACCCTGGGCCTGCACCGGCTGGTGACCCACCGCAGCTTCAGCGCCCCCCAATGGCTGGAGCGCCTGCTGGTGCTGATGGGAGCTCTGGCCTGCCAGAGCGGACCGATCGAGTGGGTGGGGCTGCACCGCCACCACCACAAGTATTCCGACCAACCCAACGACCACCACGACGCCGGCCGCGGCCTGTGGTGGGCCCACAGCGCCTGGATGCTGCATGAGATCCCGGCCCTGCAGCACGTGCAGCGGCTCACCGGCGACCTACAGCGCGACCCCTTCTACCGCTGGCTCGACCGCTGGTTTCTGCTTCTGCAGCTACCCCTAGCCGCCGGTCTCTACTGGTATGGCAACGCCGCCCAGGTGCAAGGTGGCGGCCTGGGCCTGGTGCTCTGGGCGATCCCGCTGCGGCTCGTGGTTGTGTATCACGTCACCTGGCTGGTGAATTCCGCCACCCACTTCTGCGGCTACCGCAACTTCGACTGCCCCGACCGCTCCCGCAACTGCTGGTGGGTGGCGATCCTCAGCTTCGGCGAGGGCTGGCACAACAACCACCACGCCTTCCCCCATTCGGCGCGCCACGGCCTGCGCTGGTTTGAATTCGACATCACCTGGCAGCACATCAAACTGCTGCGGGCCCTGGGCTGGGCCAAGCGGATGCGGGTGGCCAGCTACCGGCCGTCCTGAGGAGCCCCTCCCACCAGGCTGCAGGACGGATCGCGCAACTGCTGCCGGATCGCCGCCGCCAGATCCAGCTGGTCGCGGCTGGTCTCGCCGACCACGCCCATGGCCCGCGCCTGCTGACGCAGCAACTCCAGAAACTGATCCGGACCCAGATCCCGCTCGCCCATTGCCCCGAGCCGGGCCAGGGTGCTGCGCAGATCGGGAAGTTCGCTGTCGAGCTCGGCGGCCGAAAAATCCCGCTGGCCGGCCATCACCTCAGCAAAGCGCTCCCGCCGCTGGCGCTTCTCCACCGGATAGGCCGCCAGCAGCTGATCGCGGCAGAGGCGCCAGGGCTGGCCCGCCGTGAACAACTGGGACAGGGCCGCACTCAACGGCACCGCCTCCTCGCTGGCGATGCGCAGGTCGAAGGCCACCGGCGGCTGGCGCAGCCCCACGAACACCTCCAGCAACTCGCCCGGCCCCAGCACCGGCGCCCCCTCATCCTGAACGGGCAGGGCTGAGGTCTCCAGGGCGGCCACCAGCTCCGGGTGGTCTGCCAGGCGCTGCAGCAGCGGCTCGCCGAGCACTCCGCCGCGCACCTCAGCGGCCAGCACCTGGTTGATCTGGCCCAGGGCCAGGAACACCTCCGGCCCCGGGGATGCCAACTTGCCATTGCGCAGCATCGACAGCTGGGAGTTGTGGACCCGGCCCAGATCGAGGGCCTCCGCCAGGGCCGGCAGCACCCGGTGCGACCAGCCATTGCGCTCGTGCCACACCTTGATCAGATGGGCGAACGCAACGCGACCCGATGCGAGCTCTTCCCGATATCCCACCCGATAAGGATCCGTATTGCTACGATTCTAGCGATTCATTCGGAGCCGGTCCTGCATGGCCGCACCAGTCAGACCCGCCGCACCAGCTACCCAGCGCCTTGCCACCCGCAAGCCCGCCTTCATCAACCAAGGCGTGGGCGGCGAGCAACGCGCGGAGGCCCTGCATCGGCCGCGCCATCGCGGAGCCGTCAGCAGTCAGGGGTCTAAGACCACCCCCTGGGTCACCATCGGCTTCATGGCCGTCATCCACGTGCTGGCGGTGGTGGCCCTGCTGCCCCAGTTCTGGAGCGTGCCGGCCCTGGCCAGCTTCCTGGTGCTCTATTGGGTCACCGCCTGCCTGGGCGTAACCATCGGCTACCACCGGCTGCTCAGCCACCGCGCCTTCCGTGTGCCCCAGTGGCTGGAGCGCTTCTTCGCCACCTGCGGCGCCCTCAGCTGCCAGCACGGCCCGATCGACTGGGTGGGCCTGCACCGGCACCACCACAAGTTTTCTGATACGGACGTGGATCACCACACCAGCCTCAAGGGCTTCTGGTGGAGCCACATGGGCTGGATGTTTGCCCCCATCCCCGCCATGGGAGCGGTGCCCCGCCTCACCGGCGACCTGGCCAAAGATCCCTACTACCGCTGGCTGAACAACAACTTCCTGCTGCTACAGATCCCGCTGGCCGCCCTGCTCTTCTGGATCGGCACCGCGACGGGCGCCGGCGGCTGGGGCCTGGTGCTGTGGGGCATCCCCCTCCGCCTGGTGATCGTCTACCACTGCACCTGGCTGGTGAATTCAGCCACCCACCTCTGGGGTGAGGTGAGCCACGACAGTGGCGACGGCTCCCGCAACAACCCCTGGGTGGCGGCGCTCACCTTCGGCGAGGGCTGGCACAACAACCACCACGCCTATCCCCATTCAGCCCGCCACGGCTTCGGCCGACAGATCGACCTCACCTGGCAGCACATCCGGCTGATGCGGGCCCTGGGCCTGGCCCACCAGGTGCGCCTGCCCGCTGCTGCCGCACCGGGTGCTCGGTAAGATTCTTACAAATCCAACGATCTCCAGGTCGCAGGGCAGCCATGCGGATCACCAGCAAGGGGCAGGTCACCATTCCCCAAGCGATCCGCGAGCGCTGCGGCTTCACGCCCCACACCGAGGTGGAATTCGTTGAGGACAACGGCCGGGTGATGCTGCAGCGCGTCAGCGTCACGCCCAGCCGGGGCACGGCAGCGGTCGAGCGGCTGAGGCGGGCGCGGCTGCGCACCCGCCTCAGCACCGATGAACTCCTCGCCCTCACCCGCGGCGAGGAACCCTGAACCGGCCGAACCCCGCGCCGAGTCCAGCGGTGTTTGCCGACTCCAATGTGATCCTCGACATCGCTACCGGCGATCCGATCTGGGCTGACTGGAGCAGCGCCCAGCTCAGCCACTGGCTCGATGTCGGTCGCGTGCTGATCAACCCGATCGTGTACGGCGAAATCGCCTTCGCCTGTGATCGCATTGAAGAGGTCGATGGGCTGCTGCCGCCCGAGCTGTTTCAGTACCGCCCCATCCCCCGCGAGGCCGCCTTTCTGGCGGCCCGGGCCCATGCCGACTACCGCAGTCGGGGCGGCCAGCGGACGGCTGTGCTGCCCGACTTCCTGATCGGCGCCCATGCCCTGGTGGAGCGCTGCGCCCTGCTCACCCGCGACCCACGCCGCTACCGCTTGGCCTATCCCGGCCTGGGCCTGATCACGCCCTGATCTAAGGTGATCAATCGGCTCGAGTTCAGACACCCGTCGTTATCCCCATGGCCAAACGCGTTCAAGTGGTCCTCAACGCAGACGTTCTCAGCCTGGGTAAAGACGGGGATCTGGTGGAAGTGGCTCCGGGTTATGCCCGCAACTTCCTGGTGCCCACCGGCAAGGCCGTGCCCGTCACCGCCGCAGTGCTGCGCCAGGTGGAGGCCCGCCGGGCCAAGGAAGCAGAGCGCCAGGCTGCCCTCAAAGCTGAAGCGGTTGCCTTCCGCACCGCCCTCGACACGATCGGCCGCTTCACCGTCAAGAAGCAAACCGGTGGCGACGACGTGCTGTTCGGCACCGTGACCAACGGCGACGTGGCCGAAGCCATCGAAGCCGCCACCAAGAAAGAAGTGGATCGCCGCGACATCCTTGTGCCGGAAATCCACCGCACCGGCGCCTACAAGGTGCAGGTCAAGCTCCACCCTGAGGTCAACGCCGAGATCAACCTGGAAGTGGTCAGCCACTGACGCCCACAGCCTCATCGGCGTCCGAGCCACTCCACCCGTGGGGTGGCTTTTTGTTGACCACCCCAGCTGCAGCGCCCAATCGCTGGTCAAACCACGCCTAACCCGGCAGGATGGACAACCCGGCGTTCCTGCCCTCCAAAGCCGATGGTGAGCGTTCCCCTCAACCCACCCGGCCGTGAGCGCGCCGGCAGTCCCAAGGGCGGGCGCAACGGCGATGCCGAGGCGCGCTTTGAGGCCCTGCCCGACTCGGTGCCCCCCCAGAACCTGGAGGCCGAGGAGGCGGTGCTCGGCGGGATCCTGCTCGATCCCGATGCCATCGGCCGCGTGGCCGACGTGCTGCAGCCGGAGGCCTTCTACCTCTCCGCCCACCGCGAGATCTATCGCACGGCGGTGATGCTGCACAGCCAGGGCAAGCCCACCGACCTGACGGCCATGTGCGCCTGGCTGGCCGACACCGGCGCCCTGGAGAAAGTGGGCGGCCAGGGGCGGCTGGTGGAGCTCGTGGAGCGGATCACCTCCACCGCCTCGATCGACCAGGTGGCCCGCCTGGTGATGGACAAGTTTCTGCGGCGCCAGCTGATCCGCTCCGGCAACGAGGTGATCGCCCTGGGCTTCGATCAGAGCAAGCCGATGGAGCAGGTGCTCGACGAGGCCGAACAGAAGATCTTCGCCATCAGCCAGGAGAAACCCAGCACCGGCCTCACCCCCACCGCCGAGATCCTCACCAGCACCTTCAACGAGATCGAGAGCCGCTCGCTGGGCACCGCCGTCGCCGGCATCCCCTGCAACTTCTACGACCTCGATGCCATCACCCAGGGACTGCAGCGCAGCGACCTGATCATCGTGGCGGGCCGGCCGGCGATGGGCAAAACCTCGATCGTGCTCAACATCGCCAAGAACGTCGCCCAGATCCACGCCCTGCCGGTGTGCGTGTTCTCGCTGGAGATGAGCAAGGAGCAGCTCACCTACCGCCTGCTGTCGATGGAGGTGGGGATCGAGAGCGGCCGGCTGCGCACCGGTCGGTTGCAGCAGGAGGAATGGCCCCTGCTCGGCCAGGGCATCAACAGCCTGGGCCAGCTGCCCCTGTTCCTCGACGACAAACCCAACTCCGGCGTGCTGGAGATGCGCTCGCTCTGCCGCCGGCTGATGGCCGAAACCGGCAAGGAGCTGGGCCTGATCGTGATCGACTACCTGCAGCTGATGGAGGGCTCCACCCCCGACAACCGGGTGCAGGAGCTCTCGCGCATCACCCGCGGCCTCAAGGGCATGGCCCGCGAGCTGAACGTGCCGGTGATGGCCCTCTCCCAGCTCAGCCGCGGCGTCGAATCGCGCACCAACAAGCGCCCGATGCTGAGCGATCTACGCGAATCGGGCTCAATCGAGCAGGACGCCGACCTGGTGCTGATGATCTACCGCGACGAGTACTACAACCCCGAAACCCCCGACCGGGGCATCACCGAAGTGATCGTGACCAAGCACCGCAACGGCCCGGTGGGCACGGTGAAACTGCTGTTCGAGCCCCAGTTCACCCGGTTCCGCAACCTGGCTGCCTAATCCATGTCGCCAGACCAGGCGCCGCTCACGGTGTTGACGGTGCAAACCGGCCACCGCTACCCCGATCTGTGGGTGAGCCGGCTGGCCGCGATGGTGGCCCGGCACCTGCCGGAAGCCCATCGCTTCATCATTTACACCGATCGTCCGGAAGCAGGTCGCTTCGAGCCCCCCGGCGCCGCACACCAGCAGCTGGAGGTGCGGGATCTGCAGGGCGGCTCCCTGCAGGGCTTTTTCGGCAAGCTGCGCCTGTTCGACCAGGCCCTCACCGGCACAGATCCCTTTCTGTTTCTCGACAGCACCCTGGTGATCCGCGCCAGCCTGGAGCCCCTGATCGCGATCGGCCGCAGCAGCAGCGCCAGTGTGATCGGCGTGCGCGACTGGAACTACCCGATCCTCAATTCCTGCGTGCTCTGGTGCCGTCCCGACGCCCACACCCAAACGGTCTGGGACGCGTGGCAGCAGGGGCGTTACGCCGACATCGCCTTCCCTGGCGACCAGAACGTCATCTTTCACGTTTTCGGCGAGACCGCGCCAGCCGCCCTCACCTACTGGCCCGAAGGTCTGGTGAGCTCCTACAAGGCCCTGCGCAAACTGGCCCGGCGCGATCCCGAGGCGGCCCAGCGCGCGCTTGCGGCCAGCAGGATCCTCAAGTTCCATGGCCGCCCCAAGCCCGAGGAGGTGCTGCACCCCTGGCGCCATCCCCAGCACACGATCCTGCGCCACCCGCTGCATCCCCGACTCTGGAGCTACCTGGCCGACGAAGTACGCCGCCACTGGCACTAGCGGCACTGGCACGAACGCCGGGTTTGAATAGAAGGCATGACCATGACCGCTACACCCACTGAGCACTTCGATGTGATCGTGGTGGGCGGCGGCCACGCCGGCTGTGAAGCAGCCCTCACCGCGGCGCGGCTGGGGCTGAACACGGCCCTGTTTTCGCTGAACCTCGATCGCATCGCCTGGCAGCCCTGCAACCCTGCGGTGGGCGGGCCGGCCAAGAGCCAGCTGGTGCATGAGGTGGATGCCCTCGGCGGTGTGATCGGCCGACTCGCCGATGCCACTGCCCTGCAGAAGCGGGTGCTCAACGCCAGCCGCGGCCCGGCCGTGTGGGCCCTGCGCGCCCAAACCGACAAGCGCCAGTACGCCCGCCAGATGCTGCAGCTGCTGCAGCACACCCCAAATCTGGCCCTGCGCGAGGCGATGGTGACGGGGCTGGAAGTGGAGGACGCCCACGTGTGTGGCGTGCGCACCTACTTCGGCAGCGTCTATGCCGCGCCGGCCGTGATTCTCACCACCGGCACCTTCCTGGGGGGCCAGATCTGGGTGGGGCACCAGTCGATGCCCGCCGGCCGGGCCGGCGAACAGCCGGCCGAGGGGCTCACCGAAGCCCTCGAGGCCCTGGGCTTCCAGATGGGCCGCCTCAAGACCGGCACCCCCGCCCGGGTGGACCGGCGCAGCATCGCCCTCGACCAACTGGAAGAGCAGCCCAGCGATGCCCACGATCGCTTCTTCTCCTTTGATCCCGCGAGCTGGGTGAGCGGCGAGCCGATGAGCTGCCACATCACCCGCACCACCGCCGCCACCCACCAGCTGATCCGCGACAACCTGCACCTCACGCCGATCTACGGCGGCGTGATCGACAGCAAGGGCCCCCGCTACTGCCCCTCGATCGAAGACAAGATCGTGCGCTTCGCCGACAAGGAAAGTCACCAGATCTTCCTGGAGCCCGAAGGCCGCGACACCCCCGAGATCTACGTGCAGGGCTTCTCCACCGGCCTGCCGGAGCGGCTGCAGCTGGAGCTGCTGCGCACCCTGCCGGGCCTGGAGCAGTGCGTGATGCTGCGGCCCGCCTACGCCGTCGACTACGACTACCTGCCCGCCACCCAGCTCAAAGCCAGCCTGGAAACCAAGCGGGTGGCGGGGCTCTATGCCGCCGGCCAGCTCAACGGCACCACCGGGTACGAGGAGGCCGCCGCCCAGGGGCTGGTGGCGGGCCTCAACGCGGCCCGGCAGGTGCGCGGCCAGAGCGCGGTGCACTTCCCGCGGGAGGGCAGCTACATCGGCACCATGATTGACGACCTGATCACCAAAGATCTGCGGGAGCCCTACCGGGTGCTCACCAGCCGCAGCGAATACCGGCTGGTGCTGCGGGGCGACAACGCCGACCGGCGCCTCACCCCCCTGGGCCGGGAGCTGGGCCTGATCGATGCGCGTCGCTGGGGGATCTACACCGCCAAGCAGGAGGCGATCACCGCCGAGCAACGCCGCCTCGACACCGTGCGCCTCAAGGCCAGCGATCCAGCCGCCGCCGCCGTGGTGGCCGAAACCGGCGCCACCATCAAGGGCTCGATCACCCTGGCAGAGCTGCTCCGCCGCCCTGGCTTCCACAGCAGCGATCTGGTGCGCCACGGCCTGGCCGATGCCGCGCTGCCCGCCGATGTGCGCGAAGGCGCCGAGATCGACATCAAATACAGCGGCTACCTGGCCCGCCAGCAGCAGCAGATCGACCAGGTGAAAAAGCAGGCGCACCGGCCGATCCCCGCCGGCGTCGATTACGCCGCCATCGGTACCCTCTCCAAGGAAGCCCGCGAGAAGCTCACGGCCGTCCAGCCGAGCAGCCTGGGCCAGGCCTCACGGGTGCCGGGCGTTAGCCCGGCCGATATCACCGCCCTGATGCTGTGGCTGGAGATCCGCAAGCGCCAAGACTCGTCAAGCTCCAAAAGCCTCGGTACGTTGAACGCCTCCACGTAAGCAGCGGCAGCAGGTGAGTCCGGTACGCGGTATCCCCACCTCCCGGGCCTACTGGGAGCTCAAGGCCGAGCAGATGCTCAACCGGGTGTTTGAGCCGGGACAACCGATTGACGTGGAGGTCTGCGACGCCCCCGACATCCCCATCGAGCCTGGGGATCTGACGACCCCACCGAAGCCAGCCCCAGCCCCGCAAGCAAACCCTCGACCCCAAGGTTGGATCGACCAGCTGGGCCGCAAGCCGAGTTTGTTGCTGGCCGGAGCCAGTATCACGGTGATGGTGGTGGCCGGCATGGCCCTGGTTGTGGTGGGGGCCTGGAACCAAAGCCAGCAAGCGATCCGCCAGGAGCGCAACATGCTCTTGATCGAGCGGCTGCGCGCCATGGGGCCTGGCAGCCAGGCTGCAACGGACGAAGCTGCCCAGGCAGCAGCCCCGAAACAGTCCGCCCAGGATGGGGACCTGCCGCCACCGCCGCCGGGAGGCAGCGAACCCTGGATGGAAGAACTGGCCACCCTGCCGGCGAGCAGCGCACCTGCAGCCGAGGTACTCCAGGTGCCGGTACACAGCCGCATCACCAGCCCCGCTCCAGCCGCCACGAGCTCCGCCAGCAGCGGGGGCGGTGCACCCCAATTGGTGGGAGTGGTGCAGGTACCCGGCCAGAGCGGATCAGCCATCTTCCAGCTCGGCAGCAGCTCCACCAGCGCCGCCGTGGGCGAGAGTATCGGCAGCAGCGGCTGGCGCCTGCGCTCCGCCAGTGGCGACAGCGCTGTGATCGAAAAGGGCGGGGAACAGCGGAGGGTGAGCATCAGCAGTGGCTTTTAGAGCGCCGGCAAAAGCCAATCAGCACAGAACCAAGCCAGATAGAAGATGGTCAACAGCGCACCACTGAATCTTGGGCTCCAACTGCCTTGGAAGCAAGACGCTGGGAGTAGGCGATACCAAACAATGCAGAGATTGAGCCCACATACGTGAAACTTGCAAATTTCATGCCGAACTGACTTGAAACCAATAAACCCAAAATCGCACAAAGTGCCGCCACAGCTACTGGGCTTTTAAGACAGCCCTCACGCCTTAAAGCCGAGAACTGAACGACAACAAAAATAAAAACACAGACAGACCCAACAATCCCACCCGAGAGCAAGAGCTCAATCAGTACATTATGCGGAAAAGAATGGAGACCTAAAGCACTTTCGGGCAAACAGGAGAGCTGCAGGCTCTTAAAAGAATCAAACCCGGCTCCGAACCAAAAATAACTTTTTATCCAGCTTTCAGCAGAGCACGTCCACATCAGCACGCGCTCCCCAACACTCCCATAACCAAAACCCTTAACATCAACAAACAAGACCAAGCCGGTCACTGCACCACAGAGTGCACTAGCGAAAATAATTTTCTGCGCAAGCATCGCTCGGCCTAGCACGAGGTAAGAAACGAGGAGAAAGGAGCCGATTGCCAGCCAGCCAGCGCGGTAGTTTGTCACGATCAACAATGAAGCAACCCCGCCAAAGGAAATAGCAAATAAGGAAATTCGCAGGAAGCGCTGCAGGCGAGATATCCGTGATTGCAAAGGAAATCGCGCAAACGAACAAATCAAGATGCCAAGCAAGATAGCGGCATATGTTAAACCCCTTCCATTAATATTTGGATTATCAAAAAATCCATAGCTGATACGGCCAAGATATGATACAGGAAATGCAAGATGAATGACGGCGAATAGGCAGGCAAGCAAAAGAGGAACTGCCTGAAACGGCCTCACCAGCAATTGCCGACCAAACAGCATGCCTGGCAAAAACATACAAAAACCAAGAGCTATATCCACAACGGCCGAGGCAGACAGAAGTCGATTAGCCGACAGCGCTGAAGCAAACAGCAAGCAGGCAAGGAGGATCCCAACATTCCGAACCAAGACGGTATTAATACTTAGTTCTGAATAGCGAAGAAGGGCAGCGGCACAGGCCATCCAAGCCATCACACGACCCCATCCGGGATAGTAGATACCGATAAGACCCAAAAACAACAGGGCATCGAGCGCAGGGGACGATGCCCCTCCAAGAGGTCCCAGGTAAGATTGAATAGCTTTGATTTGGGAAAGCGACCCGCGAATCAATCTGTTTCCAGATGGCTCTTTGCTGGACAAGCTTTTGCTAGACAAACTCAGGACCCACCGACCATTCCTGATCAGGTTAACAGCGAAGTGATCCAGCCGAAATATTGATGCAAAAAGAAGCTCTAACCATGCGTTATTTAGCCGTCCCCTCGGATCTGACAACTCCAATCCAAGATCATGACTTCGCCTCGGCGGCATATGACAATCCCCAGCCTCACAGCGGGGAACTTAAAAAACTATACGTCCTAATTTCGACACCGAGAAGCGGCAGCACCGCACTGTGCTCAGAGATATACCGGCAAACAGGCCTCGTCATCCATGAATATCTTCAACCTTTTCAATACATGCCCTGCTTAGCATCTCGCTATGGGGCGATCCATAAGTCAATCCATCACAAAGCTACTGCCAATACAAAAGTTATCGTCCTAAGCAAATACTTTGACGCGCTTGTGCGGCAGCGAGCAATCAATGGAGCCTTAGGCATAAATTGCCACGTATCTCACCTCATCTACCTAGAAGCCCTGATCAGAAAGGCCAAAGATGTCAACCCGGATCTTACTCTTTACAAAGACTATCTATGCAGGCACGACAAGTATCGGCAAGCAGCATCCTACGCAATCGCCAAGCAAACTCGTTTATGGTCAACGACCCAGCAGGCAGCCGTGCCTTCCCTAGGAAAACTGCAGCGAGTGAGTCTTTGCATAAGTGCAGCAAACTGCTACCACAAATTAAAGATCCAAGATCAACAAGCACTGGCCCCTAGCCTGGCACTTGATTACGAACACCTATTGACCTATGAAACAGACATCCAGCACAACATCGTGCAAACAGCAGCGGAAGTAGTGTCAGCACTTTGCTTGGCCAAACAGTCCCAAAAACATTCGGCTTTCACAAACTTGCAGCGCCAAACAAGCACCATCAACATCGAGATTGCCCGATCAATCAGCAGACATATGGTTGCATATCGATTACTAGGCCTCATTATGAGGCCATTGCACAAGTTAAGAACGCAGCTGTATCGCTATATTGGGCGACTAAGATCTCAGCCCCTAGCACTTAAGCATCATTTTTTGCTCGAAGTTGATGGCTAGCTAAACACGCTCTTTGCTCGATCACCAACAGTAGTGATATTGTGAGGCTGGAGCTTGAGCATCGCTCAATGAACAATGAACCCAGTCAGCGCAGGCTCCATAAAATGAACTCAAGTGATTCAGCTCATCAGTTCATGCTTCCGCCAACGGTCGCTGCAATTGAGTTCATGACCTTTCACCATGAAGTTCTCGCCGCATTCTGCAAGCACACTATAGAGCTCAATATAAATACCCTGGTCATTTCTCCGTCAACAGGAATTCAAAAAGCTATCGGCAGATTTGCTGCCGATAGCTTTGAACAATTGAAAGAGATAGCGCGCCTCAACAAGACAGAACTGAGCCTCATCATTTCTCACAACGCAAAAGAAATAGTTACATCCATAATGAAGGCCGATGCTGTCTTTATTGGAACCGTTCCTCCATCGCCTTCATCTTCGACCAGGCGACAAGCAAACAATACTTATTCACGCCACGAGGAAATGATTTCAATAGTAAAAAGGGCCCTGAAACAAAACAAGTTGATATACATTGTAATTCACAAACCACAAGATGATGCTGCTCAACTCGTTGGAAGCCTTGATCCCGATGAATGCAAAAGAGTGTCAACCATTTATCTAAGCAGGGAAACAGCAAATTTCTGCAAGCAACTGTTTCCCAATCGATTTCGCAGTGAGCTAATCATGCCTACCATTGGGCTACTCGATTCATCCAGCAACGACGCTGGAGTGGCTTCCTCAGCAGGCACCAGCATGGTCGTTGCTGGCGAAATCAGCTCAAAACGTCGTCACTATGCAAGCTTAGCTACTTTGCATACAAATCGGAAATGGCTGCGTTCTCAGGGGATTATCATTCGAATTATCGGCCGGATCAAGCTTGAATCATGGCGCGAAAAGATATTGCGACTCTGCGGATTACCTCCCAAGTGGCTATTCTTTGTAAAGTATCCAAGCCTTCTGCCACTTTGGCTCGATGGATGCCTCGATCTTTCTATGACACGGTACTCAAAGGTTTCAGATCGAGCCCTCGCTGACGCGATCGTAAGCTCAGCTTGCCTACTTGATCTCAAACTAAAGCACTATTCAGATTGCGGGCAGACAACAGGCGCCATAGGACTGGCCATGACTCATCAAAAGCCATTGATCGACCTGGAAGCAATCACAGGAATAATTCCAAATAATCAGCAGACACCTGCATTATCTTCGCTACATCAGTTGATTAAAAAAGAAACCAAAGATCTTATTGCTGAGAAAGAAGCCCTAGTCGAGAAGTTTAGGCAGCAACTTCAGAAGGATTTGACCTTAGCCATATCACTTTAGCACTTGACAACGATCTGAAGGATCAAGATGCACGATGCCATCAGAATTCAGCCATTGATCAAGTCCGCGTAAAGCTCGAACACGTCGCTGCCGGATCGTTTCCAACCGCTGATTCATACTGCGTTCTCGCATGCCCGGCGTCACATAAGAATGGTCATGATATAAATGTAATGGAATGCTCGAAAAGCGAAGATGACGCCCACGAATTCCAGCATGATTCAGGCGCGTTCCAAATTCCACATCCTGTCCTCCATACTGAATGTCTTCATTGAAGCCATTCACCATCATCGCCTCACTGCGCAAACAGGAAGAGTTGTGCCCGTTCCAGGTTTTCTTCGTCGGCGTCAGATGATTGGCAATCCTAGTGAGCGGACGAGGCAGAATTAGTTTCAACAATTTTGTACTCGGCGTCAACCCATGGGACAACAGCCATGAAATCCCAAATACATCGGCATTCTGAATATCCTCGGCGGTCACAAGATCAGACAGACTTGCAGGCAACTTGAAATAAGCACCAGTCAAAAAATGACCTGGTCTTGCCATCTCTTTGTGAGAGGCAACAAAGCCTGGCGGCAGTACACAATCGCCATCTGTAAACAGCAACCTGTTGCCTTTCGAAACCGCGATAGCCTTATTTAAGATTCGACACTTCTGAAATCCTTGATCTTGTTGCCAAACATGCACGATCCGCACGGGACTTCGTGCTGCATAGGCCTGCAACAATTCTGCTGTATCAGGCCTAGAGCCATCATCAGCAATAACAACCTCAAAGTCTGCACAAGACTGAGCGAAGACGCTTTCCAGAACCTTGGCAAGCCAGGAAGCAGAGTTGTAGGTTGAAATAATCAGGCTGATAGAAGGTTGGGCAGTCATCCTGGAAGTGCCGAGTGCTTAGAGGTTACTCAGAGGGAATTAGTAGCGAGCTGAAAATATATTTGATTGACCCGACTTGCTTCTCGCTGAACCGAATAGTGCTGGCAAGCAACTTCTCGAGATGCCGATGCTAGACGATCCAATTTTTGCATGTCTGTTAGCAATTGTGAAAGCTGGCTCGCAAGGCTGCTTGCCGATCCAGTTTGAAACATCGCTCCGAAATTCGGCTGAATAATCCACGGCCAAGCTCCCGCCTCGGATGTGACCGGCACACAGCCGGTCGCCATGGCTTCCAGCGGAGTGAGGCCAAAACCCTCACGGCGTGATGCCGCCACGCAAATCCTGGACCGCTGATACCAGCGACGAATATCGGCGGATTCAAGATCCCCCACAAAATGAATGCGCTGCTGCAGGCCGGCAGCCGCAATCCGCTGCTGCATCGCCTCCAGATAAGGCAGATCATGTTGCTGACAAAGCCCTGTGATGACGGCAGTCCAATCCGGGAAACGGGGCAACACCGTCAACAAAGCATCAACAAACAGATCGGTTCCCTTGCTGGGCCTGATGCGGCCGAAACTACCGATCACCTGCTGATCCGCCAGGCCCACTTCCGCCAACAAGCCCTGCCGATCGGCGGCGGGATGGAACTGCTCGCAGTCCACACCGTGAAAGATCACCGCATCGCAACGCTCCAGAAACGCAGCCGAGCGCGGAGAAGTGGCGATCACCGCATCGCAACGCCGGATCAGCTGGCGCAGCCACCAACCCGGGCGCTTCGGTGCCGCCGAGGTGAACACCACTCGCCAGGGCTGCCGCAGCAGCGAACGGAGCAGCAGGCCGATCAGAATTTCAATGTCACGGCGAGCGTGCCAAATGCGCCAGCGACCCAGACGGGGCCGGCTCCAGCCCCAGCGCAGCAACGACCAGAACCCGATCTCACCCCCCAAGCCCAGCTGACCCCAGTCCCACACCACCAGCTCCTGCTGATGCCGCTGCCACGGCACCAGCGCCTGCACGGTGGCTGAGACGCCCGTGAAGCGCCGGTGCAGGTTGGTGACGACAACATCCGCCAGCACCGCCAGCACCCAGGGGTGCCAACGCTACCCGGGCCAGCACAGCGGACCGGCTCCCGCCGCCAGAATCAGCCAATGGAAACCAGTCGCGGCAACGCGGGGCTTCTGCCTTCCCCCCATCCCCGCTGGCAGCTGAACCTCAGCGATGGCAGCACGGCCGCAGGTGATCAACGCCTGAGCGGTCCGTGGCGACTGCTCTTGTTGGGGGATGGCAGCCCCACCCGACACCTGGAGTCGCTCACGGGCGAGCCGGTGGAGATCGAGTTGATTGCCATGGCGCCGGAGCCGGCGGCCCCGGATCCGGATGGCGCCCAGCTGCCCACCAGCTCCCCGCCACCTCCAGAGATCGCCGAACTGGATGGGCCGCTGCTGCGGCGTCAGGTGTGGTTGCGCTGCGGTAGCCGAACCCTGGCCTGGGCTGAGAGCTGGTGGAATCAACAACAGGCGGATGACTACCTGCAAGAGCGGGAGCAGCCGATCTGGCGCAGCCTCACCAGCCACCGGGCCGAACTGTTTCGGGAGGTGGATGGGCTGGCCCAGGTGGACGCCCCCTGGCTGGAGGAGCGCTTCGGCCGGGCGGGGCCGTTCTGGAGCCGCCACTATCGCTTCTTCCGCGGTGGGAAAGAACTCACCGTGATCCGGGAGGTGTTCTCGCCAGAGCTGGAACACTGGCTGGGGCCCGTTGCAAACCGCACCAGAACGCCATAACAGTTTGCAAACTTGGTAACGGCTTGCAGCAATAAGGGCTTGACGGATTGACGCCGGTCATGCTCTGCCCAGCATTGGGCCACTTGCGCCGGGAGACCGGGCCATGACCACCCCCACGCCGCCCGCTGCCAACCCGGCGCAGGCCCACTGGTTGAGCCTGACCGACCTCGGCCGGATCTATGGCATTTCCGCCGTGCACTGCGGCCGGCTACTCAGCGAGGCCGGCCTGCGTCAGGGCAACGGCGCCCCCAGCCCCAGCGCCCTGCGCCAAGGCCTGGCCTACCAACACCATCCCCAGTCCCCCAACCCCAGCGCCGTTTGGAATGCGCAGGGCTGCTGCCCCCTGCTGCAGCAGCAGGGTCTACGCCCCATGGCCGAGCACCATTTGGTGGGCCAGTGGGCCGACCTGCTGGTGGCCCTGGTGCAGGGCTCACCAGCGATCAGCACCTCCGCCGAAGAAATGGCGAGCGACCTACCCCAGGAGCTGGTGCAGCCGGTGAACCTGGAACTGCAGCAACGGGGCTGCAGCTTTCAGGTGGGAGCCCGCACTCCCAGCCGACACGCTCAACCCAAGCGCAGGGCCTCGGCCTGCAGGCGGGCCCGCTCCAGCAGATCGCGCAGCTGATCCTCGTCGGTGTGGCTGAGGTTGGTGCGCAGCAGCTTGGCGTGGGGAGCATGGGCGCGCAGGCGCTCGATCACCCGATCCGGCGTCGCTTCGCGCACCAACAAACACAGGGCCGCACTGCCGCGGGGCAGGGTCTCACCCAACTCCCGCATGAAGCCATCGTTGATGCCGATGTCGGAGAGGGAGCCCGACGCCGCCCCCACCCCCGCACCCACCGCAGCACCCAGCAGCGGATTGAGGAACAGCAGCCCCACCAAAGTGCCCCAGAAGCCGCCGCCCAGGGCACCGGCCGCCGTCATGTTGATGGCCTGACGCAGGTGCACCTGGCCCTCGCTGTCGTGCTCCACCACCACCGCATCCTCGAGGGCGATCAGCTGCTCGCGCTGGATGTCCACCAGCTCCCGACGCACCTGCTCGGCCTCCTCGGCCTTGGGAAACCCAACCACCACAAGGCTGCCCATCCAATCCCCTGCATCTGAAGCAAGGCTAGTGAGGAAACCTGACCCGGCCCGGCAGCCAGAACGGCAGCCGGTTCAGCGGCGCCGGGTGGAGCGGGGCAGAGCACGGCCAGGGGTTGGGCCATCTCCGGCAGCAGGGCCGCCGTCAGAGGGCGAGGCACTGGATGCCGATCGGCCGCTGGAGGCTTGCCGCTGCCATCGGGGCACCGTGAAGGTTTCGTCGTCGGGCCACTCGGCGGGATCAGCTGGCTGGGCGGCCGTGGTGCGGCGGGAGATGGCATCGAGGGGGCGGCGACGCGCGGGCACAGGTGCGCTGGGTTCCGGCCTCGCCTCCTGCCAGGGCTCACGCCAGTCGTCGTCGTCTTCGAGGATCCAATCGAGCTTGT
Source organism: Cyanobium sp. Aljojuca 7D2 (assembly GCF_024346415.1). Lineage (NCBI taxonomy): Bacteria > Bacillati > Cyanobacteriota > Cyanophyceae > Synechococcales > Prochlorococcaceae > Cyanobium > Cyanobium sp. Aljojuca 7D2. The sequence goes on from NZ_JAGQCX010000002.1 coordinate 159,277, forward strand.
TTTCCACCCAGCGACCCAAACCATCCAGCCGGGCACGGCGCCCATCGCCGCGGGTCGCCGAGCGCGCACCCGAGCGGGAGCCGGGCCGGGCGCCGGACACCCCATCCACCAGCTGCCGGCCCGCACTCACCAGCCGATCCAAACGCTGCTCAACCGGATCAGACCAAAACTCAGGCATGGGTCCAGGTTAGGGATCCAGCTAGCGGCGCCGGCCCGCCAACCAGCGCTCGCGACCCAGGCCAACCAGGGCGATGGTGAGCCCGCCAAATTCCAGGGTCCAGAGGAACACGCCCATGGCGATGCCGAGCTGGCGTGACCCTAGGCCGCTTGCTCAAAGTGCAAGAGGCAGCTGGCATGCCAGCGCCCGCCATGGAGCCGCTCGCAGCACAAGCGGCAGGCCAGGCCCTTCACCCGGCGTCGGTAGGGCGCTTGCACGCCGCAGGTGGGACAGCAGGCCAACCAGCGGGGCGGCGTGGTGCTGGCAGGCAGGGGATAGCGGTGGCGGATGCTCACCTGAAACTCGCTCTGGGCCGCATTGATGGCGGCCATCCGGGCCCTGAACTGGGGGCCGTGCACCTCCTGGGCGCCCACCACCCGATCCACCCAAACGTGAATCATTTCGTGGCAGAGGGTGCTGAGGGTGGCCGCACGGGGCAGGGGGTCGAGCAGGGGCCGCGACAGCACGATCTCGCAGAGGCGCCGTCCATCGGCATGCCGACCGAAGCGATACATCCCGGCCGTGCGGCGCATGCGGCCGTCGCTCCAGCGGAGCTCCACCAGCCGCTGGCCAGCGGGCGCCAGCGAACCGTCGAAGTGCTCCCGATCCAGACGGTGAAACAGCGGCAGCAGGGGCTCAAGGGGCATGCCGGCTTGGCAGTCAGTCAGACTCTGGCCCAGTCAACGCAATTTATTTCGAGATGGACTGGGGTCTCACCCGCGACATCGGCACCAAGGCCCTGCTGGCTGGGGCCGGGACCCTGCTCCTCTACTGGACGGTCACGGCGGTGAAGCTGGTGCTCAGCGCCCGCGGCATCAACCCCCTGATCAAGCAGTTCTTCACCCAGGTGGCCAGCGGCCAGATCGATGGCGCCTACCTGCTCACCACCAAGAACTACCGCTCCCATGTGAACCGGCAACAGTTCATCCGCTTCCTGGCAGGGCTGCAGCTCAACAAATACCGCAACCTCAAATCCGGCCGGCCCCGGCTCGACGATGGCCAGCTGATCCTCACCGTGAAGCTCAAGAGCGACGGCAACGACGAACTACCGCTCGATTTCACCTTCGTGAAGGTGGAGGAGCAGTGGCGCGTCGATCGCATCACCAAGCTCGCTGCTGCCTGAGCCCCTCGCTGTGACGTCTGACCAGGCCCGGGCGGAGGAGTTGCGGCGACTGCTCACCCGGGCCGCCCACGCCTACTACGTGCTGGATGCTCCCGAGATGGAGGATCCGGTCTACGACCGGCTCTACCGCGAGCTGCTGGAGCTTGAGCAGGCCCAGCCGGCGCTGATCAGCCCCGATAGCCCCACCCAGCGGGTGGGCGGTGCCCCAGCGGAAGGCTTCACCAGCGTGGCCCACCGCATTGGCCTGCTCAGCCTCGACAACGCCTTTTCACTCGACGAGCTGGAGGCCTGGTATGGCCGGCTGCTGAAGGTGCTCGACCGCACAGGCGATCTCGCCATGGTTGGCGAGCTGAAGATCGACGGCAACGCCCTGGCGCTGAGCTATGCGCAGGGCCTGCTGGTGCGAGCCGCCACCCGGGGCGATGGCGAGCGGGGCGAGGAGATCACTGCCAACGTGCGCACGATCCAGAGCGTGCCCCTCCGCCTGCAGCTGAACCACCCACCAGCCTGGGTGGAGGTGCGCGGCGAGGCCCTGATCCCCGATGGCACCTTCGCGGCCATCAACGCCGAGCGGGCCCAGCGGGGTGAAGCGCTGTTTGCCAACCCCCGCAACGCCTGCGCCGGCACCCTGCGCCAGCTCGATCCGCGGGTGGTGTCCGCCCGGCGGCTGGATTTCTTCGCCTACACCCTGCACCTGCCGGACGACTGGCGGCCCGGACCCGGTGATCCGCCGCGGCCCACCAGCCAATGGGAGGCACTGCGGTGGCTGCAGGCTGCCGGCTTCAAGGTGAACCCCAACGCGGCGCTGCTGCCCGATCTGGCGGCGGTGGAGGGGTTCTTCGCCCAGTGGGAGGAGGGCCGCAAGGCGCTTCCCTACGCCACCGATGGCGTGGTGGTGAAGCTCAACGACCTGCGCCTGCAGGACGCAGCCGGCTTCACCCAGAAGGCCCCCCGCTGGGCCATCGCGCTCAAATACCCAGCCGAGGAGGCCCCCAGCACATTGGTACGGCTGGCCTGCCAAGTGGGCCGCACCGGCGTGGTGACCCCCGTGGCCGAATTCGAACCCGTGCCGCTGGCCGGCACCACGGTGAGCCGCGCCACGCTGCACAACGCCGACCGGCTGGCGGAGCTGGATCTGCATGCCGGCGACACGATCGTGGTGCGCAAGGCCGGCGAAATCATCCCCGAGGTGGTGCGGGTGCTGAGCGAATTGCGGCCGGCAGGGGCCGTGCGGCTGGAGCTGCCTCACGTGTGCCCCGAATGCGGCGCAGAGCTGGTGCGCGAGGAGGGAGAGGCCGCCACCCGCTGCGTGAACAGCAGCTGCCCGGCGATCCTGCGCGGCGCCCTGCGCCACTGGGTGAGCAAGGGGGCCCTGGATGTGGATGGCCTCGGGGGCAAGCTGATCGAGCAGCTGGTGGATCGGGGCCTGGTGCGCTCGATCGCCGATCTCTACGGGCTCGATGCGGCGCTGCTGGCCAGCCTCGATCGCATGGGGGCCAAATCGGCCGAAAACCTTGTGGCAGCGCTGGCGGCCTCCAAGGCCCAGCCCTGGCACCGCCAGCTCTATGGGCTGGGCATTCACCACGTGGGCGACGTGAATGCCAAGGCCCTGGCCCAGGCCTTCCCCAGCGCCGCAGAGCTGGCCGCCGCCACCAGTGCTGACCCCGGCTCACCGGACCTGATCACGGCCGTGTTTGGTATCGGTGGCGAGATCGCCCAAAGCGTGCAGCAGTGGTTCACCACCCCCGCTAACCAGGCGCTGCTGGAACAGCTGGAACAGCAGGGCTTCTCCCTGGCCTCCCCGCTCGACGCCGAAGCGAGCGGGACGACAGGTCCCATGCCCCTGGCGGGGCAGACCCTCGTGCTCACAGGCACCCTGCCCACCCTCACCCGCAGCGCCGCCCAGGCCCTGATCGAAGCCGCCGGCGGCAAGGTGAGCAGCTCGGTGAGCAAGAAAACCAGCTACGTGGTGGCCGGCGAAGAGGCCGGCAGCAAGCTCAGCAAGGCCGAGAGCCTGGGGGTGACGGTGCTGGATGAGGCGGGGCTGCTGGCCCTACTGGCAGAGCCAGCCGCAGCCTGAGGTTGAGCCCCACCCCCGGCCGCGTGCGGGTGCCATTCCTAGGCTGGCTGCCATGGCCACTTCCGCTATCCACCGCTGGATCAAAACCGAATGTGGCCGCGCCAAGTTCACAGAGCTGGCCGCCCGCGATGGGGTACTGGCACGGCTGCGTCTGGCCTGGTTTGTGTTGATTGCGGCCCTACGCGACTGGCGGCTGGCTGATCCGGATCAGGCGGGTGGATCGCCCCCCTGAAGCGCCCGCTGCGCCGCCCGGCCCACCAGCCACACCGAGGCCAGGGTGGCCAGCACCCCCACAACCCGCAGGGTCCAGGTGCCGGCATCGGCCTGGCCCGAGAGCACCTCACCGAATCGGGCCACATCACCGGCGAGGGCCCCCAGACCGCAGAACAGGACCGTGCCCGGCAGGATCGCGATCAGGCCGATCGAGTAATCGCGCCAGCTCACCTCGCTCAGCCCATAGGCGAAGTTGAGCAGGGAGAAGGGAAATGCCGGTGAAAGCCGGGTGAGCAGCACCAACTTCAGACCCTCCCGGCTCACGGCTTGCTCAATCGCCTGCAGCTTGGGCACCGCCGCCAGGCGCCGCCGGGCCCAGTCGCGCAGCCAGGTGCGGCCGAGCAGGAAGGCCGCCTCCGCCCCGAGGCAAGCCCCCACAAACACAATCAGGCTGCCCCACCAGGGTCCGTACAGGGCTCCGGCCAGCATCGAGGCCCACACCCCCGGCAGCAGCAAGGTCACCCAAAGGGCATAGAGGGGGATGAAGGCCAGCGCCCCCCAGGGGGAGCGCAACGCCTCAAGCAGCTGCGGCAGCCACGCCGGCGGAAGGAGGTCTGGGGTCAGCGCGATGCGTCAGGCAACACGCCCACATGCTGGTGCAAGGCCGGCCGCTTGGTGACGGCACAAAAAGGCCATCAAGCTGATTTGATGGCCATTTCGGTCACCCAGTTCCGCGCCCACTGTCTGGAGCTGATCCGGCAAGTGGAAGCCGGGGGAGAAGAGGTGCAAATCAGCCGCATCGGCGTGCCGCCAGCGGATCACCCCCCTTGATAGCCCTGCGTAGCTCAGGTTGGTTCGATGCTGAACCCGGGAACTCGGTGCTGGATGCTCAGGTCTTCTCAGCCCTGCAGTGAGGGTGCTCCTCGATACCCACGTGTAGCTCTGGTGGCTGCTGGATGTGGTTGATCAGCTGTCCACCCAGTTTTCAATCGCCAGATCTGGGTAGGCCTGGAAATCCGAGGGATTGTTGGTGACCAGCACCACCTCCAGCGCAAGCGCATGGGCAGCGATCAGCTTGTCGAGAGCATCGCGGCGGCGTAGCCGCGTCGCCCAGCGCACAGGGCCGTAGGCGCGGGCCGCCAGGCGATCGAAGGGCAGCACCGGCACCTCCAGCAGAAACTGTTCCAGGGCCTGGCGGTTGCGATCCACCTCCGCGCCGGAGGCCACCACGCCGAACTCCAGCTCCGCTGCGGTTATCGCCGAGATCACCACCTCCCCCACCCGGCAGGCAGCGAAGCGATCAGCCACCTGGGGCGGCTGATCCTTCATCAGATAGATACAAATGTTGGTGTCGAGCAGATAGAGGGGCCGAATGGTCACAGGGCCTCCCGATCGGCCTGCTCCTGATCGCCGCGGCCATCGGCCATGAAATCGGCTGAAAACCGGGAGAGAGCGGCCAAGGCGCCGCGAATGGGACGCCCGGCTGGCCGGATCCGAAGCTCATCGCCCACCCTCTCGATCTCCAGCTCCAGATCACTGCGCCCGTAGGCCAGCTCTGCAGGGATACGCACGGCCTGGGAGTGACCATTGCGAAACAGCCGGGTGGTGGCCATAGCGGAACCCAAGAGAGCTGAGCTGGATGTACGCATACATCCTAGGCATTCAGCCCAGCTCCGCCAGTCGCTTCCTGGCCAGCTCCGCCTGGGCTTCGGCCTCCGCCAGGTTGGCCTTGCACTCCACCACCACCTCCGGTGGGGCCTTCCCAGCGAAGTTGGGATTGGCCAGGCGGCCCGCCAGACCGGCGATCTCCTTCTCGGCCTTGGCGAGATCCTTCTCCAGCCTGCCGCGCAGGGCATCGAGATCCACCAGGCCCTCAATGGGCAGCAGCACCTGGAGCTCGCCACACACCCCGGCCAAGGTCCGCTGACCGGCAGCGCCCCCGCGGGCAGCCTCGGCGGTGGCGGGATCGAGCACAGCCACGCTCTCGGCGCGGGTCAGGGCGGTGATATCGGCGGTGGCCTCCTGCAACAGCTGGGCCAGCGCGCCGCGGCCGGTGACGAACTGCACCGGCGCCGGCTGGGCCGGCTTGAGGCCCGCCACGGCCCGCAAGTTGCGCACCACCCGAATCGCCTCGATTAGCTCGGCGAAGCTCGCCTCCAGCTGGTCGTTGAGCGCAGCGGCATCCAGCCTCGGCCAGGGTTGGAGGGCCAGGAAGGTGGCCTCGCTCTCACCGGTGAGGCCATGCCAGAGCTCCTCGCTGAGGTGCGGCATCAGCGGGTGCAGCATCACCAGCAGCGCGTTCAACACCTTGGCCAACACCTGGCGGGCGGTGCGCTGATCGGCCAGGGCCGCCTCGCGGGCAGCCCCTTCCAGATCTGCCGGCACCTGCAACCGACGCTTGATCAGCTCCAGATACCAGTCGCACACCTCATTCCAGGCAAACTCGTAGAGCCCCTTGGCGGCCTCGCCCAGGCCGTAGCCCTCGTAGCGCTCGGCGGTTTCACGGTTGACGCGGGCCAGGCGCGAGAGGATCCAGCGGTCGGCCAGTTGCAGCGCTGCAGGATCGGGATCGCCCAGCGAAGCGGGCGTCTCGCCGCCCAGGTTCATTAGGGCAAAACGGGTGGCGTTCCAGAGCTTGTTGGCGAAGTTGCGCGAGGCCTCCACCGTGGCGGAGGTGTCGGTTTTGCGGTCGTAGTCGAGGCGGATATCCTGGCCGGCACCGGCCACCTCGCGCACCAGGGCGAAGCGCAGCGCATCGGCGCCGTAGCGATCGATCAGCAGCAGCGGATCGATGCCGTTGCCCGCCGATTTGCTCATCTTGCGGTTCTGCTCATCGCGCACCAGGCCGTGGATGTACACGTCCCGAAAAGGCATCCGACCCGTAAAGGCGCCGGCCATCATCGTCATCCGGGCCACCCAGAAAAAGATGATGTCGAAGCCCGTCACCAGCACGCTGGTGGGATACCAGCGCTCCAGATCGGCAGCATCGGCATCGGGCCAGCCCAGGGTGGAGAAGGGCCAGAGGCCGCTGGAAAACCAGGTGTCGAGGGCGTCGGGGTCCTGCTCCAGCACCACCGGATGGGCGTGCACGCCACCGGCAAACTGGGCCTCCGCCTTGGCGCGGGCCTCCGCTTCATCGCGGGCCACCACATAGGGGGTGCTGTCGGTGATGGCGCCGCCGGTTTCGCTCACCACAAACCAGGCCGGGATGCGGTGGCCCCACCACAGCTGGCGGGAGATGCACCAGTCGCGGATGTCGGTGAGCCAGTCGCGATACACCTTGCTCCAGCGCTCCGGCACGAAGCGGGGATCGGCGTTCTCCAGCGCCTCACGGCAGCGGGCGGCCAGGGGCTCGGTGCGCACAAACCACTGGGTGGAGAGCAGCGGCTCCACCGGCACCTTGCCGCGGTCGGAAAAGGGCACGCTGTGGCGGTAGGGCTCCACCTTCACCAAAAAGCCCTGCTCCTCCATGGCGGCCACCACGGCCTTGCGGGCCTCGAAGCGATCCAGCCCGGCGAAGCGGCCGGCGGCCTCATTCATTGAGCCGTCCTTGGCCATCACCGTGATCAGCGGTAGGTCGTGTCGCTGGCCAATGGCGAAGTCGTTGGGGTCGTGGGCGGGGGTCACCTTCACGCACCCCGTACCGAACTCCGCATCCACGTGGTCGTCGGCCACGATCGGGATCTCACGCCCCACCAGCGGCAGGGTGAGGGTCTGGCCCACCAGATCGGCGTAGCGCGGGTCCTTGGGGTTCACCGCCACGGCCGTATCACCCAGCAGGGTTTCCGGCCGAGTGGTGGCCACCTCCAGGAAGCCTCCGCCGCTGCTGAGCGGATAGCGGAAGTGCCAGAGGTGGCCGTCCACCTCCTTCATCTCCACCTCCAGGTCGCTCACCGCCGAGCCCGAGGCGGGGCACCAGTTCACCAGGTATTCGCCCCGGTAGATCAGCCCCCGCTCATGCAGGCGGTTGAACGCCTCGATCACCGCGGCGCTGCAACCGGCATCGAGGGTGAAGCGCTCGCGCTGCCAGTCCACCGAGTAACCCAGGCGCCGAAGCTGGCCCACGATCGTGCCGCCGCTCTGGGCCTTCCACTCCCAGGCCTGCTCCAGGAAGGCCTCGCGGCCCAGGTCTTCCTTGCGTTTGCCCTCCGCCTTGAGCTGCTTCTCGAGGATCGTCTGCACGGCGATCGAGGCATGGTCGGTGCCTGGCAGGCAGAGCACGTTTTTGCCACGCAGACGCTGGAAGCGCACGATCGTGTCGATCAGGGCCGTGTTGAAGGCATGGCCCATGTGCAGGCTGCCGGTCACGTTCGGTGGCGGGATCACGACAGAAAAGGGCTCGCCCGGCGCCGCCGGATCGGGGTGAAAGGCACCGCTGCCCTCCCAGGCCTGCTGCCAGCGGCTCTCGGTGCCGGCCGGGTCGTAGGTCTTGGGCAGCCCTTCGGCTGCGACGGTCTTGGGCAGGGCCGCTTCTGGGGCTGGGGCAGACAGCTCGGTCACGGCGGCAGGCACGGGCACTCGGGCCATGGTCGCAAAACGGGCCGAGGCCAGGGATGATGAGTCCGCAGAACAAGGCCATGCCTCATCCCCCGGCCCTCTCACAGGCGACACGACGCGTGGCATGGCGCTGCCTACCTGTGCTGGCCTCACTACTGCTGATCGGTTGCCGCGCAAGCGATGGGCTGCCCAACGTGCTTTACCTCGGGGTGGAGGTGAACCCCGATGAAACGATCGACGCCAACCTGCTCGCCGACACCCGGCAGCGGCTGGGTTACTTAGAAGCTGGCTACAGGCAGCTTTACCCCAACACCCGATTTCAGGTCAGCCTCTACCCCGAACAGCAACTGGCCTGGGCGATCCAACGCCGCAACCGGGCCGGGCTGGGCCCCGATCTGCTGCTGATCAACGGGGACATGGCCGTGCAGCTGTTGGATGCAGGTGTGATCGCGCCCTTCCCGCGAACTGAAGTGGATCTCAACCCGTTCGATCCCCAGGTGCTCGATCGGCTGCGCAACTCCTCCGGAGAACTGGCCGGGCTGCCATTGCTGGTGCAGACCCAGCTGGCCTGCTTCAACCGCAGGCGACTTGACGCCGCTCCAACCACCCTGCAGCAGCTGCTCGACACCAGCGCCAAAGGCCATCCCGTTGGCCTCTCCATGGAGGCCTACAACCTCTTCTGGACGGTCGGCAGCCTTGGCGCCGTCGGCGCCATCGATACAGCCGCAGCCGGCAGGCAGCCCAGCGGAGCCCAGCAGCAGGCAATCGAGCGCTGGCTCACCTGGCTGCAGAACGCCAACAACCAACTGCGGGTGACCTTCTACGCGAGTCAGACCTCGGCAGAGAGGGAATTCCAGGCGGGACGGCTCGACTGGTTTCCCTGCCGCAGTTCGGCCATACCCCGGTTGCGCAAAATCCTGGGGGACGGGCTCGGTGTAGCGCCCCTGCCCCGCGGCGAGGGGGGTGATGCCAGTCCGATCAACAAACTGCGGGTGTTAGCCCTCGGCACCAACACCAGCCGCAGCAGCCGCGAGCGGGCCCTGGCCTTCAGCCACTTCAGCGTGAACCCCCTGAGCCAGAGGAATCTCACCCTGGGCTCCCAGGTGGTGCTGCCGGCCAACCGCTTCGTGAGAGTGCCGGTGAGCAGCTCGGCGACGCTTCGCGCCATGGTGACTTCGGCCCAGCAGGGCAGCCAGACCAACTCCCTGGTGGAGCTGATTCACAGCAATGACCCCCGGGTGGCCGAGATCCAGACCCTGCTCACCACGTTGGTGTTTGGCGAAGTGCCGCCCACCAAGGCAGGCCAGAGCCTGGTGGCGATCCTGCGGAACCGGCCATGAGAGAGCTGTTGCTGGAGTTGCTGGGCTGGCTGGGCTATCTGGAGCGGCCCGTCGTGCTGCTGCAACTGGCTGTGGCGATCGGGCTGATGGTGTTGCGGCGGTTTGCGGCCCGTCGCAACTGGCTGCCCCGGCTCCGGCCTCAGGCCTACACCCCCCTGGCTCTCGGGCTGCTGGCCACCACCTGCCTGCTGCTGGCCCTGCTGAGGCTGCCCTACGGACTCAGCGGCCAGCTGGGCGTGCTCTGGCTTGGCTGGTACGGCCTCAACCTGCTGCAGCCGCTGCTGCAACGCCGCCTCGGCGCGGCAATGGCGCGGCAATTGGATAGCCGCCTGCTGCGGCCCGCCTATCTGCTGCTGGCGGCCACGATGCTGATCAGCACCCTCGACAGCCTCAGAGATCTAGCCGTGGCCCCCCTGGGCAGCGTGCTGGGGGTGCCCGTCGATGCGGGCAGGCTGTTTAATGCAGCTCTGATCACCTATCTATTGCTGGTGGGCTCGGGGCCACCGGCGGCGGGCATGGCCTGGCTGGTGCAGCGAGCAGTGGGCTTGAGCGATGGCAGCCGTAAAGCCATGGAGTTGATGCTGCGTTACACCGTTGTGGGCTTGGGGCTGGTGGGCGTGGGGATGCACCTGGGCCTCAACACCACCGCCCTGATCGCCGTGGCTGGCGGCCTGTCGGTGGGCCTTGGCTTCGGCATTAAGGAGGTGTTCTCCAACTTCATCAGCGGCCTCTGGCTGCTGTTCGAGGGCTCGGTGCGCCCCGGAGAGGTGCTTCTGCTCGATGACGACCACTGCGAAGTGCGCAAACTGGGTTTGCGGGCCACCCTGCTCTGGCGCGACCGCGACAACGCCGAACTGCTGATTCCCAACCAGACCTTCTTCACGGAGGCGACCACTAGCTACACCGCCAGCGACCGCATGCGCCGCTGCCAGGTGGATGTGGGCGCCGCCTACCACCACGACCCCCATCAGGTGATCGCCCTGCTGGAGGCCACGGCCCTGGGAGTGGACACTGTGCTGGCGGAGCCGGCGCCGAAGGGCCTGTTGCTCAGCTATGGCGACTTTGCGATCAACTACGGGCTGCGCTTCTGGATCGCCAACCCGATCGAGGCCCCCGTGATCTCCAGCGCCGTGAACCTGGAGATATGGCGTGCCTTCAAACAGCAGGGCATCGAAATCCCCTTCCCCCAGCAGGTGGAGTATTCGATGGTGTGGCCGCCCGAGCAGCACCGGCCCAACGTCGACAACCACTAGCTGCTGGCCAGCCGACGCAGGTAGTCCTCCCTGCTGCCGGCGTTGATCCAGCCGGTGGCGATCGTTTTGGTGTGGCTGTGGCTGACGCGGCCGCGGTGAATGTGGGAGGGGCCCGCCGGAAAGATCACGAGCTTGCCCCGCTCCGCCTCCTCGTGGTGCTCCTGCCAGTGGAACTCCGTGCCGCCCTCGGGCACGTCGTTGCAGTAGAGGATCCAAGCCAGCACCCGGTGCACCGGTTCGGTGGCCTCGTCGCTGATCGTCCAGTCGCAGTGCCAGCGCTTGAAGCCCTCCCCCGGTGCATAGCGTTGCAGGTTGAAAATCGGATTCACAAACAACTCCTGCTCCGGACAGCAGTCGCGAAACAGGGGACGCTCCTTGAGGTACTGGCCCAGGGCCGCATTCACCCCGCGCAGGATCACCTCGGCCAGGGCAAAGGCTTCGGGATCGCTGCGGTCGATCGCCACCAGGCTGATGTCAGTGGAGATCTTGGCCGGCTCAGCGCTTGCTCCGGCCCCGGCCGCGTCCTCCGGGCCAAAGGCCACACCGGGGCGCTGCAGATCGGGCCGGCGCTCGAAGAAGGCCATCACCCCATCGGCGAGGGCTTCGAAACCGGCGTTCCGGTAGGGGGCGATCAGGTCCATCAGGGGGACTCCTGCGGGAGGGCGAGCCAGGGAATCGCCACCACGGCATCCAACGCCTGCCAGCGCTCCGGCCCAGCCACGAGCCCGGGCAGGAGGCCCACCCGCTCCAGGGCCTGGGCCACCCGGGCGGGATCCAACGGCCCAGGCGGGCCTAAAGGCATCACCAGCACCTGCTGCTCAGCGGGGTCGGCCATCACCTGAAGATCCAGATCCTCCAGAGCTCGCTCAAAGAACAGGCGCCGCATCCGACCAGTCACCACCGGGCCCAGGGCGGCCGCAAAGGCCTCCAGGCCCTCGCGGTCGCCGCTGCAACCGCAGTTGAGCGACAGCCAGATCATCAGCTTGGCCCAGCTCTCCGTGCTCCAGAGCGGCTGGAAGCTCTCGCGGTGCTGCCGCACCAGCTCGCCGATGGCGAAATCGAACAGCGTTGCCTGCAGGTTGGTGGCCTTCATGCCTGCCATCCTGCTCAGCGGCGGGCAGACTGCACAGGCATGTGCCGACCGCATCCATGGCCCTCGACTTCAACGACCCCGATCTGGAGTTCGGCGATCTCGTGTACGCCTACCAGAGCTGGGTGATGGCGGTGATCAACGACGAGAAGCTGGGCGGCGACGAGAAGCTGCTCACCGACGAGATCGCCGACGACGCCCTCAACGCCATGCGCTTCCTGCCGGGCGAAGTGACCAGCGCCATCGAAACCAGCCTCGCCCGCGTCTATGACGTGGATGCCGACGAACTCGCCAGCCTGCTGTTCCCCGAAGGCTGACGCCCCCCAGGCGCGCCCATGCCCCAGCTGCCCGTTGATGCCCACAGCCTCCGGGGAGACCAGGTCGCCGCCGCCCTGGACTCCCCCCTGGACCGGGGCCTGAGTCACGCGGAAGCGGAGCAACGCCGGAAACTGTGGGGAACCAACGCCTTCAGCGAGGGAGGCGGCACCCCAGCCTGGCGGCGATTTCTGGGGCAATTCCACGATCCCTTGCTCTACACGTTGTTGGTGGTGGGGGCGATCAAGGCGCTGCTGCACGAACCCGGCGAAGCGCTGGTGATCTGGAGCGTCACCTTGATCAACGCCTTGATCGGCTACGTGCAGGAAAGCAAAGCCGAAACGGCGATTGCCGCCCTGGCCCGCTCGGTGCGCACCGAAGTGGAGGTGATCCGCGACGGCCAGCGCCAGCGCCTGCCGTCCGAACAACTGGTGCCGGGCGACCTGGTGAGCCTGGAGGCGGGCAACAAGGTGCCGGCAGACCTGCGCCTGCTCCAGACGCGCAACCTCAAGGTTGACGAATCCAGCCTCACGGGTGAATCGCGGCCAGCGACCAAAGGCACCACGGCGGTGGAGCGGGACGCCGCCCTCGCTGAACGCCTGGGCATGGTCTATGCGGGCAGCTTCGTCACCAGCGGGCAGGGACAGGGCCTGGTGGTGGCCACCGGAGCAGCCACCGAGGTGGGGCAGATCTCCAGCTCGATGCAGCAGCAGGTGAACCTCAGCACGCCGCTGACGCGCAAGTTCCGACGGTTCAGCCACACCCTGCTGAAGCTGGTGCTGGTGCTGGCTGGCCTCACCTTCCTGGTGGGGCTGCTGCGCGGTCGCGACGCGGCCGAAATGTTTGACGGGGCTGTAGCCCTGGCGGTGGGAGCGATTCCGGAGGAGCTCCCGGCGATCGTGACGATCACCCTGGCCATCGGCGTGAACCGCATGGCCCGCCGCAACGCGATCATCCGCAAACTGCCGGCGGTGGAAGCTCTCGGCAGCACCACAGTGATCTGCTCCGACAAAACCGGCACCCTCACCCAGAACCGGATGACGGTGCAGGAGATCTACGCCGGCGGCGCACTGGTACCCCTCGAAGCGCTGTGGCCGGGCAATGGAAGCCCAGACGAGGGTGACGACACCGATCCCCTGGCCAGCGATCCCCTGGCCAGCAACGTGGCCCTGCGCGAAACCCTGCTGGCAGGCCTGCTCTGCAACGACGCCCGGCCAAGCCAACGGGAGGGCCTGGTGGGGGATCCCACGGAAACCGCCCTGCTGCAGGCTGCCCAGAACGTGGGCATCGACCGCCAACAGGCCCTCGATGCCCACCCGCGACGGGATGCGATTCCATTCGAATCGGAACAGCAATACATGGCCACGCTGCATGGCAGCCACCGGCTGTTGATGAAGGGGTCGGTCGAAGCGGTGCTCGCCCGCTGCAATCGCCAGCTCAGCGCCGCCGGCCAGCCCGAACCCCTCGACGGGACCTCGATCACCGCAGCGGTGGCCGCCATGGCCAAGCGGGGCCAACGGGTGCTGGCCTTCGCCATCGGCAGCACGGACACCAACCAACACCAGCTGCACCCACGACTGCTGGAGGAGGGGTTGGATTTTCTCGGCCTGCAGGGGATGCTCGACCCGCCGCGTCCAGAAGCCATCGAAGCCGTGGCCGCCTGCCAGGCCGCGGGCATCACCGTGAAGATGATCACCGGCGACCACCTCGAAACCGCCCGCTCGATTGCCCTGCAACTCGGCCTGGGCGAGGGGGAGACGGTGAGAGCCATCGATGGCCGCAGCCTGGCTGCCCTGGCCGACGACGCCCTGGTGGATTGCGCACGCCACAACGACGTCTTCGCCCGGGTGGCACCGGCCCAGAAGCTGTCGCTGGTGAAAGCCCTGCAAGCTGATGGGGCGGTCGTGGCCATGACCGGCGATGGCGTCAACGACGCCCCAGCGCTCAAGCAGGCCGACATCGGCATCGCCATGGGCCAGGGGGGCACGGAAGTGGCCCGGGAAGCCGCCGACATGCTGCTCACCGACGACAACTTCGCCTCGATTGAGGCCGCCGTAGAAGAGGGCCGGGCGGTGTACCTGAACCTGCGCAAGGCTCTCGCCTTCGTGCTGCCGGTGAATGGCAGCGCCTCAATGACCATCCTGTTGGGAGCGGTTTTCGGGCTTGAGCTGCCGGTCACGGCCCTGCAGGTGCTCTGGCTGAACATGGTCTGCTCCCTCAGCCTGTCGGTGCCACTGGCCTTCGAACCGCGGCCCCCAGGATTGATGCAGCAACCGCCTCGGCCGCCTGCCCAGCCCCTGCTGAGCAGGGGGCTGGTGCGCAAGGTGGTTCTGGTTTCGGCCTTCTACTGGTGCTTCATCTTCGGGGTGTTCCTGTGGGCCCGCTCCCACGGCAGTAGCTTGCCCCTGGCGCGGACGATGGCGATCCAGTCGCTGGTGCTGGCCCAGATCGCCTATCTCTTGAGCATCAGCCAGGCGAGCAAGCTCAGCTGGCGCCACTGGTACCGCAACTGGCACCGCACCCCCATCCTGCTGGGGGGCATTGGCATGGCGGTGCTGCTGCAGCTGGGCTTCAGCCAGCTGGGTTGGATGAATCGGTTCTTCGCCACCGCGCCCCTGGGCCGTGAGCAATGGCTGATCTGCAGCGTGTCGTTGCTGGTGATGGTGCCCGTGGCCTGGCTGGCCGAGCGCTGCGACCCCACCACCGGCGTGGCGGACTGAGCTCATGGTCGACTGGGGGCGTAGCCGAATGAGCAATGCGCGATGCCGGGTTCGAACCAGCGACATCCTGCTTGTAAGGCAGGCGCTCTACCGCTGAGCTAATCGCGCGCAGAGGGCAAACTACACCCGAATCCCTGGCTCGATCCCCAATTCATGGCCGGACGCCAGCCTCGCCCTGTCCCGATCCAGCAGAGGCTGCGCTGGCAGCTGGAGGCCAGCGGTGTGCGGCTGATCCTGGCGGTGCTGCGGGGGCGCTCCCACCCCACGGTGCTCAGCGGCTTGCGGTGGGCCCACCGCTTGGCCCGGCCCTGGCTGGCGAAACGGCAGGCCACGGCCTGCCGCAACCTGGAGCGGGTCTACGGCGAACACCTCAGCACCAGCCAGCGGCAAGAGATCGCTGAGCGGTCGATCGACAGCTTTTTCCTGTCGTGTCTCGAATCGATCATCCGACCGGTCGACTCCACCCAACTGACGGTGGAAGGGGAGGGACTGGAGGAGCTGTTCCGCCTGCACCGGCAGGGCCAGGGGGTGATCGTCGGCTCCCTGCACCTGGGCTGCTGGGATCTGGCCTTGCGCTGGCTGAGTGAACGCATCGACACCCTGTCGGTGATCTATCGGCCGGCCCGCAACCCCTACAGCGACCGCCTGCTCAACCAGGCCCGCAGCGCCAACAGCCACTGCGAGTGGATCTCCCAGTTCGATGCCCGGGCGATGCTGCGCAGCCTGCGCCAGGGCGGCAGCCTGGTCATGATGACCGACCTCTACAGCCGCCGCAGCGCGCTGCAGGCCGATTTCCTTGGGCTGCGCACCAACTTCGCCAAGGGGCCAGCGGCCCTATCCCAAACGTCGGGCTGCCCCTTGTTCCCAGTGGCCCACGTGCGCGAAGCCAACGGCCGTTTTCGCTTGATCTGCGGAGCACCTCTGTGGCCCGGCAACGGCCCAGCGGCCCTCGCCGCCCAGATAGGCGCCCTGGCCCGCTGGCAGGAGCCCTGGATCCAGGGCTATGCCGAGCAGTACTACTGGATCAACCGGCGCTGGCGCGCCGGAGATGGCAGCGGCGAACGACTGCGGCCCGTCGGCCCGCCCGCAGCACGGGTGCTGAAGCTGGCGGCAGCGGGGCCCTGAGCGATGGCCAGCGGCCGCACCCACGACCGCGCCACCTGGATCCTGGCGCTGCCCTTCGGAGCCCTGTGGTGGCCTTGGCTGGGGCTGGCCGGTGTTGCCGCCGCCGGAGGGGCCTTCCTGCTGGGCGGTCTGCTGCTCTCCCCCGACCTCGACACCCGCTCCAACCCCACCCGCCGCTGGGGGCCGCTGCGGCTGCTGTGGTGGCCGTACCGGCGCCTGCTGCGCCACCGCTCGCTGCTGTCCCACAGCCCGCTGCTGGGCACAGCCGGGCGCCTGATCTACCTGGCGGCCACGCTGCTGGCGATCTGCCTGCTGCTGCAACCGTTGGGGGGGCCGCCACCGCAACAGCTCCTGGCTGCGTGCGGCACCCTCTGGCAGACCCAACGCCCGCTGGTGGTGGCAGCGCTGGTGGGTCTGGAGGCCAGCAGCTGGCTGCACCTAATCCAGGACGGCGATCCCATGCCCAAAACACCGCGGCTCCTGCGAAGGTGGCGCCGACCACGCGGCCGCGTCCGATGAGCGCCCCGACCGATCCAAGCCGTGCCAATCCAAACCGTGCCGATCCAACCCTGGCAGCCCTCGCCGAGCTAATCGCCGTGGTGGCCCAGCTGCGCGATCCCGAAGGTGGCTGCCCCTGGGACATCGAGCAGACCCACGCCTCCCTGGTGCCCTACGTGCTGGAGGAGGCCCACGAGGTGGCCGATGCGATCCGCCATGGCAACGACGCGCACCTAGCCGAAGAACTGGGCGACCTGCTGCTGCAGGTGGTGCTGCACGCCCAGATCGCCAGTGAGGAGGGTCGGTTTGATCTCGAGCAAATCGCCCAGGGGCTCAGCGCCAAGCTGGTGCGCCGCCACCCCCATGTGTTCGGCGAAGCTGAAGCGACCGACAGCGAGGCGGTGCGGGCCCACTGGGATGAAATCAAGGCCGAGGAGCAGCAGGAACGGGCCGAGCGAGCCGAAGGCGAAAGCCATGCCCCCTCAGCCAGCCCCCTCAGCGATCGCCTGGCGGTAAAGGTGCGCGGCCAGCCCGCCCTGGCCGGCGCCATGACCATCTCCAAGAAAGCCGCCGCGGCCGGCTTCGAATGGGACGACATCACAGGTGTGTGGGAGAAGGTGCACGAGGAGCTCGACGAGCTCAAGGAGGCCGTAGCGGAAGCCATGGCCAGCGGCGATCAGGCCCATGCCCAGGAGGAGCTGGGCGATGTGCTGTTCACCCTGGTGAACGTGGCCCGCTGGTGCGGTCTCGACCCCGAGGCCGGCCTGGCCGGCACCAACCGCCGCTTCCTCGATCGCTTCTCCCGCGTGGAGGCGGCCCTAGGCGGCGAGCTGCAGGGCCGCAGCATCGGCGAGCTTGAGGGCCTGTGGCAGCAGGCCAAGGCCCAGATCCGGGCTGAAGCGAATGCCCCGCCGAGCAGCTGAGGCAGCAGGCCTGCTGCCGTTCAGGTGCCTACAGGAGGTTGTACATCTGTACAAACTCCTGTAGGCATGCACAAACAGTTCAGTCCTCCGGCAGCTGGGGACGCGAGCGCCGCTGACCCTTGATGGCACTGCGCTGTTTCTTGGCTGCCAAGCGCCGCTCCATGGAACCCCGGGTGGGCTTGGTGGGCCGCCGTGGCGGTGGTGGTGGCTTGAGCGCCTCCTGCAGCAGCTCCACCAAGCGCCGCTGGGCCGCCACCCGGTTTTGCCACTGGGAGCGGTGTTCACTGGCGGCGATCACGATCGCCCCATCCACGAGCTTGTCCTCCAGCCGCCGCAGGGCACGGGCCTGCAACACAGGCGGCAACGCCCGGGACGCCATCAGGTCAAACACCAGCTCCACGCGGGAATCGGTGGTGTTCACGTTCTGGCCTCCGGGCCCGGAGGAGCGCGAAAAGCGCCAGGCCAGCTCCGCCGCCGGGATCCGCACCGCCGGGGTCACCTGCAGGTCGTCGCTGGGGCGCGGTGGGGCCATGGCCTGAGCCTGTCACGGACGACACACCGACGATGCGCAAGGCTGGAGGTTGCAATCCCTGAGCCATGGGCTGGATCGACGAGATCTTCGACGGCGTGCGCTACGGCCTGGCCGGCCAGGTGATCGCCGAAGAGCAGTCGCCCTTCCAGCGCGTCACGATCATCGACAGCGAGCGCTACGGCAAGGGCCTACTGCTCGATGGCTGCTGGATGACGGCTGAGCGGCAGGAGCGGCACTACCACGAGGCGATCGTGCATCCGGCCCTCTGCGGCGCGGCGAGCATCGAGCGGGTGCTGGTGATCGGTGGCGGCGATGGCGGCACCGCCCGCGAGTGCCTGCGACACGCCGGCGTGCAGCACCTCGACATGGTGGAGATCGACGGCCTGGTGGTGGAGTGGAGCCAGCAGCACCTGCCGAGCATCGGCGGTGGCTGCTGGAGTGATCCCCGCTTCCACCTCACCGTGGGCGACGGCATCGCCTGGGCCGCAGGCGCCGCCGACGCCAGCTACGACGTGGTGATCGTGGACGGCTCCGATCCCGCTGGCCCGGCCGAGGGGCTGTTCAACCGGGCCTTCTTTGAGCAATGCCGCCGCATCCTTAAGCCCGGCGGTGTGTTCGCCACCCAGAGCGAATCCCCCGAGGCCTTTCGCCAGGTGCACCTCGACACGGTGAAGCTGATCCGCGAGGTGTTCGGCCACGCCGATCCCATGTATGGCTGGGTGCCGATGTATCCGAGCGGCTGGTGGAGCTGGACGTTCGCCGCCACAGGCGGCCGTCGCTATCTGCAGCCGGATCCCGCCCGCGCCGCGGCCGTGGCCAGTGGCTGTGAGATCTGGAGCCCGCGCTGGCAGCGCGGTGCCTTCGACGCCATCCCCGCCGCCATCGAGCGCGAGCTGAACGCATGAACGACCTATTCGACACCGACGGCGCCATCTACATGGGCAGCCAGCGCGACCCCGCCGGCTGCCGGGTGGGCCTGTTCGGCGTGCCCTACGACGGCACCACCTCCTTCCGCCCCGGCACCCGCTTCGGGCCGGGCGCGATCCGCGAGGTGAGCAGCGGCCTGGAGAGCTACTGCCCCCAACTCGACCGCGATCTGGAGGAGCTCGCCATCGCTGATCTAGGCGCCGTGGAGATCCCCTTCGGCGCACCTGAGCCGGTGGTGGCGGCGGTGAAGCAGGCCACCGAGGCAGTGCTGGCAATGGGCCTCAAGCCGCTGATGCTCGGCGGCGAGCACTCGATCAGCTCCGGCGCCGTGGCGGCCGTGGCGGCCCAGCACCCGGATCTGGTGCTGGTGCAACTCGATGCCCACGCCGACCTGCGCCACGAGTGGCTCGGCGCCCACCACAGCCACGCCTGCGCCATGCGGCGCTGC
Source organism: Cyanobium sp. Aljojuca 7D2 (assembly GCF_024346415.1). Lineage (NCBI taxonomy): Bacteria > Bacillati > Cyanobacteriota > Cyanophyceae > Synechococcales > Prochlorococcaceae > Cyanobium > Cyanobium sp. Aljojuca 7D2. The sequence goes on from NZ_JAGQCX010000002.1 coordinate 178,578, forward strand.
CTGGAAGTGCTGCCCAGCCAACAGCTGCTGCAGATCGCCATCCGCAGCGGCACGCGCGAGGAGTTCAGCGAACTGCGCCAGACGGGCCGACTGGTGGCCATCGAGCGGATAGCCGAAGCCTTGAAGCCCCTGCGCGGCAAGCCCCTCTACCTCACCGTGGATCTGGATTGGTTTGATCCGGCGGTGATGGCCGGCACCGGCACCCCCGAGCCTGGCGGCTTCCTCTGGCGGGATTTCGCCGCCCTGGTGGAGGAGCTGCGCCACCACAACCTGGTGGCCGCCGACGTGGTGGAGCTGGCGCCCCAGCTTGATCCCAGCGGGGTGAGCAGCGTCCTGGCCGCCAAGGTGGTGCGCAGCCTGCTGTTCCTGCTGGATCGCTGAGCCGCAAGGGCCTTCAGTAGCAGCAGGTGCCGCTGGTGCGCTGCTCCCGCAGGCGCTCATGCTGCTGGCTGATCAGCAGCACCGCCAGCGTGGGGTGGTTGTGCAGCAAGTTGAGGAAACGCAGCCGATCGAGCCGCAGAATTTCCACAGGGGTGCGCGCCAAGGCGTCGTTGCGATAAATGCCATCGCGCCACACGATGTCCTGGTAGCTGAACAGCTCACCGGGCCGGTAGCAGAGCTTTTCCCCGGCTTCGCTGATCACCTCGATGATGCCGCGCCGCACGCCGTAGATGGAATCAGCTCGATGCCCCCGGGAAAACACCTTGGCGCCGGTGGGGAGGGTGAGAACCTCGCAATCCACCTGAGCTGCCATCAGCTCAATCGGCGTGTTGATTGCCGGAGATGCCACCACGCCCGTCACCCCCTTCAAAACCGGATGCTCCCTTAATACAACCTAGGCACCTCTCAGTGCCCAGATCTGGCCCACAGGAGCAGACCATTTGGAGCAAACTTCACATTTGCTTCAGCTTTCTGCCAGTGCCGACTCCAGGCTGAGCTGTTGGTTCGGCTGCGCTGACGCCCCTCCTCTCGAGGCTGGCGAGGCCATCACGGGCAACCGCGGCGGACGGGCGGTCCAGTGATGGCACCAGAGCTCTGCCGCTAACTCGGGATGGATCGGCAACCGCCGCAGCTGGCACCAGCCAAACTCCGCCCCCGCGGGAGGAGCGCAGTGGCGGCAGCTGCAGCAGCAAGGGCGCGAACCCATCCAGGCAGAACTCGGGTCTCTCAAGGTATGTACGGCTGCCGCCTCCGGGTAGCCGGAAAACCGAATCTTCCGAGTTCCTTCTGGATTCCCGCCATGGCTGCATAGGATCCGCCCCATGGGCCTCCAGCGCACTCCCCTGTTTGACGCCGCCACGGCGGCCGGGGGCCGGATGGTGCCCTTCGCCGGCTGGGAGATGGCCGTGCAGTTCACCGGCCTGGTTGCCGAACACCACGCCGTTCGACGCCAGTGCGGGGTGTTCGACATCTCCCACATGGGCGTGCTCAGCCTGCGGGGCGATGGCGCCAAGGATGCCCTGCAGGCCTTGGTGCCCAGCGACCTCTTCCGCATCGGCCCTGGTGAAGCCTGCTACACGGTGCTGCTCAATGCGCAGGGCGGCATCCGCGACGACCTGATCGTTTACGACCAAGGCCGGATCGACGACACCGACGCGCTGTTGCTGGTGATCAACGCCGCCTGCGCCGAGGCCGACACGGCCTGGATCCGCAGCCAGCTGGAACCCCAGGGCATCACCATTGCGGACGCCAAAGGAGACGGGGTATTGCTGGCCCTACAGGGCCCGGAAGCCGCCGCCCGGCTCGAGGCCCTCAGCGGCCAGGATTTGGCCGGACTTCCCCGCTTCGGCCACCGGGTGCTGGATCTGCCAGGCATTGGAGAGGCCTTCGTGGGCCGCACCGGCTACACCGGCGAGGACGGCTTCGAGCTACTGCTGCCCCGCGCGGCGGGCCTGGCCCTCTGGCAGCGGTTCCTGGACAGCGGCGTCACCCCCTGCGGCCTCGGCGCCCGGGACACCCTGCGGCTGGAGGCGGCCATGCACCTCTACGGCGCCGACATGGATGCCACCACCACACCCCTGGATGTGGGGCTGGGCTGGCTGGTGCACCTGGAGATGCCCAAGCCCTTCATCGGCCGCGCAGTGCTGGAGCGCCAAACCACCGAGGGCTTGAAGCGCCGGCTGGTGGGCCTGAAGCTGCAGGGGCGCGCCATCCCCCGGCATGGCTACCCGGTGCTGGCCACCGGGGCCGCTGCGGGAACCACGCCGCTCGGCACGGTGACCAGTGGCGGCTGGTCGCCGAGCCTGGAAGCGGGCATCGCCCTGGCCCTGGTGCCCGCTGAGCTGGCTAAGCCGGGCACCGAGCTCGCGGTGGAGATCCGCGCAAAGGCCGAGCCAGCCCTGGTGGTGAGGCGCCCCTTCTACCGGCGCTGAACGTTCAGCTGTCGCCAATTCTGTACAGCCTGTACGGACTTCAGGACGGTCCGCCCATCTGAGCTGCTGGGGAGCCCTCAGATGGGACAATCGCGAATCCCAGACCCGATCCCAGATGCGCAGCCACGGATGCGGCGACCTGCGCCACGACGCCAGCGGCCAGGCCGTTCAGCTCTGCGGCTGGGTGGACCGCAGCCGTGACCACGGCGGTGTGATCTTCATCGACCTGCGCGACCGCAGCGGCACCGTGCAGATCACCGTCGACCCGGACAAGGGCGCTGCCATGTTCGCCGTGGCCGAGCACCTGCGCAATGAAACGGTGATCCAGGTGGAAGGCACCGTGCGGGAGCGCCCCGCCGACGCCATCAACGACAAGCTGGCCACCGGCCGCATCGAGGTGCTGGCCAGCACCATCACCGTGCTCAACGCCGTGAAGGGCAACCTGCCCTTCCCCGTGTCGGTGCACGACGAGGAGAACACCCGCGAAGAGCTGCGGCTGCGCCACCGCTATCTGGATCTGCGCCGCGAGCGCATGAACGGCAACCTGCGCCTGCGCGCCCAGACGATCCAGGCCGCCCGACGCTTCCTCGAAGACCAGGGCTTCATCGAGGTGGAAACCCCGGTGCTCACCCGCTCCACCCCCGAAGGCGCCCGCGACTATCTGGTGCCCTCCAGGGTGTGCGGCGGCGAGTGGTTCGCCCTGCCCCAGTCGCCCCAGCTGTTCAAGCAGCTGCTGATGGTGGGCGGCATCGAGCGCTATTACCAGGTGGCCCGCTGCTTCCGCGACGAAGACCTACGCGCCGATCGCCAGCCGGAATTCACCCAGCTGGACATCGAGATGAGCTTCATGGGCCAGGAGGAGATCCTGGAGCTCAACGAAGCCCTGATCGCTTCCATCTGGAAAAGCGTGAAGGGTGTGGAGCTGCCCCGCCCCTTCCCGCGCCTCACCTGGCATGACGCCATGGAGCGCTACGGCACCGACCGGCCCGACACCCGCTACGGCCTGGAGCTCACCGATGCCTCAGACATCGTGGCTGACATGGGCTTCAAGGTGTTCAGCGGTGCGGTGGCCGCTGGCGGCTCGGTGAAGTGCATCGCCGTGCCCGGCGGCAACGACGCCATCAGCAACGTGCGCATCAAGCCCGGCGGCGATGTGTTCAGCGAGGCCCAGGCGGCTGGCGCCGGCGGCCTGGCCTTCATCCGCGTGCGCGAGGGCGGCGAGATCGACACGATCGGCGCCATCAAGGACAACCTCACAGACGCGAAGAAGGCTGAACTGCTGGCCCGCACCGGCGCTGAGCCCGGCACCCTGCTGCTGTTCGGCGCCGGCGACACCGCCACGGTGAACAAGGCCCTCGATCGGGTGCGCCAGTTCCTGGCCCGCGAGCTGGGCCTGGTGAAGCCCGACCGCGACAACGACAGCTGGAACTTCCTCTGGGTGGTGGATTTCCCGATGTTTGAGTTCAACTCAGACGAGAACCGCCTCGAGGCCCTGCACCACCCCTTCTGCGCCCCCAACAGCGCCGACCTGGGCAGCGACCCCGCCGCCTGGGCCACCACCCTGCCCACGGCTCGCGCCCAGGCCTACGACCTGGTGCTCAACGGCCTGGAGCTGGGCGGCGGCTCCCTGCGCATCCACGATTCGGCCCTGCAGCGCCAGGTGCTGCAAACCATCGGCCTGCCCCTGGAGGAGGCCAACCAGCAATTCGGCTTCCTCATGGACGCCCTCGACATGGGCGCTCCGCCCCACGGCGGCCTGGCCTTCGGCGTGGACCGGATCGTGATGCTGCTGGCCGGCGAGGAGTCGATCCGCGACACCATCGCCTTCCCGAAAACCCAGCAGGCCCGCTGCCTGATGACCCAGGCTCCGGCAGGGGTGTCTGGCAAGCAGCTGGAGGAGCTGCACGTGGCCAGCACCTGGGTGGACGAGGACGCTGGCTGAAAACCAAAACAAATCAGGGGAATCAACGACTCCACTGCCCATGCGGGCAACGGTGAAGCAATCACCGACCGTTGCGGTTGCCCAACACCCCCGCCATCACCGACCTGGTGCGGCTCTATCTCCAGGACATCGGCCGGGTTGACCTGCTGAGCCAGGAGGAGGAGCTCACCCTGGCTCGCCTGGTGCAGCGGCGCGAGCGACTCCTGCAGGAGGGAGCAGAGCCCGAGCTGGGTGCAGGCGAACGGCGCCAGGCCTTGCACCGCGGCAAGCGGGCCAAGGAGCGGATGATCCAGGCCAACCTGCGGCTGGTGGTGGCGGTGGCCAAGAAGTACCAGCGTCGCGGCCTGGAGTTGCTGGATCTGGTGCAGGAAGGCACCCTCGGGCTGGAGCGGGCCGTGGAGCGCTACGACCCAACCCGGGGCTTCCGCTTCAGCACCTACGCCTACTGGTGGATACGCCAGGGGATCACCCGGGCCATCGCCAGCCAGAGCCGCACGATCCGGCTACCGGTGCACATCACCGAGAAGCTCAACCGGATCAAGCGCGCCCAGCGGGAGCTCACCGCCCGCCTCGGCCGCACCCCAACCGTAGCCGAGATCGCCCGGGATCTGGAACTCAGCGAAGCAGCGGTTCGCCAGACCCTGCTGCAGGTGCCCCGCCCCGTCTCCCTGGAAGGGCGGGTGGGCAAGGACCAGGACACGGAGTTGGGCGATCTGCTGGAGGACAGCCACAGCACACCGGAGCAGGAACTGGCCCGCGAGCAACTCCACGACGACCTCAAAGCCCTGCTGGAGGAACTGAACAGCCGTGAGGCCGAAGTGATCCGCCAGCGGTTTGGCCTGGAGGACGACACCCCCCGCACGCTCACGGAAATCGGTGAAGCCCTGCACCTGTCCCGGGAGCGGGTGCGCCAGATCGAATCACGGGCCCTGCTGAAGCTGCGTCAGCCCCAGAACCGCTGCCGGGTGAAGGATTACCTGGGCAGCCTCGACTAAACCAGCCAAACCGGGCTAAAACGAAGTCACTACGGATAAGCCGCCATGGCCAACACCGCACCCCCGATTGACATCGGCATCCCCGAACCCCAGCGCCTGCAGATCGCCGAAGGGCTGGGCCGAGTTCTGGCCGATTCCACCGTGCTCTACGCCAAGACCCACGGCTTCCACTGGAACGTCACCGGGCCGATGTTCAACACGCTGCACCTGATGTTCATGGAGCAGTACACCGAGCTCTGGATGGCCCTCGACGCCATCGCCGAGCGCATCCGCGCCCTGGGCTGCCCGGCACCTTTTGGCGGCGCCACCTACGGCCAGCTCTCCTCCATCCCCGAAACCCATGGCATCCCGGCCGCCCTGGAGATGGTGCGCGAGCTGGTGCTGGGCCATGAGGCCGTGGCCCGCACGATCCGCAGCGTGATGGTTACCGCCGACGGGGCCAACGACCAGCCCACCGCCGACCTGCTCACCCAGCGGCTGCAGATTCACGAGAAGACCGCCTGGATGCTGCGCAGCCTGCTTGAGGGTTGAGCTGGCGCAAGGGAGCCTTGGAACGCCCGGTACATTGAGGGATCGGTCTCCGGGATATGAGCAAGTTCGTCTTCGTCACCGGCGGTGTGGTGTCGAGCATCGGCAAGGGCATCGTGGCCGCGAGCCTTGGGCGGCTGCTCAAGAGCCGCGGTTACAGCGTCTCGATCCTCAAGCTCGACCCGTATCTGAACGTTGATCCGGGCACGATGAGCCCTTACCAGCACGGTGAGGTGTTCGTCACCGAGGACGGCGCCGAGACCGACCTCGACCTGGGCCACTACGAGCGCTTCACCGACACCGCCATGTCGCGCCTCAACAGCGTGACCACCGGTTCGATCTACCAGTCGGTGATCAACAAGGAGCGCCGCGGCGACTACAACGGCGGCACCGTGCAGGTGATTCCCCATATCACCGGCGAGATCCGCGAGCGCATCCAACGGGTGGCGGCCAACTCGGGTGCCGACGTGGTGATCGGGGAGATCGGCGGAACTGTAGGCGACATCGAATCGCTGCCGTTTCTGGAGGCGATTCGAGAATTTCGGGGCGATGTGGGGCGCCACGACCTGGCCTACGTGCACGTCACCCTGCTGCCCTTCATTGGCACCTCGGGCGAACTGAAAACCAAGCCCACCCAGCACTCGGTGAAGGAGCTGCGCTCGATCGGCATCCAGCCGGATGTGCTGGTGTGCCGCAGCGACCGGCCGGTGAGCGAGGAGCTGCGGCGCAAGATCGGCGGCTTCTGCGGCGTCCCCGAGCGGGCGGTAATCCAGGCCCTCGATGCCGACAGCATCTACGCCGTGCCGCTGGCCATGGAGCAGGAGGGCCTCTGCCGCGAGGTGCTCGACGTGCTGCAGCTCAGCAACGCTGAAAGTGACATGGCCCGCTGGCAGGAGCTGGTCACCAAGCTGCGGCACCCGGGCCCGGCCGTGAAGGTGGCCCTGGTGGGCAAATACGTGCAGCTCAACGACGCCTACCTCTCGGTGGTGGAGGCCCTGCGCCACGCCTGTCTGGATCGGGATGCCTCCCTCGATCTGCACTGGATCTGCGCCGAACAGATCGAAACCCAGGGCGCCGAAGCACTGCTGGCGGGCATGGATGCGGTGGTGGTGCCCGGCGGCTTTGGCAACCGCGGCGTCGACGGCAAGGTGGCCGCGATCCGCTGGGCCCGCGAGCAGCGGGTGCCGTTCCTGGGCCTGTGCCTGGGCATGCAGTGCGCCGTGATCGAGTGGGCCCGCAACCAGGCGGGCCTGGCCGATGCCACCAGCGCCGAACTGGATCCCGACACGGCCCACCCGGTGATCCACCTGCTGCCCGAGCAGCAGGACGTGGTGGACCTGGGCGGCACGATGCGGCTCGGGGTCTACCCCTGCCGCCTGGCGGCCGGCACCCTGGGCCAACGCCTCTATGGCGAGGAAGTGGTGTACGAGCGCCACCGCCATCGCTATGAGTTCAACAACGCCTACCGCAGCCTGTTTCTGGAATCGGGGTACGCCATCAGCGGCACCTCACCGGACGGCCGGCTGGTGGAGCTGATCGAGCTCAAAGACCACCCCTTCTTCACCGCCTGCCAGTACCACCCGGAATTCCTCTCCCGCCCGGGCAAGCCCCATCCGCTCTTCCGCGGCCTGATCGAAGCCGCCCAGCAGCGGCTGCCGCGGTCGCCCCAGGAAGCCCTCGCCAGCACCAACGCCGTGGCATGACGGGCACCCTGCCCGTGGTGGAAACCTTCCACTCCCTGCAGGGGGAAGGACTCCACGCCGGCCGCGGCGCCTTCTTCATCCGGCTGGGCGGGTGCAGCGTGGGCTGCAGCTGGTGCGACACCAAGCACTCCTGGCCCACAGACGTGCACCCGCAGCGAAGCCTGACGGCGCTCGCTGCCGAAACCCAGGCCGCCGCGATCGCCGGAGCCGCCTTTGTGGTGATCACCGGCGGAGAACCGCTGCACCACGATCTGGCACCCCTGTGCAACGCGCTAGCTGCCGCAGGGCTGCCGCTGCACTTGGAAACCAGTGGCGTTGATCCGCTGAGCGGCCGCTTTGCCTGGGTCACCCTCTCGCCGAAGGCCCACCGGCCGCCGCTGCCGGAGCTGCTGGCCGCCTGCGATGAGTTGAAGGTGGTGGTGCACGGGCCGGAGGATCTGGACTTCGCGGAAGCGATGGCCGCTGCGGCCCAAGCAGCGCGAGACGGCAACACCAGCCCCCAGCTCCTGCTTCAGCCAGGCTGGGACTCCGCCAACGGCCAGACCTTGGCGATCGACTACGTGCGCCAGCACCCCCAATGGCGGCTCAGCCTGCAGAGCCACAAGCTGCTGGGGCTGCGCTGATCACGACTCGCTGATCACTGCAGACTCGCCGGGCGCTCCTGGCTTTCGGCCTTCCACAGGCGCCAACGCAACTCCAAGGGCCGGGGCGCATCCACCACGATGGGACGGCTGGCGTTGTATGGCACCACAAACGGCTGGCCAGCCATCGGCACAAACGCGCTACGGCGGGACTGATCCGGCGGGCAGGCCATGCGAGTGGAGGCCAGGGACCCCACATCCGTGACTCGGTAGATCACCGGGCCACCCTTCTGGGCGGGTTTCACGGGGCGCAGCTTGCCGCCGAACACCTGGCGATTGCAATCCACCTCCGCCATCTGGCCGACGATCAGCTGCACCCGCCAATCAGCGGGGTTGGACGACATCACCGCATCCGCAGAGGGCCGCAACACCCCCGGCAGCTGGATCACCCAGCGCCGATCACCAGCAGCAGGCTTGGGGTAGCTGGAGAGATCGAGCCTGGGGATGGCGCCTGCGGGGGCCCCAACCAGCAGGAGCGTCATGCCCGTGGACAACAACGACGAGAGGCGAACCAGTCCCATCACCATGGCGGCCTTGCGGTTGCACTGCCGCCATCGTGGCGGGATTGAACGCCGCTGGCCTCAGGGAAGATGTACATCTGTACAACCTCTGTGAGCGACTCGCGAACCAGACCCTCGCCCTGGCCGTTTCGCATCCGTGACCATGCCCACTCCGCCCCTGGCCATCGCCCTGCTCTCCGGCGGTTTGGATTCCGCCACCGCCGCGGCCCTGGCGGGCGAGGCCGGCCACCGCGTGATCGGGCTCTCCTTCGATTACGGCCAACGCCACCGCCGCGAACTGGAAGCCGCCACGGAGCTGGCCGTCGCCCTGGGCCTCGAGGAACACCACACCATCGCCGTCAACCTGGCGGCCTGGGGCGGCTCTTCCCTCACGGATGGAGCCCTGGCCATCCCCATCGATGGCGTCGAGGCAGGTGTGATTCCCAGCACCTACGTGCCGGGCCGCAACACCGTATTCATCGCCCTGGGGCTGAGCCTGGCTGAAGCCCGCGGCGCCGAGCGGCTGGTGTTGGGAGTAAACGCCGTCGACTACTCCGGCTATCCCGACTGCCGCCCCGACTACCTGACCGCCTTCCAGACCCTGGCCAACCTGGCCAGCAAGGCCGGACGCGAAGGCCACGGCGCCCAACTCTGGGCGCCGCTGGTGAGCTGGAGCAAGACGCGCATCGTGCAGGAAGCCCTGCGGCTGGGGGTGCCGATTGCGACCACCTGGAGCTGCTACGCCGGCGGGGAGCAACCCTGCGGCTTGTGCGACAGCTGCCGCATCCGCGATGCCGCCCTGATCGAAGCCGGACGACCCGACCTGGCCAGCCACCCGACGGCCCCATGAGCCAGCGCCACCCCCTGTCCTGGCGGGAGCCCTGGCCGCTGGTGCAGGCCCTGGCCGCGGCGCTGGGCAGCGAAGGGCTGGTGTGGCTCGATGGCGATGGCAGCCCCCAGGGCCGCTGCAGCCGCCTGGGCCTGGCACCACTGGAGCAACGGGTGTGCCGAGGGTTACCGGGCCAGACGGGAGCTGAGGATCCTTTTGCCGAGTTGGCCGCCCTGGCCGAGGGCGGCGGCCACTGGATGGGCTGGCTGAGCTACGAAGCGGGGGCCTGGGTGGAACCGGCCTCCCACTGGCATCACCCCGACACGGCCCTGCTCTGGGCCGCTCGCCACGACCCGGTGCTGGTGATCGACCACGAGGCCCGGGAGCAGTGGCTCGAAGGCGAAGATCCAGCCCGGCTGACCGCCTTTGCGGCGCTGCTGGCTGGCCTGGATCTGGACGGGGCAGGCACCCACACCCCGGCAGGCCCGCCACTGGCAGCCATCCCCCCGACGGCCTGGCACTGGCACACCCCACCCGAACGGTTCGCCGAGCAGGTGGCGCAGATCCTCAGCTGGATCGCCGCCGGCGATCTCTTTCAGGCCAACCTCACCGCCTGCTGCGAACACCAGCTGGAGGGCGCCGCCGATCCCCTGGTGCTCTACGACCGCCTGCGCCGCGCCTGCGCCGCACCCTTCGGCGGCCTGGCGATCGCTGGTGCCGCTGCGGCCGGAGAAGCGGTGCTGTCGGCTTCGCCCGAGCGCTTTCTGCGGGTGGATGGGGCCGGGCTGGTGGAAACCCGGCCGATCAAGGGCACCCGGCCGCGCCACCGCGACCCCGACGCCGACGCCGATGCCGCCGCCGACCTGGTCTGCAGCCCCAAGGACCGGGCCGAAAACGTGATGATCGTCGATCTGCTGCGCAACGATCTGGGCCGGGTGTGCACGCCGGGATCGATCCAGGTGCCGCAGCTGGTGGGTCTGGAGAGCTACCGCCAGGTGCACCACCTCACCTCCGTGGTGCAGGGCCAGCTGCGGCCCGGGCTCACCGCGATCGATCTGCTGCGGGCCTGCTGGCCCGGGGGCTCGATCACCGGCGCCCCCAAGATCCGCGCCTGTGAGCGGCTGCATGGCCTTGAGCCGGTGCCCCGCGGGCCCTACTGCGGCTCCCTCTTCCGGTTGGGGAGCGATGGCAGCTTCGACAGCAGCATCCTGATCCGCTCACTGCTGCTGCGCGGCCAGCGGCTGCGGGCCCATGCCGGCTGCGGCATCGTGGCCGACTCCGATCCTGGCGGGGAAGCCGAAGAGCTGGGTTGGAAGCTGCAACCGCTGCTGGAGGCCCTGGCGTGAGCAGTCCAGCTGCGGCCATCGCCTGGCTGGCCGACCCCTCGGGGCCAGGGTGCTGGGGCCCGCCGGAAGATCTGGCGCTGCCGATCAGCGATCGGGGCCTGCTGCTGGCCGATGGCGTGTTTGAAACGCTGCTGGTGGAGGGGGGCCGCGCCTGGCTGCTGGAGGAGCACCTCGATCGCTGGCAGCGCTCCGCTGCCCTGCTGGCCCTGCCGCCCCCACCGGGCGTGGCGATCGTGCAACCCCTGATCACAGAAGCCAGCCAGCGCAGTGGCATCAGCAGTGGCATCAGCAGTGGCGCCCTGCGGCTCAACTGGAGTCGGGGCTCAGGGAGAAACTCAGGCTGCGGGGCAGGGAGCCGCGGGATTGCCATTCCTAGTGCGTGCACCCCGGGCTTCTGGCTGCAGCTCAGTGCCATCGAGCTGTGTTTTGAGCCGGTGCGGGTGATCGTCAGCCCCACCGAAGAGCGCAGCGCCACCAGCCTGCTGAGCCGTTGCAAGAGCTTCGCCTACGGGCCCTCGATCCAGGCCCGCCGCCAGGCCCGAGAGGCCGGCGCCGATGACGCCCTGCTGCGCAGCTCCGCTGGCGGGCTCTGCTGCGGCACCACCGCCAACCTGCTGCTGCGCCGCAACGGCAGCTGGGTCACGCCGCCGCTGAGCCATGGCTGCCTGCCGGGCGTCATGCGGCAGCAGGCCCTCGATCGCGGCCTGCTGGTGGAGCAGCCGATCCAGGAGCAGGATCTGACCCACTGCGAAGCGGCCTGGTTGATCAACAGCCTGGGCTGCCGGCCGATCAGCCACCTGGATGGCATCCCCCTGGCCGATGGGGATGCTGGCGGCAGCCTTGGCGCCGAGGCCGAGACGTTCTGGCGCCAACTGCTCCTGCCGAGGCGAGGATGATCATTGGATGAACCGTTGATGACCAGCTCCGGACTCTCCCGCCAGCTGGGCCTGCGCAGCCTCACCCTGGCCGTGGTCACCAGCACCATCGGCTCGGGCTGGCTGTTTGCCCCCTTCTATGCCGCCCGCAGTGCAGGGCCGGCCTCCCTCGGCGCCTGGCTGCTGGGCGGCGTGCTCGCCTTCAGCCTGGCCCTGGTGTTTGCCGAACTGGGCTCCCTGGTGAGCAGTTCAGGAGCCCTGGCCCAGATCCCCCTGCTCAGCCACGGCCGCACCGCTGGCTTCATCGGCGGCTGGAGCGCCTGGATCGCCTACCTGGCCCTACCCACCATCGAGGTGCTGGCGGTGTTGCAATACCTGGCCAGCAGCTTTCCCTGGCTCACCGTGGCGGCCACCACCAGCCAGAGCGGGGCCGGCCAGGTGCTGAGCGCCCCAGGGCTGGGCCTGGCCACGGCCCTGCTGGTGGTGCTGGCCTGGATCAACCTGGCGGGCGTGGGCTGGTTGGCCCGCTGGATCGATGGGCTCACGGCCTGGAAGCTGGCCATCCCCCTGTTGATCTCGATCACCCTGATGCTGGCCTCGGGCCATTGGGGCAACCTGCGCGCCATCCCCCAGGCCCCCGCCCAGACCCTGCAAGGCATGGTCACGGCGATCAGCAGCGGCGGCATCCTGTTTTCCCTGCTGGGATTCCGCACCGCCATGGATCTGGCAGGCGAGGCCCGCCGGCCCCAGCGCACCGTGCCCCTGGCGATGGCCCTCGGCCTGGGCATGTCCCTGGCCGTCTACGTGATCCTGCAGTTGGCCTTCCTGGTGTCCGTTCCCCCCGACCAGCTCGCTGGCGGCTGGGGCAGGCTGCAACTCAGCGCCCATGGCGGACCGCTGGTTGCTCTGGCCATGGGCCTGGGCCTCGGCTGGGTGGCGAGGCTGCTGCTGCTCGATGCGGTGATCTCCCCCAGCGCCACGGCCATGGCCTACATGGGCGCCTCGGCCCGGGTGGGCTGGATGATGGGACGCTGTGGGCTGCTACCGGGCAGCCTCGGCCGGCTCAACCGCCAGGCGGTGCCTTCGGTGGCGCTCCTCGTGAGTTTGGCCATGGGGGTGCTGATGCTGCTCAGCGGCCCCAGCTGGCAAACCGTGGTGAGCTTCCTGACGGCCACCTTGGTGATCGCTCTGGCCATGGGCCCGGTGAGCCTGATCGCCTTGCGAAAGCAGCTGCCCCAGGCCCACCGCGCCTACCGCCTGCCCGGTGCCCGCCTGTGGTGCCCCGCCGCCTTCGTGCTGGCCACCTGGGCGATCAGCTGGTGCGGCAGCAGCGCCCTGCGCGGCGCCAGCCTGATCGTGCTGGTGCCGGCGGGCCTGTTTGCCCTGGCTGATCGGCAGCAACTGCGCCAAGGCCTGTGGTGGTTTCTCTACCTGGGCGGCATCGTGGCCATCACCGCCATCGAGCTGGGCCTGATGACCCAGCTCAGCGTGTTGGCGGCCTGGGCCCTGGTGGTGTTTCCCATCGCCACCGGTTCACGGCTGGCGCAGGCCCACCCAGGGGCCCAGGTTGAGCCCACTCAGTTGCAACCCGATCAGTTGCAACCCATCGTCGAGATGCGATAGGTGAACCCGGTGGCAGCCTGATCGGCACTGGCCCCGATCTTGAAGTTGAGCTGGCTCACGGTCTTGCCGGGGATCGCCGGGAACGGGCCCCACATGCGGCCCGTGCCCACCTGAGGAGCAAACGACTCGTTGATCACCTGCAGGCTGGAGCCATCAGTGAACTTCAGGTATCCCTGAATCGGATAGGTGGCACTCACCGAAGAATTGGCGGTGAAGAAGAACTTGTAGCTGCCGTAGAGCTGGGTGACGAAGAAATCGGTGTTCCAGTTGGGGCGGCCAAAGGGATTGCCTGGACCGATCGTCTTGGTGATGATGTTGGTGACGCCATCGCCACCAACGGGGGCCAGGAACTGACAGGTCTGCGCCTGGGCCGGCAAGGAGCCCGCCAGGAGACCTGTGCTGCAGAGACCTGCGGCGGCGGCGGCAACAAAAGAAGAGCGCATCAACAATTCAAAGCGTGAACTTGAGGCCCAGTCCTAGCCAGGGAGCAGGGACTCGACAACCAACCCGTCACCAGGCCCAATCACCAGACCCAAAGCTTCAAACACTCAGGAAGCGCTGGATCATCTCCTTGCTGAGGTCGGCGGTGGAGCCACTGGCCACGATGCCCCCCTTCTGCATGGCGTAATACCAATCGGCCTGGCGCACGAAGCTGGCGTGGTGCTCCACCAGCAACACGGAAATCCCCGTCTCGCGAATAATCCGGGCCACGGCGCGCTGAATGTCGAGCACCACGGAGGGCTGGATGCCTTCGGTGGGCTCATCGAGCAGCAAGAGGCGGGGCTTGCCCAAGAGGGCGCGGGCAATCGCCAGCTGCTGCTGCTGGCCGCCGGAGAGGTCGCCACCGCGGCGGGCCAAAAACGTTTCCAACACGGGAAACAGCTCAAACACCAGCGGATCGATGTGGCGATGGCGCGCCATCCCCCCCGGTAGAGCTTCCAAGCCCAGCAACAGGTTTTCGCGCACGGTGAGCTGGGGAATGATCTCCCGCCCCTGGGGCACGTAGCCGATGCCGGCCCGGGCCCGGCGATGGGGCGGCATGCCGCCGCAGGCGCTGCCGGCCAGGTCGATGCGCCCGCTGCGCTGGGGCACCAGACCGATGATCGACTTGAGCAGGGTGGTTTTGCCGACACCATTGAGGCCGATCAGGCAGGCCATCTGACCCGGCGCGATCGAGAGGTCGACGTTGCGGAGGATATGGCTCTCCCCGTAGTAAACGTTCAGCCCGCGCACGCTCAGCAGGTGGCCGGCCTCGTCCTGGGGGGGATGGGATGGAGAGGTCATGGTGGGGGAAGAGATCATGCGTCGTCCTCGACGCCGAGGTACACCTCGATCACGCGGGGATCGCTCTGCACCGCATCCATCGGGCCTTCGCACAGCACGTGGCCCTCATGGAGCACGGTGACCGGGCAATCGAGCTCGCGGATGAAGTCCATGTCGTGCTCAATCACCAGCACGGTGTGGTCACCGGCCAGACTGCGCAGCAGAGCCCCGGTGCGCTCGGTTTCCTCCTCGGACAAGCCAGCGACGGGCTCATCCACCAGCAGCACGTAGGGATCCTGGGCCAGCAACATGGCGATCTCAAGCCACTGCTTCTGGCCGTGGGACAAGCTGCCAGCCCGCTGGGAGGCATGGGCCTCCAGACCCACCACCGCCAGCAACTGCTGCACCCGATCGCGTTGGCGGCTGTCCAGGCGGCCGAACAACAGGCTGAAGGGGGCGTGGCTGCCCTTCACCGCCAGCTCGAGATTGCGCCGAGGGGTGAGGTTTTGATACACCCGCGGCGTTTGAAACTTGCGGCCGATGCCGAGCCGGGCGATGCGGTGCTCAGCAATCCCCAGCAGCGAACGCCCTCGAAACACCACATCCCCTTTGGTGGGGCGCACCTTGCCGGTGATCACATCGAGGAAGGTGGTTTTGCCAGCACCGTTGGGGCCTATCACAGCCCGCAACTCACCGGGAGCCAGCGACAGATTGAGGTCATTGAGCGCCCAGAAGCCATCGAAGCTGACGCTCACCTGGCGCAGTTCGAGCACTGGGGTGGAAGCGGACACGGTCATGGAGCACCTCCGGGAGTGGAGCCAAGGGCCTCGCGTTCGGCCTGCACGGCGGGATCGAGATCCAGGCCGGGATAGGTGGGTGCCAGTGGCGGCCAGCCCACCATCGCCTGGATCTGACGGGGGCCGCCCTGGCGCCACCAGCCAACCAGACCATCGGGCAGGGCCGTGACCACCAACAGGAACAGACCGCCCTGGATGAACAGCCAGGTTTCCGGCAGCTGCTCACTCACCAGGCTCTTGGCGTAGTTGATCAGCACGGCGCCGAGCACCGCACCGATCAGGGTGCCGCGGCCACCGACCGCCACCCAGATCACCATCTCGATCGAGAAGGGCACTGCCATGTATTGGGGCGAAACGATGCCCGACTGCACGGTGTAGAGCGCACCGCTGACGCCAGCCATGGCACCGGCGATGGCGAACACCAGGGTCTTATAGGCGGTGGGGTTGTAGCCGGTGAAACGCAGCCGCGGTTCGTCGTCGCGGATGGCGATCAGGGCATCGCCGAAGCGACCGCGGGTGAGCCAGCGGCACAGCGCCCAGGCCGCCACCACCAGCACCAAGGTGAGCCAGAAGAGGTTGCGCTGCATGGCGTCGCTGCCCACCAGCTCCCCGAAAATCCGGGCCGTATCCGTTTTGAGCCCATTGGTGCCATTGATCAACTTCTGCTGGCCGTTGAAGAAGTTGAAAAACACCAGCAAAGCAGCCTGGGTGAGGATTGAGAAGTAGACCCCCTTGATGCGGTTGCGAAACACCAGGTAGCCGAGCACCCCTGCCACCAGGGCCGGCAGCACCCAGATGCATAAACCGGTAAATAGCGGCGAATGGAAGGGTTGCCAGAAAGCCGGCAGGGCCTTCACCCCATACAGGCCAAAGAACTCCGGCAATTCACCGGGTGGCAAAGCAAGCAGCTGCAGGTGCATGCCAACGGCATAACCACCGAGGGCAAAGAAAATGCCTTGCCCCAGGCTCAGCATCCCCGTGAAGCCCCAGATCAAATCGATCCCCAGGGCCACAATCCCCAAGGATAGGAAGCGGCCCAGAAGATTGAGCCGGAACGGCGGCAGGATCGCCGGAAGAATCAGGCCGGCTGCCACAAGCAACAGCCAGGGCAGCCAGGTGGGCCTCTTCGCCATGGCTCAGGCCTCCACCATGCGGCCCTTCTGCGGAAACAGACCGGCCGGCCTGAACTGCAGGAACACCACAACCAAAGCGAACACGAGCACCTTGGCCATCGAGGTGGTGGCGAAGAAGGTGATCAGCTCATTGAGGCCAGCCGGCATGGCGGGCCACACCAGCAACAGAGAACCCGAACCGATCACATAGCTGAGCACGCCGATGCCCAGGGCGGCCACCACGGTGCCGAGGAGTTTGCCGACCCCGCCGAGCACCACCACCATGAAACAGTCGACGATGTAATTGCCGCCCAGGTTGGGGCCTACCGAACCCAGAAGGGTTACCGCCACTCCAGCCACTCCGGCCAAACCGGATCCCACCAGAAAAGTGAGCGCGTCAACGGTTTCGGTGGGGATCCCCAGGCAGTCGCTCATCGAGCGGTTTTGGGTGACGGCGCGAATGCGAATCCCCCAGACACTCTTCTGCAGAAACCAATGCACGGCCACCAGGGCCAGGGCCGTGAGGGCAATGATGAACAGCCGGGCCGTGGGCATGTTGACGGCACCGAGATCGACCGAGCCCCGCAACCAAACCGGTGCGGTGACATCAATGTTGCGAGCACTGAACCAGGGCTGATCCAACACCCGCACGCCACCCAGACCAGAGGCCAGGGCAATGCCAACCAGGCCGGCGATCACCCAGGTGGCCACCCTGAGCACGGGCGCCCAGCGGCGCTGCCCCAAGGGCCTGGGCAACAGCCGCGGCCCCACCAAGCCCAAAGCAACGGCCACCACCAGGCCAACCACAAAGGCACTGCTGACCGAGCGCACGAACTGCTGCAGGATCAGACTCACGCCCCAGGTGGCCAGCAAGGTTTCGAGAGGCCGGCCATAGAGCCGGCGAATCACCGTTTTCTCCAGCAGCAAACCGGCCAGGCCACTCACCAGAAAGGCCAGCGGAATCGCCACCAGGATGTAAAGCGGGAACAGCCCTTCAAGAGGGCCATTTTTGAAAAGATTTTGCACCACAAACGTGGTGTAAGCGCCCAGCATCATCAACTCGCCGTGGGCCATGTTGATGACACCCATCAAGCCGAAGACCACGGCCAGTCCCAGGGCCGCCAACACCAGCACGGAGCCGATGGCCAGGCCGTTGAAGAGTGTGTCGTAAAGAAGATCCATGGCGCCCAGTAGGGCTCAGCAAAGGGAAATAACAGGAAATAAAAGAGGGGGAGACAATGCTCCCCCCGGTCATGATGCAAGTAGCAAGCCCAAGGCTCACATCTTGAACTTGCCGGCGTCGGGACGATTCTGGGTCCAGTCACAGGTGTAGCCCTTGGTTTCGGGCACGTACTGGTTCCAGGCCACAGGCTTCACGAAGCCTTTGTTCTCGAGGATCTTGAACATGCCATCCTTCTGCACCTCACCGATCAGCACGAGCTTCTCGACGTGGTGGTTGGGCTGCACGGTCACCTTGCCCTCTGGAGCATCGAAGCTCACCCCAATCAGGGCTTCGCGCACCTTGTTGTCATCCACGCTGTTGGCCTTCTCAGCAGCAGCAGCCCAGAGGTACACCATCATGTAGGCGGCTTCAGCTGGGTCGTTCGTGACCCGGTTGTCGCCGTACTTGGCCTTGAAGTTTTTGGTGAACTCCTTGGAGGCCGGGGTGTCGAGGCTCTGGAAGTAGTTCCAGGCCGCATAGGTGCCTTCGAGATATTCAGGACCAATGGCGGCGATCTCCTCTTCGGCGATCGAGAAGCTCATGATCGAGTAGCCATTGGCGGGGGTGATCCCAGCGGCCTTCATCTGTTTAAAGAAGGCCACATTGCTGTCGCCGTTGAGGGTGTTAACGATCACACCGCCCTTGGGCAAGGCCTGCTTGATCTTGGCAATGATCGGAGCCACTTCCGTGTTACCGAGGGGCAAGTAGTCCTCGCCCACCACCTTGCCACCGTTGGCCTTGAGCTGCTCCTTCATGATGGTGTTAGCGGTACGTGGATACACGTAATCCGAGCCCACCAGGAAGAAGTCTTTGCCCTTGTTCTGCAGCAGCCAGTCCACTGCAGGCTCAGCCTGCTGGTTGGGGGAGGCACCGCTGTAGAAGATGTTCTTGGAGCACTCCTGACCCTCGTACTGAATCGGGTAGAAGAGGAAGTGGTCCTTGGCTTCGAAGACCGGCAGCATCGCCTTGCGGCTGGCGGAGGTCCAGCCACCGAAGACGACGGCCACCTGATCCTGATCGATCAGCTTCTTAGCTTTCTCAGCAAAGGTAGGCCAATCGGAAGCACCGTCTTCCTCAACCGGAACGATCTTGAGCTTCTTGCCATCGACCAACACGCCACCCTTGGCGTTGATCTCATCGATGGCCATCAACTCGGCTTCGGCCACCGTGTTTTCGGAGATGGCCATGGTGCCGGAGCGGGAGTGAAGGATGCCCACCTTCACTTCGCCGTCAAAGTCCCCGGAGGCCTGCTCACCGCCACCGCAGGCCACCAGCGACAGGCTGGCCGCCACCGCCGTGGCACCGGCGACATAACGGAAGGCCGCCTTGCGCATGAGGGAAGGATGCATAAAAACTCCTACGAGAAAACCGCTGAATGTGCCGCTGCTGTTCAGCGGTGCATTGGAACGTATCCAGCCGAACGGGTTGCGCTGTGTAGCGGTTGCAACGATTCCTTCAACCGCTGCGCCGAAGGCATCAACACCACTAAATCCGCCCCAACCAATGGGCATTCAGGGGTGGCACTGTCTGTGGCGATGGCTACCAAATCAGGGCAGCTGAGCCCAAAGAAACTGCTCCACAGCATCCAGCCCCTCACCGGTGCGGATGTTGGTGAAGCACCAGGGGCGCCCGCCACGCATGCGCTCGGTGTCGGCCTCCATCACCGCAAGGCTCGCGCCCACCATCGGCGCCAGGTCGATCTTGTTGATCACCAGCAGATCGGAGCGGGTGATGCCCGGCCCGCCCTTGCGCGGGATCTTGTCGCCGGCGGCCACATCGATCACGTAGATGCAGAGGTCCACCAGCTCGGGGCTGAAGCTGGCAGCAAGGTTGTCGCCGCCGCTCTCCACCAGCACCAGATCCAGATCAGGAAACGCCGCCTCCAGCTCCGCCACCGCCGCCCGGTTGATCGAGCAGTCTTCTCGGATGGCGGTGTGGGGGCAGCCGCCCGTTTCCACGCCTCGGATGCGCTCGGGCTCCAGGGCGCCGACGCGGGTGAGGAACTGGGCGTCTTCCTGGGTATAAATGTCGTTGGTCACCACCGCCAGCTGCAGCCGATCGCGCAGCCGGCGGCAAAGGGCCTCCACCAGGGCGGTTTTGCCCGAGCCCACCGGCCCGGCCACGCCCACGCGCAGCTTGCTCATTCGAGGCCCTCAGCTGCGAAACAGCCTGGAGTAGAGCTCGGCATGGCGCAACTGGGCCAGGCCCGATCCCACGCCTCCGCTCCAGAGCGCATCAGGATCAGCGACCACCAGCTCAGCGGCGCGGGCGGCGATCAACGGCGCCAGCCCCAGCTGCAGCCGCTGGGCTTGCGTGGGCCCCAGCGGCACCAGCCGCACCGCCGCGCTGAGCTGGTTGGCCACCCAGCCATAAAGATAGGCCTCCACCAGCGCCTCAGCGGGGATCTCCAGGGCGCGGCCCGCGAGAGCGAAGGCCGCCGGCCAGGCCAGATCCAGAGCCGGCGGCTCAAAACCCAGGTCGGCCAGCAGCCGCAGCAGCGAGGCCCCCATCTGGCGCTGCTGGGCGCGCACGTCCGCCGCCTCCCGCAGGGCCAGCAACCAGTTGTCGCGCTCCCGCAGCTCGGCCAACGGGGCCACCAGCAACCGGGGCAGGCTGGCGGCCTCCAGCGTCAGGGCCCCGCGGCAGAGTTCGGCCTCGAGCCAGGCCGCCACCGCCGGGCCATCGGCCAGTTGGCCGTGCTGCACCAGCACCTCCAGCCCCTCCGAGTAACTGAAGGCCCCCACTGGTAGGGCCGGGCTGATCAGCTGGAACAGCCGCAGCTGGCTAGTGGTCATGGCCGTAGGCACCCATTTCGGGCCGGAAGGGAGCCTGCAGATGCCCCACCTGCAATCCTCGATGCTCCAGCAAATGGGCCAGCACAGGATCGGCCAGCAGCCGCAGCTCGGCGGGATGGATCTCCATGGCCACGTGGCGATTGCCCAGGTGGTAAGCGGCCTGCAGCAGCGGCAAAGGATCCACACTTCGCACCTGGATCAGGGCCTCCGCTGCCGCCTGCACCTGCACCAGCGGAGCCTCCGCTGTGGCCCCCAGCCATTCCCCCGGCTCCAAAGCCCCACCCCGGGGCAGCTGCAACAGCAGCTCGCGGCCGCAACGGGTGTGCCGCTGGCCCCGCAGCCGGGTGCGCTCCTCAGCCGTGAGAGCCAGCTCCAGGGCCCCATCGGCCGGCACTGGGCCGCTCAGGCCCCGCTGACGCAGCACCAGGGGCTGGGCAGCAGGCGCGGAACTGGCCATCGCGGCGGCAGCATGGAACCTGATCAGCTTGCCTGGAGCAGGTGTTCCCAGCCATGGCCCTGAGTAGCTGGCACGGCAACGCCGAGCTGCGGTTCGTCGTGCCGCAGGCCGAGACACCGGTCACAACACACCAGGGGGGCGCCACCGCACCGCTGAAGCTGCAGCGGGCGTTTCAACACACCGATGGCCGCTGCGAACTGCCCCTGCTGCATACCGCCGGTGGGCTTGTGGGAGGCGACCGCCTGACGATTCACGCCAGCCTGGGGCCAGCCAGCCGGGCCCTGCTCACCAGCGCGGCCGCCCAGAAGGTGTACGGCAGCGTGGGGCGCTCCAGGCTGGCGCCCGAAGGCCAGTGGGCCCGGCAGACGCTCCAGTTCAACCTGGAGGCCGGCAGCGATCTGGAGTGGCTGCCCCAGGAGCTGGTGCTGTTTGCCGGTGGGCTGCTGGAGCAGACCGTGGAGGTGGAGCTGGCGGCGGGGGCCAGTTGGCTGGGCATGGACGTGGTGCGGCTGGGCCGCAGCGCCGCCGGCGAAACCCTGGGGGAGGGCCGCTGGCGCTCCCGCCTGCGCATCCGCCGGCTCGGGCCCGGCGAACCGCACTGGGAGCTGGTGGATCCACTGGAGATCTGCGCCGCCAGCTTGGAGGGCGCGCACGGCATGGCCGGCCAACCGGTGCTGGGATCGCTGGTGTGGGCCGCCCCGGAACCCTTAGCGGCTGCAGCCCTGGCGGAGCTGCTGGCCGACTGCCGCCAGGATCGCCAGGGGCTGGAGGGCACCATGGCCTGCGGTGCCCTGGCCCAGGGGCTGATCGCCCGTTACCGGGGGCCCTCGAGCCAGGCGGCACGCTTCTGGTTTACCCGGCTATGGGCGCGCATCCGGGCCCTGCGCGGGCTACCCGCCCCGGAACTGCCGCGGGTGTGGCCGTTTCAGGAACAACCGCTGGCAACACCCCCAGGAGGTTCAAGCTGAACGGGACGCCAGAGACCGTCCCTGCCAGAGTTGGGCCATGCGAATTGGGCGATGCATCTCACCCCCCAGGAAAAAGACAAGCTGCTGATCGTCACTGCCGCCCTACTGGCGGAGCGGCGGCTCAACCGCGGCCTGAAACTCAATCACCCCGAGGCCGTGGCCTGGCTCAGCTTCCAGGTGCTGGAAGGAGCCCGCGATGGCAAAAGCGTGGCCGCCCTGATGGCCGAGGGGAGTACCTGGCTGAGCCGCGACCAAGTGATGGACGGCATTCCGGAGCTGGTGAGCGAGGTACAGATCGAAGCGATGTTTCCCGACGGCACCAAGCTCGTGACCCTGCACGACCCCATCCGCTGAGCAAGCCCTTCCGATCCCCCCGCACCCTGATGCCACCCCTGATCCCCGGCGAACTGCTCCCCGAACCCGGCGACCTCGAGCTCAATGCCGGCCGGCCCGTCACCACCGTGCTGGTGGCCAACACGGGTGATCGGCCGGTGCAGGTGGGCTCCCACTTCCACTTCCATGAGGCCAACAGCGCCCTCAAATTCGACCGCGACGCCACCCGCGGCCTGCGGCTCGACATCCCCGCCGGCACGGCGATCCGCTTCGAGCCCGGCGACAGCCGCGAGGTGCAGCTGGTGCCGTTTGCCGGCGAGCGCCGCGTGTTCGGCTTCAACGGCCTGGTGAACGGCCCCCTCGACTGACGCGCGACCCCCGCACCCCCAACCCATGGCCTACCGCATCTCCCGCCGCGCCTACGCCGAGACCTACGGCCCCACCACCGGCGACCGGCTGCGGCTGGCCGACACCGACCTGCTCCTGGAAGTGGAGCAGGACTTCACCGTCTACGGCGACGAGGTGAAATTCGGCGGCGGCAAGGTGATCCGCGACGGCATGGGCCAGGCCCAGACCACCCGGGCCGAAGGTGCCGTGGACACGGTGATCACCAACGCCCTGATCCTGGATTGGTGGGGGATCGTGAAGGCCGATATCGGCCTGCGCGACGGGCGCATCTGTGCCATCGGCAAAGCGGGCAACCCCGACACCCAGGCCGGCGTCACCATCGTGGTGGGCCCCGGCACCGAGGCGATCGCCGGCGAGGGTCACATCCTCACGGCGGGCTCGATCGATACCCACGTGCACTTCATCTGCCCCCAGCAGATCGAAACCGCCCTGGCCAGTGGCGTCACCACCCTGTTGGGCGGAGGCACCGGCCCGGCCACCGGCACCAACGCCACCACCTGCACCCCCGGCGCCTTCCACCTGGCCCGCATGCTGCAGGCCGCGGAGGGGCTGCCGGTGAACCTGGGCTTCTACGGCAAGGGCAACGCCTCCACCCCTGAAGCGATCGAAGAGCAGGTGCGCGCTGGCGCCTGCGGCCTGAAGCTGCACGAAGACTGGGGCACCACCCCGGCGGCGATCGACTGCTGCCTGACGGTGGCCGACCAGCTGGATGTGCAGGTGTGCATCCACTCCGACACCCTCAACGAAGCCGGCTTCGTGGAGGACACCATCCGGGCCATCGGCGGCCGCACGATCCACACCTTCCACACCGAAGGAGCCGGCGGCGGCCACGCCCCCGACATCATCAAGATCTGCGGCGAGGCCAACGTGTTGCCCAGCAGCACCAACCCCACCCGGCCCTACACGGTGAACACCCTCGAGGAGCACCTCGACATGCTGATGGTGTGCCACCACCTGGATCCCAAGATCCCGGAAGATGTGGCCTTCGCCGAGTCGCGCATCCGCCGCGAAACAATCGCCGCCGAAGACATCCTCCACGACCTGGGCGCCTTCTCGATCATCGCCAGCGACTCCCAGGCCATGGGCCGGGTGGGCGAGGTGATCACCCGCACCTTCCAGACCGCCCACAAGATGAAAGTGCAGCGCGGTGCCCTGCCTGAAGACAGCTCACGCAACGACAACACACGCCTCAAGCGCTACATCGCCAAAACCACGATCAATCCGGCCATCGCCCACGGGCTTGACTCCCAGATCGGCTCGGTGGAGGTGGGCAAGCTGGCCGATCTTGTGCTGTGGAAGCCGGGCTTCTTCGGGGTAAAACCGGAGCTGGTGATCAAGGGCGGCTCAATCGTGTGGGCCCAGATGGGCGATGCCAACGCCTCGATTCCCACCCCCGGACCGGTGCACGGCCGGCCGATGTTCGCCGCCTTTGGCGGGGCCCTGGCCCCCAGCTGTCTCACCTTTGTGAGTCAGGCGGCCCTTGATGCCGATGTGCCCCGCCAGCTGGGCCTGAAGCGGCCCTGCGTGCCGGTGGTGAACACCCGGAGCGGCATCGGCAAGAGCGCGATGAGGAACAACACCGCCCTGCCCAAGGTGGAGGTGGACCCCCAGACCTACGAGGTATTCGCCGACGGCCAACTGCTCACCTGCGAGCCCGCCGAGGTGCTGCCGATGGCCCAGCGGTACTTTCTTTTGTAGCGAGATCTGCTGTTGCTGATCTTTCGTAGCAACCCACACCGGCACTGACCCCCACGGCTGGACATGATCCCGCCACGCCCAGTGGTCCGGCATGTTTACCGAATACAAACCCAGTGGGGGCTACGACGAATACTTCAGTGCCGTCGATGTGCCGCGCAGCGCCCTGAGCCCCCTGCTCTCCTCCCTGGGCCAACTGGGCCTCGATGAACTCAACCGCAACCACGCCGCGGCCGGCGTGCTGCTGCGGCGCCTGGGGGCCACCTTTCGCCTCAACGGCTCCGGCAGCCAGGGAGGCGAGCGCATCCTGCCCTTCGACCCCCTGCCCCGCCTGATCAGCAGCGGCGATTGGCAGACCCTGGAGCGAGGCCTGTTTCAGCGCCTCGAGGCCATTGACCTTTTCCTCGCCGACGTCTACGGGCCCCAGCGGATCCTCAAAGACGGCGTGATTCCCCGCGAAGACGTCGAGAGTTCCCAGGGCTGGCGCCCCCAACTGCAGGGATTTGAGCCGCCCCTAGGCCGCTGGTGCCACATCTCCGGCCTGGATCTGGTGCGCGACGGCCAGGGCACCTGGCGCGTGCTGGAAGACAACCTGCGCTGCCCCTCCGGTGTGGCCTACTTCCTGGAAAACCGGCGGGTGATGAAACGGATGTTCCCGAGCCTTTTCTCGGGACGCACGGTGCAACCGATCGACGATTACCCCTCCCACCTGCTCCAGACCCTGCGGGAACTCGCCCCCTGGACCGACACCCCCAAGGTGGTGCTGCTCACCCCCGGGGTGTTCAACAGCGCCTATTTCGAGCACAGCTACCTGGCCCAACAGATGGGCATCCAGCTGGTGGAGGGTCGCGATCTGATCTGCCAGGACGACCGGGTGTGGATGCGCAGCACCGCCGGCCTCGAACCGGTGGATGTGATCTACCGGCGCATCGACGACGACTTCCTCGATCCAGCGGTGTTCCGCAGCGATTCGATGCTGGGGGTTCGGGGCCTGATGTCGGCCTACCGGGCCGGCCGGGTGGCGATCGCCAATGCGCCGGGCACCGGCGTCGCCGACGACAAGCTGATCTACGCCTACGTGCCGGAGATGATCCGCTACTACCTGGGCGAAGAACCGATCATCGAAAACGTGCCCACCTATCTCTGCTCCCGGGAGGACGACCGCACCTATGTGCTGGCCCACCTGGGTGAGCTGGTGGTGAAGGCGGTGGCCGAGGCCGGCGGCTACGGCATGTTGATTGGCCCCCATGCCAGCGGCGCGGAGATCGCTGAATTCGCCGCCAAGATCCAGGCCGATCCCCGCAATTACATCGCCCAGCCCACCCTGGAGCTCTCCACCGTTCCATCCCTGAGCGAAGGCGAACTATTCCCCTGCCACGTCGATCTGCGGCCCTACGTGCTGCGCGGCAAGGGGGCTTGGGTGAGCCCCGGCGGCCTCACCCGCGTGGCCCTGCGCCGGGGTTCGCTGGTGGTGAACTCCTCCCAGGGGGGCGGTTGCAAGGACACCTGGATCGTCAGCGAGAACGAGGAGGCCTTGCCATGCTGAGCCGCGTAGCCGATTCGCTCTACTGGATCAACCGCTACGTGGAGCGGGCCGAAAACATCTCGCGCTTTGTGGAGGTGAGCGAGGCCATGGCGCTCGACTGCCCGCCCGGCAGCGCCGAGCCCTGGTTGCCCCTGGTGGATGCCAGTGGCGACCGGGAGCTGTTCGATCGCCTCTATCCAACCGGTGGAGCCGACCAGGTGGTGGAGTTTCTGGTGCGGGCCGAGAACAACCCCAACAGCGTGGTGAACTGCATCGCCATCGCCCGGGAAAACGCCCGCCAGATCCGCGAGGTGATCACCACCGAAATGTGGGAGCAGCTCAACGACATCTATTGGACCCTGCTCGACAACGAGGGCTTCTGGAAGCAACCGCCCCAGGAGCAGCTGCGCGACATCCGCCGCGCCTGCCAACTCTTCTATGGCATCACCGATGCCACCCTCAGCCGCGACCTCTCCTGGCAGTTCAGCCGGCTGGGACGGGTGCTGGAGCGGGCTGAAAAAACGACCCGCATCCTCGATGTGAAGTACTTCCTGCTGCTGCCCTCCCCCGATGAGGTGGGCGGCGTGCTGGATGAACTGCAGTGGATCTCCCTGCTGCGCAGCGCCGGGGCATACCAGATGTTCCGCCAGTCGCGCCAGCAGGCGATCGAACCCAAGGCCGTGGCCTCCTTTCTGCTGCTCGACCCGATCTTCCCGCGATCGGTGCGCTACTGCCTGGGGCGCATCAACGAAGCCCTCAAGATCGTGCGCGGCCAGGCGGTGCCTGGGGCTCCCGATGAGCTCGAATGCCTCAGCGGACTGACCCTGGCCCGCTGGAGCTACACCTCCATCGACGAGCTGGTGGCCGAGGGCTTACATGAGTCGATTGACGCCCTGCAGAGCAACCTCAACCGGCTCCATGATCTGATCGAGCAGCGCTACTTCATCGCCGAGCCCGCATGCGTGCCCGCGTAATCCACACCTTCAGCTACCGGTACAGCGCGCCCGTGCTGCTGGGGCCCCACCGCTTCTGCCTGAAGCCCAGGGGCCATGGCTTCCAGCGGCTGTTGGATTTTCAGCTGGCCATCTGTCCGGAGCCGGGGCGGCTCTACCCCCTGGTGGCGGCCAGTGGTGATGAGATTTTGCGGGCCCGCTTCAGTGGTGCCGCAGACGCCTTCACCGTGCGGGCCAGCAGCCTGGTGGACACCGAAACAGCGCCGCTGCTGCAGGCCTGCCTGGAAGACAACGAGCCGCTGCTGCCCTATCCGGTGGGCCATCTGAACGGCGACCTGGCGGGCAGCCTCGAGGGCTGGCTGCCCAACGGCCAGCACGATCCCGCGGCGGTGGACGTGGCCCAGGAAGCCCTGATGGGGAGCGATCAGCGGGCCTTGATGTTTCTGCAGCAGCTGGTGGAAATGATCCAAGACCGGGTCAAGTACACCCAGCGCCACGTGGGCCCCGCCTGGCCCGCCGGGCGCACCCTCAAGGAGCGGGTGGGCTCCTGCCGCGACCTGGCCATGCTGATGGTGGAAGCCTGCCGCTGCGTCGGGCTGCCGGCCCGCTTCGTGAGCGGCTACCACCTGGTGGAGCCGAAACCCGAGCGCTACGACCTACACGCCTGGGCGGAGGTGTACCTGCCGGGCGCGGGGTGGCGGGGCTTCGACCCCAGCGGCATGGGCGTGATCGACGATCGCTACATCACCCTGGCCACCTCCTCCAAGCCCGAACTCACGGCCGCCATCACGGGCAGCTTCTCCGGCCCCGCCGGCGTTGAAAGCGCCCTGGAGTGGAGCATTGAGGCGGAGATTGAGGAGCCGGCGCTTACCAGCTCACTCCATGCAACTTCGGCAGGGGTGCCGTCTTGAAGGTGGTGGCAAACAGCCGGGGGATCAGGCGGCTGTTGTAAACGCGGAATTCGCGCAGCACCGATGCACCCTCCTCGCGCACGGCCTGGTTGAGCACCACCGAGCCATCGTGATCGGACACCGAGCGATGGAAGGTGCCGGGGGGAATGCGCAGGATGTCGCCACCGGTCTCGAGCCGCACGATGTGGAAGGGATAGTTCCAGCCGAAATTCACCAGGTAAAACGTGCGCCCGCCATGCAGGGCCAGCAGGTTGTCCTCCTGGTGGGGATGCAGATAGAACTGCCAGGCACCGGTCTTCTCCTCATCGGGGGGGCTGACGGCCGGACCGGAGTGGATCACCAGATCGCGGGCATTGGAGTCAGCAACGGTGATGTCGAAGAAGCGGACTGCGGGGGTATCGCGAAACTTCTCATAGGGGACCAGCTCAAACATCGGCGCCGTCTTGGGGGTGGCGGACATGGGAAGAGGTGCCGACCAACCGGCACCAAAGGAATGGCTCAATGAACCGCACCACCCCTGATCCCGGCCGTTGCATCGACTACCCAATCCCCGCTCCCACAGGCCAGTTCCCTGGCTGGTTGCGCGTGGCTGGCTCAGAAGGGGATCGGCATCTCCACCGCCGCCGGCTCGGGAGCACAGGACGCCACCCGCTGATTCACCACCTCCCCGATCACCACGATCGAGGGGGAGGCCAGCTCCGCGCGGCACACCTCAGCCGCCAGCTGGGCCAACTCGGCAATCACCCAGCGCTGTCCGCGCACCGTGCCCTGTTGCACCGCAGCGGCGGGCGTCGACGGATCGAGGCCCCCGGCGATCAACTCTTCGCAGATGTGGGGCAGGTTGTGCAGCCCCATGTAGATCACCAGGCCGTCGCTGCTGCGGGCCAGGCCGCGCCAGTCGACGCCGGGCCGGGCCTTGTCGATCTCCTCATGGCCGGTCACAAACGTGACGGAGCTGCCGGCCCGCCGGTGGGTCACCGGAATGCCCACGTAAGCCGGAGCAGCGATGCCCGCGGTCACCCCCGGCACCACCTCCACGGGCACCCCCTGGCGCTCCAGGTGGGCGGCTTCCTCACCGCCGCGGCCAAACAAAAACGGATCGCCGCCCTTGAGGCGCACCACGCAGCGGCACCGGCCCGCCAGCTCCACCAGCACCGCATTGGTGGAGGGCTGGGGCACCGAGTGGTGGCCGCGGCGCTTGCCCACGAAATGCTTCTCGGCGCTGTCCGGCACCAGGGCCAGCACCTCGCGCGGCACGAGCGAGTCGTACACCAGCGCGTCGCACTGCTGCAGCAGGCGCTGGGCCTTCACCGTGAGCAGATCGGGATCCCCCGGGCCCGCCCCCACCAGATACACCGTGCCCGGCGGGTTGGCGCCGCTCATGGCAGGGCCTCCAGCTCGGCCAGCAGCAGCTGACGAAAGCGAGCGCGCTGCAACAACGGCGGACCCACCAGGGAGGCGAGGCTGTCGGTGAGCCGGTTGGCGGCCAGGGCCAGGGGCAGCAGGGGCGGCGGTGCTGGAGCGCCGGCGATCGGGGCTGGGATCAGGCTGCTCAGGAGACCCTCGCCACTGGGGTCACTGTATGAAGCGGGCACGCAGCGGGCGCCGGTGCACGCCTCCAGATGGGCGAGGAAACGCCGGGCCAGAGGGCCCTCCAGGGGATGGTGCAGCAGCAGGGGCTGGGCCGCCCGCTCGCGCAGCTCAGCCAACTCCGCGACCAGGGCCCGTTGCCAGGCGGGCCAGGCGCCTAAAAAAGGCAGTCGCCGCACGGGGCCATGCAGCCGCCAATGGGTGGCGATGGCGGGAATGTCGTACCGCACATGGCCGCCCGGAAGGAGCATCAGGGGCACCAGGGTGAGCGGCAGCACGCTGGACGCGCCCACAGCAGCAGGTCGCCCGGGTGGCTCGCCGGTGAGGGCCTGTAGCAACACCGGCGCTCGCCGACGCCGCTCCAGCTCAGCCGCCAGCTCCAACAGCTCCGGAGGCACCACCCCGCCGGCGCGGCCGTGCACCACCAGCAGCAGGGAGCTGGCCAGGGCCTGGGGGAGGGACAGACCCGCCAGCCGCCGCTGACGCCGCTGCTCCACCGCAGCATCCAGGGACACACCCGCCAGGGAGACCAACTGGGCGCGGGCCGCGGGCAAACGGGCCAGCAGATCGACCGCTGCAGCGGCGAGCGAGGGATCGTGGTCGGTAGCGAGGCGTCGCAGCCAGCTAGCCAGGACGGCCTGCGGCCAGGCACTGAGGCCAACGGCCAACCCCTCCAGGGCCGCGCGCCGCACCGCACCAGGCTGCGGAGCCAAGGCCCAACGGGCCAAGAGAGCCCCGTCCTGGGGCTGGCGCTGGAAGCCCAGCAACGGCAACAGGCAAGCGCTCATCTCAGGGGCTCCAGACTGGTCTGGACTGGCCAGGCGATCCCGCAGCCAGGTCGCCAGCAAAGGATCGCGAACCCCGCCGATCAGTGCCGGCCAGCGGGGATCAGGGCTGGGTAGCTGCCACCACCAACGCAGCAGGCGCAGGGCCGATGGCCCATCCAGGCGTTCTGCCAGCACCGCGAGCAGGTCGACATCGACGGCAACGGAGCCAGCCTCAATCGCGGCCACCCAGCCAGCGGCATGCCATCCGGACGTCCGGCGCCAGCGCTGCAGCTCTGGCAAGCGATCCGGATGGCCGCAGGGAGGTAAGCGGAACGGCGCCTCGGCGGGATTCAAACGATGCATACCGCCGGGTCAGGAAAGCTTGGCAAAACGGAGAGGCTGCGGTGCTGGATCTGGCCCCGGAGAGGCTGGATCAACAATTCACGCTGGCATTGGCCGGCGGCGGGCGCCGAAGCGCTCCACGAGCAACTGCTCGAGCACATCCGGCAGGTCGCTGAGCGGCACGCCCTTGTCATGCAGCTCGGCCAGCTTCGGCTCGGTGTCCATTGACCCGCCCAGAAAAATCTTGGCAGCCTCCACCATCTCGCCGTCCTTGCGGGCCTTGGCACCCATCAGACCGATCTGGCCCATGTAGGGCTGGCCGCAGGCGTTGGGGCAGCCAGTCCAGTGCATCCGCACCGCATGGGGCAGCTCAACGCGCTGCTCCAGCTCCTCCAGCACCGCCTGGGCCGCTCCCTTGGTGGGGATCAGGGCGAAGCTGCAATAGGCGTTGCCGGTGCAGCTCACCGCCTCGGCCTGCAGGGGTGAGGGATCGAGGCGGAAGCGCTGCAGCAGCGGTTCGGCCAGCAGGGCCTCCACACCCTCGCCGGGCACATTCACGATCAGCACGTTCTGGGCCTCGGTGAGGCGCAGCTCGCCGCTGCCATAGATGCGGGCCAGCCGGGCCAGCTCCACCATCCCCTCGGCATCCAGGCGCCCCATCGGCACATGCAGCCCCGCCCAGTGCAGGCCGTGCTGCTTTTGAGATTGCACACCCAGGCCATCGCGGGGCGCCCGGGTCACCAGATGGCTGCCGTCGTGGGCGGCAGCGGTGGCGGGATCACCGGCCTGGCCCTGCCCCAGCTCAGCGGCCAGCTCCGCCCAGGTGCTGAGCACCGCCTGGCGATAGCTCTCCACACCCAGCTGGTCGATCAGATACATCAACCGGCTCTTGTTGCGCTGCTGGCGATTGCCGGAGCGCTCGTAGTGGCGCAGCACCGCCAGGGTGAAGCCGGGTAGCTGCTCGGCCGGCAGCCACAGCCCCAGCGGGATCGCCAGTTCGTTGCGCTGGGCCGAGAAGAAACCGCCCACCATCACCGTGAAGCCCAGCGCGCCGTTGTGGTGGGCCGGCAGGAAGGCCAGGTCGTTGTGGAGGAGAAAGCTGTCGGGAGCGCCGCCGACGGCCACGTTGAACTTGCGGGGCAGGTTGCGCGGGCCGGCCGGACCCAGCAGGGCCGCCTGGATGGCATCCACCAGGGGCCGGGTGTCGACGATCTCCTCGGGGTCGATGCCGGCCAGGGGATTGCCGGTGACGTTGCGCGGGTTGTCGTGGCCCGACTGGCGGCTGGTGAGGCCGACCCGCTCCAGCTCCCCCATCAAGGGTGCCATGTCCTCCAGGAGCAGGCCCCGCAGCTGGATGTTCTGGCGGGTGGTGAGGTCGGCGCTGCCGTGCTCACCACAACGGTCGACAGCCTCAGCCAGCGCCGCCAGCTGCTCAGTGGTGATCACACCGTTGGGCAGGCGCAGCCGCACCATGAAGCGCCCGGGCGTGACCGGGCGGAAAAAGATGCCCAGCCACTTGAGCCGGATCGTGAGCGTGGCCTCATCGAGCGCTTCCCAGCCCTGGCGGCCCAGCTCCGCAAGGCGCGGTGCCAGCTCCAGTCCGCAGAGCTCGGCCTTGGCCTGCTCGATCTTGGTGAGGGCAGCCGGGGACTCGGCGAGGGGAGCCGATGAGCGGGTCATGACAAGTGCAGCAACAACAAGGGCCTCGGGGATCCCGTCGCACCAGTGCAACGACGGGGGTCCGAGCAAACGCCAATGAGGGCTGCGCCGCTGGAATCGGATTGGAAAGGTGGCGGCCAGCACAGCGGAGCCACCCGGTAACCGAGGATCTCCTTTCAGGAGACCGTTGCATCGTCCGCCGTCACACCCGCCTGCCGTGTTGCAACCGCTACCAACTGATCCGTTGACCGATGACCGCCGCCAGCGCCAGCTGGAGGCTCTCGGTCCCGAACGGGCCCGCTTCCGGGAGCTGATCGGCAAGGTGGGCAGCGGCGAGCACACCAGCACGGGCCTCAGCCGCGAGGAAGCCCGCGAGGCGATGCACCTGATGCTGCAGGGCCTGGCCAGTGACGCCCAGCTGGGGGCGTTCCTGATCGCCCACCGGATCCGCCGACCCCTGCCGATCGAACTGACCGGCATGCTCGACAGCTACCGCAGCCATGGCCCGGTGCTGGAGACACCGGGGCGGCGGGCCCTCTGCTTCGGCGTGCCCTACGACGGCCGCAGCCGCACAGCTCCCTTGCTGCCGCTGATCGCCCTGGTGCTGGCCAGCGCCGGGCTGCCGGTGGTGCTCCACGGCGGCCAACCGATGCCGGTGAAATTCGGCATCACCCTGGCGGAGCTGTTCGCGGCGCTCGGGATCGAGTGGCGCGGGCTGAGCCTGGCCGCCCTGCAGCAGCGGTTGACCGATCACAACCTCGCCCTCAGCCACCAACCCGATCACTTCCCCGCCGCCGAACGGTTGCTGCCGGCCCGCGACGAAATCGGCAAACGCCCACCGGTGGCCAGCCTGGAGCTGCTGTGGACGCCCCATCGCGGCGACCACCTGCTGGTGAGCGGCTTCGTGCATCCACCCACCGAGAGCCGGGCCTGGGAAGCCCTGGCCGCCGCCGGTGAAACGGACGTTCTCACCGTCAAGGGACTGGAGGGATCCACGGATCTGCCCACCTCCCGGGCCGGCATCACGGCCCGGCTGCGCCAGGGCCGGGAACCGGAGCGCATCCTGGTCCACCCCCGCGACCATGGCTTGCACAGCGATGAGCTGCCCTGGAGCGATCTGGACACCTGGCGGGTGCAGGCTGGGGCTGCCCTTCGGGGGGAGGGCCCTCTGGTCAACGCCCTGCTCTGGAACGTGGGTGCCTACCTCTGGTTGTCCGACCAGTTCAGCTCACTGACGGAAGCCCTCGCGCAGGCCAGCGCCTTTCTGGCAGCCCGCAGTGGCGAGCGCCTGCGCCAGCTCCTGAGCTCAAGCGGCACCCCTCAATCCCCGGATCCGTAACAACGGCAACCTTCAGGGTCACGGCTGCCATGGTGATCTGTCCCTGTTGGTCAGCTTGTGCGCCAACACCAGCACCAGCCGCCCATGCCGTCTTCCGCCCGCCATTGCTGGGTGGAGGGCGGCTGTTTGTTTGGCGACGAGCCCTTCACGCACCAGTCCCATCCATGTCCAATCTGTCCCGCCGCAAATTTCTGATCACGGCCGCCGGCTCAGCTGCGGGGGCCCTGTGGCTTGCCGCCTGCGGTGGTAGCAGCAAAAAACCCCCCACCGCCAGCACAGCGTCCGGCGCGGATGCACCTGAAGTGGCGGGCGCCACTTTGGGCTTCATCGCCCTCACCGACGCGGCCCCGCTGATCATCGCCAAGGAGAAGGGTTTCTTCGCCAAGCACGGCATGCCCGACGTGAAGGTCGTGAAGCAGACCTCCTGGGCCGTGACCCGCGACAACCTCGAGCTGGGCAGCGCCAAGGGCGGCATCGACGGCGCTCACATCCTCTCACCCATGCCGCTGCTGCTCACCGCCGGCACCATCACCAAGAGCAAACAGCCGCTGCCGATGTACACCCTGGCGCGGCTCAATCTGCAGGGTCAGGGCCTGTCGGTGTCGAAAGACTTCCTCGCCGACAAGCTCACCATCGACAACAAGGCCGGTCTGACCAAGGCAGCTCAGCAAGCGAGCGGCAAGGGCAAGAAGTTCAAGGCGGCCGTGACCTTCCCCGGCGGCACCCACGACCTGTGGATGCGCTACTGGCTGGCCGCCAACGGCATCGACCCGAACAAAGATGCCGACCTCGTGGTGGTGCCCCCGCCGCAGATGGTGGCCAACATGCAGACCGGAACCATGGACACCTTCTGCGTGGGTGAACCGTGGAACCAGCGGCTGGTGAACAAGAAGCTGGGCTACACCGCCGCCGTGACCGGTGAGCTGTGGAAATTCCACCCCGAGAAAGCCTTCTCGATGCGCGCCGACTGGGTGGATCAGAACCCCAAGGCCGCCAAGGCTCTGCTGATGGCTGTGCAGGAAGCCCAGATGTGGTGCGAAGACCCTGCCAACCTCAACGAACTGTGCGAAATCACCGCAAAAGACAAGTACTTCAAAGCCAGCGTGGCTGACATCAAGCCCCGCCTCGCCGGCGACATCGACTACGGCGATGGTCGGGTTGTGAAGAACAGCCCGCTGAAAATGCGCTTCTGGAGCGAGAACGCCTCCTTCCCCTACAAGAGCCACGACGCCTGGTTCGTGACCGAGGACATGCGCTGGGGCTACCTGCCGGCCAACACCGACATCGATGCCCTGGTGAACAAGGTGAACCGCGCTGACCTCTGGAAGGAAGCGGCTACGGCCATCGGCCAGCAGGCTGCGATCCCCGCCAGCGATTCCCGCGGCAAGGAAACCTTCTTCGACGGCGTGGTGTTCGATCCCGAAAACCCGAAGGCCTATCTCGACGGCCTCAAGATCAAGGCCCTGAGCTGAGCGTTGCCGGGGACCTGCGGGCTCCCCTCTCAGCGCCAGTGCCATCCATCACAGCCCCCGCGACCGCATCTGCCCCGGTCGAGGGGGACCGCCCTGTCGTTCTTCACGTCCACGATGACCACCCTCAGCCCTGCACCCCGCTCCAGACGACCCGCCAGATCGCGCCGCCTGCAACCCGCCCTGCGCGCCTTGATGCCTTATCTGATCTGCATCGGCGGTTTTCTGATCGCCTGGCAGATCCTGTCGATGGCACTGGGTGTGGCGCGTCTGCCGGGTCCGATCAACGTGCTGGTGGACACCTGGGATCCCTACATCAGTCAGCCGTTCTTCGATGACGGTGGCACCAGCAAGGGCCTGGGCTGGCAGATCCTGATCTCGCTGCAGCGGGTGGCCCTGGGCTATGGGCTCTCAGCGGTGGTGGGCATCGCCATCGGTGGCGTGCTGGGCCTGAATCGCTTCATCGGCAAAGGCTTTGATCCGGTGATCCAGGTGCTGCGCACCGTGCCGCCCCTGGCCTGGTTCCCGATCTCACTGATGGTGTTCCAGGACGCCAACACCTCGGCCATCTTCGTGATCTTCATCACCGCCATCTGGCCGATCATCATCAACACGGCCGTGGGTATTCGCGAAATTCCGCAGGACTACACGAACGTGGCCCGCGTGCTGCGGCTGCGCAAAGGCGCCTACATCCGCAACATCGTGATCCCAGCCACGGTGCCCTACGTGTTCACCGGTCTGCGGATCTCGGTGGGCCTGGCCTGGCTGGCAATCGTGGCCGCTGAGATGCTCAAGGCGGACGGGGGCATCGGCTACTTCATCTGGGATGCCTACAACGCCGGTGGTGATTCCAGCTCGAGCCAGATCATTCTGGCGATCATCTACGTGGGCGTGGTGGGCCTGGCCCTCGATCGCCTCGTGGCCTACGTGGGCACCCGTGTCGCCAAGGGAGGCAACTGACGATGGCGCCTGCCTTTCTGACGGTTGACGACGTCACCCAGGTCTTTCCCC
This sequence comes from Cyanobium sp. Aljojuca 7D2, assembly GCF_024346415.1. Taxonomy (NCBI): domain Bacteria; kingdom Bacillati; phylum Cyanobacteriota; class Cyanophyceae; order Synechococcales; family Prochlorococcaceae; genus Cyanobium; species Cyanobium sp. Aljojuca 7D2. Next base: position 214,548 of record NZ_JAGQCX010000002.1, read on the forward strand.
TTGACGACGGCGGCCGTTATGTGGCCCTCAAGGACATCGATCTCGCCATCGGCGAAGGTGAATTCATCTCGCTGATCGGCCACTCCGGTTGCGGCAAATCGACCCTGCTCAACCTGATGGCGGGCCTCACCCAGGCCAGCAGCGGCGGCATCCTGATGGAAGGTCGCCAGGTCACCGATCCCGGTCCCGACCGGATGGTGGTGTTCCAGAACTATTCGCTGCTGCCCTGGCAGAGCGTGCGCCAGAACATCGCCCTGGCGGTGAACACCGTGATGCACAGCGCCGGTGCTGTGGAGCGGCGCGAGCGGATCGAGCAGAGCATTCAACTGGTGGGCCTTGGCGCTGCCGCCGACAAATTCCCCGCCGAACTCTCCGGCGGCATGAAGCAGCGGGTGGCGATCGCCCGCGCCCTGGCGATCCGGCCCAAGCTGCTGCTGCTCGATGAACCCTTCGGAGCCCTCGATGCCCTGACCCGCGGCAATCTTCAGCAGCAGCTGATGCAGATCTGTCAGCAGGCGGGCCTCACCACCGTGATGGTGACCCACGACGTGGATGAAGCGCTCCTGCTCTCCGACCGGGTGGTGTGCCTCACCAATGGCCCGGAGGCCGGCATCGGCCAGATCCTGCAGGTGACGTTGCCCCGGCCGCGCCAGCGGCTGGAGGTGATGAACCACCCCGATTACTACCACCTGCGCAGCGAGCTGATCGGCTTCCTGCAACAGCAGCGCCGGCTCAAGCAGCGCAAGCAACGCCTCAGTCCCGCCGTGGCCATGGCCACACCGGAGCTGCAAACCGTGCGCCTCGGCTATCTGCCGGGCCTCGATATCGCGCCTCTGGCGGTAGCGATGGAACGCGGCTTGCTCAGCGATCGCGGCATCGAACTGAAGCCGGTTGCCTTCGATCGTTGGCAGAGCCTCGAGGAGGAGCTGCGCAAGGGCGACCTGGATGTGGCGATCACCTCTGCCACCACACCGCTGACCCTCACCCTCGGCCTCGATGGCCAACCCGCCTGGCCAGCGATCACACCGATGACGGTGACCCGCAGTGGCAATGCCCTGTGCCTGGCACGTCGCTTCAGCGATCTGGGCATCCACGATCTGGGCAGCCTGGCCGAACGTCTGAAGGGGCGGGAATCACCGCTGCGGCTGGCTGTGGCCCACAAGGGCAACATGCAGGAGCTGTTGTTGCGCCATTGGCTGGCCAGCGGCGGCATCGATCCCGATCGGGAGGTGGAGCTGCTGACGCTCTCGCCGATGGCCATGGAAGCCACCCTTCGGGCGGGTGAGATCGATGGCTTCATCGCCGGTCGCTACCGGGTGGCCAAGGCGGTGGAGGCTGGCGTCACCAGCGTGCTGGCCACCGACCTCGACATCTGGGGCGACCATCCCGAGAAGGTGCTCACCTGCCATGAGGACTGGGCCCTCCACCATCCGGAAGCCCTGCTGAACCTCTGTGCGGCGCTGATGCGGGGCGGAGAGATCTGCGAAAACCCCAGCCACCACGACCAACTCGTGAGCCTGCTGGGCCATGCCCAGTGGCTCGGCAGCGGTTCCGCCGCAGCCCTGCAGCGCCAGTTTGACCTTGGCACCGATCAACCCAGTGGTGTGCGGCTGCCCCTGAATCGCTTTCACAGCGATCGGGCGCACCTGGCCAACGCGGCGGAAGGCAGCTGGATCCTCACCCAGTTCAGCCGCTGGGGCTGGAGTGCCTTCCCCGCCAACAGGCTCGAGCTGCTCAGCCAGGTGTATCGCAGCGACCTGTGCAGCCGTGCCCTCGAGCGCGCAGGCTTTCCGGATTTACGTGCAGACCGGCAGCCGTTCGCCCTGGCCGATGGCCTGGCCTTCGATCAGGACAACCCCCTTGCGTACCTGAGGCAACTGCCGTTCAGCCGCACACCCTCCGTGCAGGCGATTGCCCTGCCTTCCACCTGAGATGACCAGCACCATGACTCGTGCATCCCTCGAGCTCAGCAGCGAACAGCGCAATCCGGCATACCTGACGTTCCGTGACGTGGGCCAGGTGTTCCACACCAAGCGCGGGCCGTTTGAGGCCCTCAAGGACATCAACCTGCAGGTGGCGCAGGGTGAATTCATCTGTGTGATCGGCCACTCAGGCTGCGGCAAGAGCACCCTGCTCAACATGGTGTCGGGCTTCCTGCAACCCAGCAGCGGCAGCGTCACCCTGGCGAATGTGCCGATCGATCGTCCGGGGCCCGACCGGATGGTGGTGTTCCAGAACTACTCGCTGCTGCCCTGGAAAACCGTCGAGCAGAACGTGGCCCTGGCCGTGAAGGCCGCCCGGCCTGAACTGGATGCCGCCGCACGGGCATCGGTGATCGACCATCACCTGGAGATGGTGGGCCTGCTGGAGGCACGCCACAAGCGACCGGCCCAAATCTCCGGCGGCATGCGCCAGCGGGTGGCCATCGCCCGCGCCCTGGCGGTGCGGCCGGATGTGCTGGTGCTCGACGAACCCTTCGGCGCCCTCGATGCGATCACCAAAGAAGAGTTGCAGGAAGAACTGCTGGCGATCTGGCGCGAAAACAAACCCACCGTGCTGATGATCACCCACGACATCGATGAGGCTCTCTTCCTCGCCGACCGGGTCGTGATGATGACCAACGGCCCCTCCGCCACGATTGGCGAAATCATGACTGTGCCGTTCGAAAGGCCCCGCAGCTTCGAGGCGATTCAGGACGATCCCCGCTACGGACAACTGCGCAATCACGCCCTCGACTTCCTCTACCGCCGCTACGCCCACGATGTGGACTGAGTGGGAACGAGCCGGTTTATGAGAGCGGCGCCAGCCGCACCGCCGCGGCCTTGAGCTCCGGCTGCTTGGAGTGCTCGCAGGCCTCCTCGTGCATCAACCGGTTGGCTTCGCAGGCGTTGGGCTGGCTGGCGCCCCAGTGCATCGGCAGGAACACCGTGCCAGGCCGGATCTTTTCGGTGATCTGCACGCGGGCGCTGATCGTCCCTCGGCGGGAACTCACCTCCGCCGGCTCGCCATCCAGCAGGCCATGGCGATCAGCATCGATAGGATGCACCTCGAGCAAGGGCTCCGGATGCTGCTTGCTGACGCGCGCCACATGGACGGTGCGGGTCATGGTGTGCCAATGGCCGAGGTAGCGGCCCACAGTGAGCACCAACGGGTAGCTGTCGCAGGGCGGTTCCGCCAGCCCGAAGGGCTGTTCGGCCAGCAGGCGGGCACGGCCGCTGGCGGTGGGAAAGCGATGGTCGGTGTAGAGGCGCGGCTGGCCTCCACCGGGAGCTGTGCCCGCGGGGAAGGGCCACTGCTGGGGGCCGTGCTGCGCCAGCAGTGCGTGGCTGAGGCCGCTCAGATCGCAGACGCGACCAGCCGTGAGGGCCACGAACTCGGCATACACCTCGGCGGTGGAGCCATAGCGAAACTGGTCGTCGAAGCCGAGGCGCCGTCCGAGCTCCGCAAAAATTGCCCAATCGGGCCGGGCCTCACCGGGGGGCTGGCGGAAGGCGGGGCAGAGGGTGACGCGGCGCTCGGAGTTGGTCATCACACCGCTCTTCTCGCTCCACTGGGCCGCGGGCAGCAGCAGGTGAGCCACCTCTGCCGTTTCGGTGCCGGCATAGGCCTCGCTCAGCACCACGAGTGGGCACTGGGCCACCGCCGCCCGCACGCGATCGAGGGACGGCATGCTCACCAGCGGATTGGTGGCCGCCACCCACCAGAGCCCCAGCTCGCCGCGCTCCATCGCCTCGATCTGCTGCCACACCGCCAGGCCAGGCTGCGGCGCGATCGAGCCGGGCGCGAAGCCCCAGTGGGCCTCCACCTCAGCGCGGTGCTCTGGGTTGGCCACGCTGCGGTAACCGGGCAACAGCTGGGCCAGACCGCCCACCTCACGGCCGCCCATGGCGTTGGGTTGGCCGGTGAGTGAGAAGGGACCTGCCCCCGGCCGGCCGATCTGACCGCTCACCAGGTGCAGGTTGCAGATGGCAGCCACGGTGGCGGTGCCCTCACGGCTCTGGTTCACCCCCATCGACCAGAGACTCAGCACCCCCGCGGCCGCGGCCCACCATTGGGCCAGCTGGCGCAGGTCGGTTTCGGCGATGCCGCAGAGATCGCTCACCTGCTGCGGCGTCCAGGCATGCCACAGCTCCTCAAGCTCGGCGTAGCCCTCGGTGTGGGCGGCGATGAAGGGCCGATCAAGCGCCTGGAACTCCAGCAACAGGTGACCGATGCCATGCAGCAGCACCAGATCGGTGCCAGGCCGGATCGCCAGGTGCAGATCCGCCGCCTCGGCTGTGGCGGTGTGGCGCGGGTCCACCACCACCAGCCGCAGGGCCTCCTTCACCTTGCGCTTGCGCTTGAGCAGCCGCTGGAACAGCACCGGATGGCAGTCGGCCGTGTTGGTGCCGATCAGCAGCACCAGATCAGCCAGGTCCAGGTCGTCGTAGCAGCAGGGCGGACCATCGGAGCCGAGGCTGCGGGCATAGCCCGCCACCGCCGAACTCATGCACAGGCGCGAGTTGGCATCGAAGTTGTTGCTGCCCAGGGCCCCCTTGAGCAGCTTGTTGGCCACGTAGTAGTCCTCGCTGAGGAACTGCCCCGAGCCGTAGATCGCCAGGCCCTGGGGCCCCTGCTGCTCCAGCGTGGTGCGGATGCGCTCCACCAGCAGCGCAAAGGCCCGATCCCAACTGATCGGTGCGAACGGCTGATCGAGGCGCTCCCGCCAGAGCGGGGTGGTGAGGCGGTTGTGGTGCAGGGTTTCGCCCACCGTGGCGCCCTTGACGCACACCTGGCCCAGAGAAGAGGGATGGTGGCGGTCGCCACGGGCGGTCCAGATGGCCTCGGCCTCCCCGGGAGGCTTCAGCTCTAGGCCGCAACCCACCCCGCAATAGGGGCATTGGGCTCGAGCGGCCGGGCTGGCGGCTGAATCACTGGCCATCTGCCCATTCGACCAAGTCGGGCCGCCCCATGATGGTGACGGTTGTTACCGCAGTTCCCTGAGCTCCCCTCTAGCCAGCACCTGCTTCAGCTTCGAGGCCGACTTCACCGCCGACCTCCGCTGCATCCCGATGGCGGTGCGGCGCAAGCTGGATCTGGCCGGCGTGAAGCTCAAGCTGCAGCACTGGAGTGAGCTGAGCGAAACCGAGCGCGGCGAGCTGCTGGCCTGGGCCGACGACGGCGCCGCCATCGAGACGTTGCGGGAGCACCTACTGGCCCGCACCACCAGCCTCAGCGCCGGCCAGGCCAAAGAGCTGCCGCGGCCCAACGGAGAGCCCTGGCAGCAAAGCGAGGAGCTGCCGGCAGTGCTGGCCGCCTCCTGCGCCCAGCTGGGCCTGGAGCTGCGCCAGGGCGGCTGGGCGGAGCTCAGCGAGCTGCAGCGCTTCGCCCTGGTGAAGCTCAGCCACCCCGGCCACGAGCACCGCAATCTGCCGCGGGCCCTGGCGGAGTTCGGGCTGCTAGCTGAGGCACCCTGAGCGACTCACCACTTGCGGTAGGGCAGGAACTTGCCGTTCATCGTCACCACCACCCGATCCCCCTTCGGGTCCTCCTGCTTGGCGACGGTGAGGCTGAAGTCGATCGCCGACATGATCCCGTCGCCGAACTGCTCCTGGATCACGTCCTTGAGCGGCAGGCCGTAGACCTGCAGGATCTCGTAGAAGCGGTAGAGCAGCGGGTCGGTGGGGATCACCGGATCGAGGACCCCTTTGATGGGATAAGTGGTGAGGGCCTCCAGCAAGGCTGAGCGCTCGGGCTCGCTCACCTGCAGGGCCTCCAGCAGGGCCTGGGCCTGATCGGCGGAAGCGGTGGCCTGGCCATAGAGGAGGCTGGCGGTCCACACCTCGTCCTGACCCAGGCGGGCACCGAGGTCGGCGAAGCTGAGACCGCTGCGGCGCTTGGCGTCGAGCAAGGCCGTGGTGTGGGGAGGCAGGGCCATGGAACGATCAGAGGAGCGCCGGGACCCTATGGGGCAGCGGCACCCGGGCGAGCAGCCGTTGCTACAGCGGCCCGACGCCCTGCCCCTGCGCTGCTGCCTGCTCAGCGGTGGCGAGAGCCGGCGCATGGGCCGCGACAAGGCGCTGCTGCCCCACCCTGAAGGCGGCACCTGGCTGGAACGCAACCTGCGCCTGCTGGCCCAGCTGGAGGCGCCGATCACCCTGCTGAGCCGCCATCCGGCGCACCTGGAGCTGGCGCAAAGCCTCCACCCGATCGCCATCACCGCCCTGGCCGAACCGCCCCCCTGGGAAGGCCCCCTGCTGGCTCTGCACCGGCTGATGCAGCAGCACCCCGATGAGCTCCTGCTGCTCTGCCCGGTGGACATGCCAGATCTCAGCCTCGCGGCCCTGAACACCCTGCGGGCGGCGGCAGGCGACGCAGCAGCAGCTGGGAGCCCCACCCGGCTCCACCTGGCCCACGACGGCGAGCGCCTGCAACCGCTGCTGGGCCTCTACCCGAGCAGCGCCCCAATCCGCGCTCACCTGGCCGCGGCGGTGGAGCGCGGCGAGCGGCGCCTGCAGAGCTGGCTGGCCTCGCAGCCTTACCAGGCGGTGCCGCTGGATCCCCTAGCCATCCGCAACATGAACCGGCCGCAGGCCGATCAGCCGATCGATTGGCCCAGCGCCTCTACCACCCGCTGACATCGATCCAACTCCGCCTCCAGCAGCGCCAGCAGCTCCTCACGCGGCGCCGGTAGCGGAAACGGCCCCTCCTCGTAACGGGCCTCCACCGCAAACACCTGCAGCGCCCCAAGCTGTGGCGCCAGTGGCTGCCCCGCCAGAACGGCCAGATCGGCTAAGGCATGGAGCCGCGGCGGCCGACGGTCAGCCAGCACGATCCAAGCCTTGAACAATTTCTCCACCGCCTGCTGGGCGGTGAAGCCCCAGTCCTCTTCTGGATAGGCAGCGTCCAGCGTCAGCCGCAGACTGCGCAGATGGCGGCGCACGATCGCCAGCAGCAGCAGCGCGTCTTCAGCCGGCGACATAGAGCACCCGGCCCTCACGGGCCACATCGCCGAACACGTGCCAGCGGGAGCCGCTCAGTCGTTCGGCATCGGCAACGCCCGCCACCACCAGGTCGACTCCCACTCCCAGCCGACCCAGCGCCCGATCGAAGCGCTGCCAATACGCCATTTTTTCAGCGGGAGTGAGCTGGGGCTGGCGCACGATCACCGCCAGATCCAGATCCGAATCAACTCGGGCTTCCCCACGCGCCCGCGAGCCAAAGGCGATCACCGCTTGCACATCGGGCTCAACGCACAGACGCGCCAAGGCCTCGCCACACCTCTGGGGATCCAATCCTGTGCCCAAGTCCGGCGACACCTTCAACTCCTGGGGCTTGCGCCAGGGAATGGCCGGTGGGCGGAACGGCGTGGCAGCGGAAACAACCATGCCGAAACGCTACCGCCAACATCAGGACTGCAGCCATAGCGTGGCTGCCATGGCTAGCGCCACCGACCAGCTCAACCGACCCCTCGGGGTGCTGCGGCTGTCGCTCACGGCCCGCTGCAACCTGGCCTGCCCCTACTGCCTGCCCGATGGGGTGGAACCGCCTGGCCTGCTGACGCTGGCGCAGCGCCTGGCGGTGATCGAGGCGGCGGTGACCCTGGGGGCGCACAGCCTGCGGCTCACCGGCGGCGAGCCCTTGCTGCACGGCGGCCTGGAGGAACTGATCGCCGCGGTGCAAGCGCTGCGCGCCCGGGCCCCGGGAAGCCCGGGCCTGCGCGAGATCGCCCTCACCAGCAATGGCACCCTGCTCAGCCCTGAGCGGGCCCGGGCCTTGCGCGGCGCCGGCCTCGATCGCATCACCCTGAGCCTCGATGGCACTACAGGCGCGGCAGTGGCCCGCATGGCCGGAGTGGGCAACGGCGACGCCCTGCTGGCCAAGGTGCTGGCGGCGATTGAGCACGCCCGCGCCGCCGGCTTTGATCCCGGCCGCGGCGCCCTGAAGCTCAACGCCGTGATCCAGCGCGGTGCCAATGACGACCAGCTGCTGCCCCTGGCAGCCCTGGCCCGCGAGCGGGGCCTGGAGCTGCGCCTGATCGAATTCATGGACGTGGGCAACCGCAACGGCTGGCGGCCCGAGGCAGTGCTGAGCGCCGCCGCGATGGTGGAACGGATCCGCGCGCGCTGGCCGCTGGAACCCCTGGGCCGCAGCGCCCATGGCACCGCCAGTCGCTGGCGCTACAGCGATCGCGAGCCAGATGGGGGTGGCGTTCTCGCCGTGGTGGCGTCGGTGAGCGCCCCCTTCTGCGGCGACTGCAACCGCCTGCGCGTCACCGCCGACGGCATCGCCTACACCTGCCTGTTCGCCGCCCCCGGCAGCGGCCTCGACCTGCGCCCCTGGCTACAACCAGACTCCCCAGCCGACGCCGTCAGCAGGGTGATCGCCGGCCTCTGGAGCCGCCGGTCCGACCGCTGGAGTGAGGAACGGCAGGAGGCCTGGGCTCACGGCACCCCCCCGGCCCCAGCGGGCGCGCCCGCCCATGCGGAGATGGCCTACCTGGGGGGTTGAGGTCAATGGTGATTGAGGTCAATGGTGGTTGAGGTCTACCGGCCTTCACGTACCCAGAGGGTCACAACCAATGGTGCGGGTAGGGCAGAGCCCCCTTCACCCAACGGCTGAAGACCGCGGCGATCAGCACCAGCAACAGCGAACCGCTCAGCACGGGCGTCAGCACAAATGGAGGGGCGGCCCCAAGCGCCACGCCGAGAAAAGCGAGGCCGCCGGCGGGCGGATGCAGGCAGCGCAACTGCTGGCCCAGCAGCACCGTGAGCCCCACCGCCAGGGCGATCACCAGCGGCCCCTGTCCCAGCCAGGCCACTGCCGCCACGCTCACCAACGCTCCCACCAGATTGCCGAGCACGATGTTGCGCGGTTGGGCCAGGGGGCTGGCGGGATAACCAAACAGCAGCACCGACGACGCCCCCAGCGGCGCCGCCAGCAGCACCATGCCGCTCCAGGCACTGAGCAGGCCCAGCAAGGAGAGCGCCAGCAGCGCCCCCAACCAGGTGACCGACAGATGGCGGCCCCGAAAGCGGGTCTGGTAGGCCCGCCCGCGACGCCGTTGCCCCTCCAGCCAGATCTGCAGCATCACGATTCCCGCAACCGCGGCAACAGCTGCACCAGATTGCAGGGCCGGGTGGTGGCATCGAGCTGGGCTGAGATCAGGCGATCCCAGGCGGTTTCCACCGCATCAAGCGAACCCGGCAGCACAAAGATCACCGTGCCGTTGGCCACCCCCGCCAGGCTGCGGCTCTGCAGTGTGCTGGTGCCGATCGTCTCGAACGACAGCACCCGGAACAGCTCTCCGAAGCCCTCGATCGTCTTATCGAGCAGGGGCACCACGGCTTCGGGAGTGCCGTCGCGGCCGGTGAGGCCGGTGCCACCGCTGCTGATCACCACCTGCACCGCCTCATCGGCGATCCAACGGCTCAGCGCGGCGCGGATCTGATAGCGGTTGTCGGGAACCAGCGCCCGCTCCGCCAGTCGGTGGCCGGCAGCCTCCAGCCGCGCCAGCAGGGCATCACCGGAGCGGTCGTCCGCCAGGGTGCGGGTGTCAGACACCGTGAGCAGGGCAATGGCGAGGCTCAAACCGGAGCGCACAACGCGAGAGCCATCGTGACAGTGGCGCGTAAGGAGCGCTGGTTAGCGTTGCGGCCATGGGTGAGCCATCGGCCGCAGGAATCCGCATCCGCCTGTTCGCAGGGCTGCGAGAGCAGGCGGGCTGGGCCGAGCGGCAGTGGACCGCAGACGCCTTGGTGGAGGCGACCCTCACCCCGCGCCAGCTCTGGCAGACGCTGCAATTGCCGGGAGAGCTGAACAGCGTGCGCGTCGCCATCAACCAGCAGTTCGCCGCGGCCGACACCCCCCTACTCCCCGGCGATGAGCTGGCTTTCCTACCTCCGATCAGCGGTGGCTGACGCTGAGGGCCTGCAGCTCAAGATCGATCTCCACTTGGAGGCCTTCGAGCCGCTCGCCTGCCTGGAGCGGTGGCAGCGCCAGCTCGCCGCCAGCTGCCCCAGCACCAACGCCAGCGCTGCCGAGAGCGTGTTCATCGGTCGAGTGCGGGCCGCGGCCGCCGATGGAACGCCGCTGGGGGCCCTGGAATTGGAGCACTATCCGGGCATGACCGAGCGCCAGCTGCAGCAGCTGGCCACAGACTGCTGCGCGCGCCATGGGGCCCACAGCTGCCTGGTGCAGCACCGCATCGGCCGGGTGCTGCCGGGTGAGGCGATCGTGCTGGTGGCCATCGGCGCCGACCGACGCGGCCCCGCCCAGCGCTGCTGCCAGGAGCTGCTGGAGGCGCTCAAACACAACGCACCGTTCTGGAAACGGGAGTGGCGGCGCGATGGCACAGGCGAGTGGCTCACGAGCAACACGCCGCTGTGAGCCTGCCCTTCAGCCCCGATACACCGTGTCATGACTGCCGATGTCAATCGGAATCAGACGCTGGCCTTCGATCAACAACTCCAACGTGATCCTGTAGCTGATGTTGATCGACACGGAATGCAGCCCGCTCAAGCGTCCCTTCAGGGCATGCAGGCGCAAGGACGGGTGACCTGGATTGACCTCCAACAGCAACAGCGTCTTGCGGTACGCATCCCGCAACTCAGGATGGCGACGCAGGAAACGCGCGGCTCTGAGGTTGTACCGCTCGGTGAACAGGAGCGTCCAACTCAAGGCAGCTCAGCCGCCAGGGCATCCAGCCGCTGCAGGTGGGCCTCTACGGATTCTGCGATGCAACGTCCGGCCGCCACGTCGTTCCGCGTCTCCAAGAGGGCCAGTTCCAGCTCCAGATCCCGCAAGCGCTGAAACTCCTCGGCCTCCATCACCACATAACGCAAGCGGCCACGCACCGAGACGCCTGCTTCGCGCTCGTGCTCCAGCGCTCGCGTGATCGCCCCCACCCCCGCAGTCTTCAACGCATTGGCCGAGAGGATTTCCATCGCACGGTTGAGCGGCTTTCAAAGCATACGAACAACCGCACCCTTCAAAGCACCGGCAACCTCAACAACTGCGCCCACAGCTCCGTGCCGGCCTCGAGGGCGCCCAGCTCCGCCGGAATCTCGAGCAACAGATCGGCCCCCTGCAGCGAGCCGATGCGTGAGGAGGCCTGCGACCCTTCCACCCGGGCCCACAAGCCCCCGTCGGCGGCCACCACCAGCCGGGCCCGAGCCAGCTCCGGCCGGCCAGCCCCGCGCCGCAGCGCCGCCTCCAAGCGCACCTTCAGGCGCGGCAGCCGTTGGACCTCCGCTCCCTCCAGCCGTTGCAAGGCCGGCCACAGCAGCTGCAGCGCCGTGATCGCCGCCGCCACCGGATTGCCCGGCAAACCGAAAAATGGCACCCCCGCCACCTGGCCCCAGGCGAAGGGCCGGCCGGGCTTGAGGAACAACTTCCAAAAACTCACCTGCCCCAGCTCCGCCACCAGGGGACGGATCCAGTCGCTGTCGCCAGCCGACACGCCGCCGGTGCTCACCACCACATCACAGCCCGCCGCCAACTCCTGCAATGCCAGCCGCAACGGCTCCGGCTGGTCGACCACCACCCGCTGATCGGCAACGGCGTAACCGAGCCGCTGGAGCAGAGCACTGAGCAGCACCGAATTGCTCTCCCAGATCTGCCCCGGCCCCCGCGCCAGCCCCGGCGGCAGCAGCTCATCGCCGCTGATCAGCAAGCCGATCCGCGGCCGGCGCGTCACCTGCAGCTGCTGCACGCCGCAACTGGCCAGGCGGCCGAGATCGGCAACACCTAGCCGCTGTCCTGCTGGCACAAGCTCCTGGCCCGCAGCCGCCTCCTCGGTGGGTTGGCGAATCCAGGCATTGCCGCCGCCGGGCTCCAGCAACTCCAGCCGATCGCCATCCACCGCCACCAACTCCTGGGGCAGCACCCGATCACTGCCCTCGGGCACCACCGCACCAGTGAGGATGCGCACCGCTTCTCCCGTCCGCAGCACCGGCCCATAGGGCGCCCCAGCCGCGGAGAGCCCCACCAGGCGCCAAGAGCAACCCAACGGTGGTGGATCCGATCCAGCAATGGCGTAGCCATCCATGATCGAAGCGCGAAACCCCGGCACTGCAGCAGGGGCGATCACCGCCGCCGCCGTGGTGCGGCCCAGGGCGTGGCTGAGGGCGAGGGATTCGCTCGCGGCGAGGGGCTGGAGCTGCTTGAGGATCAAGGCGCGGGCCTCATCCAGCGGCAAGCCCTCGCGGCCATAGGGCTCCGTGGCAGGCCCATCAGCCATCGTCCTGACCCCCACCACGGCGCACCCAATCCCCCCCACGCCCACCGGATTTGCGCAGCAGCCGCACCGGCCCGATCGTCATCGCCCGGTCAGCGCTTTTGAGCATGTCGTAGAGGGTGAGCAGGCCCACCTGCACGGCGGTGAGGGCTTCCATCTCCACACCGGTGGGGCCGGTGGTGCCCGCCGTGGCCTCACAGCGCAAGCCCACAGCCGAGCCGTCCGGCAGGGGCGCCTCGGCGATCACGACCTCCAGGGAACTGAGCGGCAGCGGGTGGCAAAGGGGGATCAACTCGGCGGTGCGCTTGGCCGCTTGGATCGCCGCCACCCGCGCCACCGCCAACACATCGCCCTTGCCGGCCCGCCCCTCGCGCACCAGCGCCAGGGCCTCCGGAGCCAGGGCGAGAAAACCTTCGGCAACGGCCTGGCGCGCCGTGTCCAGCTTGGCCGCCACGTCCACCATGTGCACCTCGCCACGGCTGTTGAGATGGCTGAGGTGGAGGGGAGTCAACTCCGGTGCAGCCATGGCCGCCTTGCAACCGACACCCAAGCATGAACCGCTGATGAAAGCTGCAGAAGGGGCTCGCCCCATAACGTGAGGGTCCCCGAGCCCGAGCCATGACCGCACGCCCAGCCACCGCAGCCCTATCGCTGCTGCTGGCCGCCGGTCTAGGTCTGCTCGCCGCACCGGAAACCCAGGCAGGCCCGCTGCTGCGCCGCGCCCAGGAACGCAAGGCCTGCCAGGAGTTCGCCGGCAAGCTGCAGGCCGCCTCCGGCAATCCCCAGCAGGCCCAACTGATGTATCAGCAGGGGGTGCTGAAGCTGGTGGAAACCTTCGGCGAAAACCCCTGCGGCGACATCCCCGCCCCCACTGCTGCCGCACCGGCTACAGCCCCCACGGCTACTGCGCCAGCACCAACAACCACCCAGCCCGCCAATCCCCAGCAGGCTCAAGCCTGCCAGGAGTTTGCAAGCAAGCTGCAGGGCGCCCAGGGCAACCCGGCCCAGGCCCAGCAGATCTATGCGATGGGCAGCCAGAAACTGAACGGCATGTTTGGCCCCAACCCCTGCCCGCAGATCAAGGCCCCCTGAGCGCCAGCCCCCGCCGCCGGCACCGCTCCATCCCGCACACCAGCCCCACACGCATCCGGTCGCTCCCCCCTTGTCGCTCTCCCGCCCCTCCACCTTCTTCTGCGCCTTTCTGACGCTGCTCAACGACCGGCTGGGGGAGTCGATCGTGTTCCCGCTGCTGCCGTTTCTGCTGGCGGGCTTCACCGATGACGGCCGCGTGCTGGGTCTGCTGGCGGGCAGTTATGCCATCGCCCAATTCGCCTTCACGCCCCTGATCGGCGCCCTCAGCGACCGCTTCGGCCGCAAACCGGTGATCAGTGTCTGCGTGGCGGGCTCGGTGCTGGGCTTGGCCCTGTTTACCCTCACCATCAGCCTGCCCTGGGCCACCCTCTGGCCCGCGGCCCAGGCTGCCGGGCTGCCCCTGGCGCTGCTGTTCGGGGCCCGACTGATCGACGGGGTGAGCGGCGGCACCGCCGCCACCGCCAGCGCCGTGCTGGCTGACATCTCACCGCCGGAAAAACGGGCCAAGGCCTTCGGCCTGATCGGCGTGGCCTTCGGCCTGGGCTTCATCCTCGGCCCGGCCCTCGGTGGCCTGCTCGGCCGCCTGAACGTCACCCTGCCGCTGCTGGTGGCGGTGGCCATCGCCGTGCTCAACCTGGTGCTGGTGCTCACCGTGCTGCCGGAAACCCACCCGGTGGAAGCCCGCCGGGCGATGCCGCGCAAACGGGATCTCAACCCGTTTGCCGCGCTGCAGCGGGTGTTCACCAACCCCCAGGTGCGGCGGCTGTGCGTGGCCTTCTTCCTGTTCTTTCTGGCCTTCAACGGCTTCACTGCCGTGCTGGTGCTGTATTTCAAACAGGCCTTCAACTGGGGGCCCGGCCTGGCGGCGGCAGCCTTCCTCGTGGTGGGCGTGGTGGCCACGGTGGTGCAGGGCGGGCTGATCGGACCGCTGGTGAAGCGCTTCGGCGAATGGCGGCTCACCTTGGCTGGCCTCGGCTTTGTGATCGCCGGCTGCCTGCTGATCCCGATGGCCACCCGCGCCAATGCCCAGCCGGTGGTGTTCAGCGCCGTGGCGGTGCTGGCCCTCGGCACCGGCCTGGTCACCCCCTGCCTGCGCAGCCTGGTGTCACGCCGGCTCGACAGCGAGGGCCAGGGTGCCGCCCTGGGCAGCCTGCAGGGGCTGCAGAGCCTGGGCAGCTTCCTCGGCCCACCACTGGCGGGCCTGGCCTACGAAACCACCGGGCGGCAGAGCCCCTTCTGGCTGGGCATCACCCTGCTGATGGGCGTGGCCCTGCTGGTGGCCGGCGGTCTACCAGGCCGATCAGCGGTGGCGATGGAAGCTGGAATACACAGCTCAGACGGTTGAAATTGCTACGTTGCGCCTAATGAGGGGCGGGTTGACATGGCGGAACCAAAGGCTGACGCGCAGGTCGCTCCGGAGCTCTACATCAACCGCGAGCTCAGCTGGCTGGAGTTCAACAGCCGGGTGCTGGCCCAGGCCCTCGACGAGCACACCCCGCTGCTGGAGCAGGCGAAATTCAGCGCCATCTTCAGCAACAACCTCGATGAATTCTTCATGGTGCGGGTGGCTTCGCTGAAGTCGCAGATTGAAGCGGGCGTCAGCACCCTCAGCGACGACGGCCTCACGGCCCAACAACAGCTCCAGGCGATCCGCACCAAGCTGCGCCCGCTGCTGGAGATGCAGCAACAGCACTACCGCCACTCACTCAAGAGCCACCTCTGCGACTACGGCGTTCACCTGATCGACTACGCCAACCTCAACAGCGATCAACGTGAGTGGCTGAACAGCTATTTCCAGAACGCCATCTTTCCAGTCCTGACCCCCCTGGCGGTGGATCCCTCCCACCCGTTCCCGTTCATCAGCAACCTGAGCCTCAACGTGGCCGCCCTGGTGCGCGACCCCGACTCCGGCCAGCAGGAATTCGCCCGGGTCAAGGTGCCGCAGAAAAACCTGCCCCGCTTCGTCCAAATCCCGCCCAACCTCAGCGGCAAACAACCCGAGCCCATCTACACGGCTGTACCGCTCGAGCAGGTGGTGGCCTTCAACCTGGGCCTGCTGTTTCCGGGCATGCACGTGGAGGGGCACTACTTCTTCCGCGTCACCCGCGATGCCGACCTCGAACTGCGCGACCTCGAAGCCGACGACCTGATGGAGGCCCTGGAGGAGGGCCTGCGCAAACGCCGCCGCGGCGGCGAAGTGGTGCGCCTGGAGGTGGCCGATGAGATGCCGGAAGCGGTGGTGCAGCTGCTGATGGACGGCACCGCCGTGGAAGCCGAGGACGTGTACCGGGTGAATGGCCCCCTGGGCCTGGACGACCTGATGAGCCTGTTGGCCATCCCCTTGCCCCAGCTCAAGGAAAAGCCCCACAAGGGCCGCACCAGCCCAGCCCTGGCGCGCACCCAGAAGGGCCAGCTGGAAGACGGCTCGATCAAGGCCGAGGAGTTTGAAAGCATCTTTTCGGTGATCCGCCGCGGCGATGTGCTCCTGCATCACCCCTACGACCTGTTTTCCACCTCCGTGGAGGAATTCCTCAACCAGGCCGCCGACGACCCCTCGGTGTTGGCCATCAAGATGACCCTCTACCGCACCTCCAAGGATTCGCCGGTTGTGGGGGCCCTGATCCGGGCCGCCGAAAACGGCAAGCAGGTGATGGCCCTGGTGGAACTGAAGGCCCGCTTCGACGAAGACAACAACATCCAGTGGGCCAAGCAGCTGGAGGCTTCAGGCGTGCACGTGGTGTATGGCGTGCTGGGCCTGAAAACCCACACCAAAATCCTGCTGGTGGTGCGCAAGGAAAAGGAGCGTCTCAACAGCTACGTGCACATCGGCACCGGCAACTACAACTCCAAAACCTCCAGCCTCTACACCGACATCGGTCTGCTCACCGCAAGGCCGGAATTCGGCGCCGATCTGGTGGAACTGTTCAACTACCTCACCGGCTTCTCCAAACAACAGAGTTTCCGCCGGCTGTTGGTGGCGCCGGTTACCTTGCGCAACCGCATGGAGGGCCTGATCCGCCGCGAGATCGAGCACGCCCAGGCAGGCCGCGGCGGCCACATCCGGGCCAAGATGAATGCCCTGGTCGATCCGGCGATCATCGCCCTGCTCTACGAAGCCTCCCAAGCGGGGGTGACGATCGAGCTGGTGGTGCGGGGCATGTGCAGCCTGCGCCCCAACCTGGAAGGGATCAGCGACAACATCAGCGTGGTGAGTGTGATCGGCCGCTTCCTCGAACACTCACGCCTGTTCTGGTTTGGCAATGGCGGCGAACCTGAATTGTTCATCGGTAGCGCCGACTGGATGTCCCGCAACCTGGACCGGCGGGTGGAAGCCGTCGCTCCCATCGAAGATGCCCGGCTGCGGCATCAGCTTGAACAGGTGCTCGAGCTCTACCTTCAGGACACGGGTGCCTGGCACATGGACAGCCAAGGCCATTTCAGTCAGCGTCAGCATGCTGGTGAACCAAACCTCGCTCAACAGCAAATGGTGCGTCGCTGGCGAGGCGGCTTGGCACCCGCCAACTGATGCTGCAAAAGCACAGGCATCCGTGCTAATCGGCAGCAATCCATACAGGAATTCTTCCAAATCAAACCGTTGCAGCGTGCGTTGCAGTGCTACATTCCGGCCAAATCCAATACGGAGGCTGGGGTGTGGGGACGCCTTTGCAATCCGCTTCAGCCGTTGTTGACAACAACGGTTCGGAGCTTTCAGCAACGAAACTGGCAAAGGTGCGCGCAACCGGTCCCCGGGCCGGCGGACGTCTCAGTGCCGATTCGATTGGTTGGTATCTGAGCACCATTGGTCGTGTGCCCCTGCTCACGGCCGCGGAAGAAATCGAGCTGGCCCACCATGTGCAGGCCGGTAAACGGCTGCAAGAATTGCCCGCCGAAGAGATCACGCCCAAACACAAGCGCCAGCTGCGGATGGCCCAGCGGGCCCGCGACCGCATGATGGCGGCCAACCTGCGCCTGGTGGTAAGCGTTGCCAAGAAGTATCAAAACCAGGGGTTGGAACTGCTCGATCTGGTGCAGGAAGGGGCGATCGGCCTAGAGCGCGCCGTCGACAAGTTCGATCCGGCCATGGGCTACAAGTTTTCGACCTACGCCTACTGGTGGATCCGCCAGGGGATGACCCGGGCCATCGACAACAGTGCCCGCACAATCCGCCTGCCGATTCACATCAGCGAAAAGCTGTCGAAGATGCGACGCATCAGCCGGGAGCTCTCCCACCGGCTCGGGCGCCAGCCCAACCGGCTGGAGCTATCCCATGCCATGGACATGGCTCCCCAGGACCTCGAGGAGCTGATGGCCCAGAGCGCCCCCTGCGCTTCCCTGGATGCCCACGCCCGCGGCGATGAAGATCGCAGCACCCTGGGCGAACTGATCGCCGATCCGGCCAGCAACGAGCACATGGACTCGATGGACCGGCACATCCAGAAGGAGCACCTGGGCGCCTGGCTCTCGCAGCTGAATGACCGAGAGCAGAAAATCCTCAAGCTGCGGTTTGGGCTGGAGGGATCCGAGCCCCTCACCCTGGCGGAGATCGGCCGACTGATCAACGTGTCACGGGAGCGGGTGCGGCAACTGGAGGCCAAAGCGATCATGAAATTGCGGCTGATGAGCAACGTCCAGCAGGCCGCCTGAGCCGATGGTGGGCGGATGGCCGCAGCAGCTGCTGGGTGTTGCCGCCATCACCAGCTGGCTAGCCCTGCTGACTGTGGCCGCGCTGCAGGTGCGCCGCCGCTGGAACGGCCAGCGGGAATGGAGCCGCAAGCTGGTGCACATCGGCACCGGAGCCGTGGTGCCGATCGCCTGGGCCCTGGGCATCGACCGCCTGATCGCAGTGCCGGCGGCAGGGGTGATCACCCTGCTGGCCGCACTCAACCACCGCTTCCGGCTGCTGCCTGCCATTGAAGATGTCGGCCGCGCCAGCTACGGCACCATCGCCTACGGGGCCTCGATCACCCTGCTGTTGCTGCTGTTCTGGCCGCAGCAACCGGCTGCGGTCGCAGCGGGCGTTCTGGTGATGGCCGTGGGGGACGGTCTGGCCGGATTGGTGGGGCCGCTGGTGGCCTCCCCGAGCTGGCACATCTGGGGTCAGCGCAAATCGGTGGTGGGCACCACGGCCATGGCCCTGGGCAGCCTGGCGATGCTGCTGGTGGTGCGCCAATGGGCCCAGGCGGCAGGGCTGCCCCAACCGGCGCTGGGCGCCTTGCTAGCCATCGCCGCCGTGGCGGTGCTGTTGGAGCAGGCGGCCGTGCTGGGCCTCGACAACTTCACCGTGCCCTTGGCGACAGGTTGGTTATGGGCACGGCTCAGCTGAGCAGCAGGGCTTCACAGCGCTGCTCCCAGTCGCGCTGGGTACCCAGACCAGCCACCACGAGCCGATCGGCCGGTTCATCGCGGAGGCGCAGCTGCCACTGACGAATCAGGTCGGCCCGCTCCATCCAGGCTTCCAGCACGGCCTGATGGATGGCCTCCAGATCCCAGTGCCGCTGCTCACCCGCCTGTTGAGCCCAGGCCAGCAGGCCATCCAGCTGAAACGGACGAAACCCTGCAAACACAGGCCCCGAGGACTGTTCCAGATAGAACACCTGCAGCGGTTCGCTCACGCCACAAAATTGCAACAAATAGGCCATGGAACTGACCTCCTGGAGATGCCATCAGGCTAGCCAGCCCTGCACAGATGGCTGTTCAAAAAGAACATTTTGTTGTGGACTGCTTAACAAGCCTGATGCATGCTTGTTGCACCAAAGGGTTGGCCAGCAGGCCCACTTTTTGCGCTTCGCTGATTAGCACTCAGCAATTGCGAGTGCTAAAGCATCACCAACCCGCTCAGACCGTCACCAGGGGATGGGCCGCCTGGGACTGCCGCACCGCTTCGGCCAACGTGTCGAGCACCGACCCGGTGGTGGCCAGATCGATGCAGGCATCGGTGATGCTCTGGCCGTAGGTGAGCTGGGCAAGATCGGTGGGGATCTTCTGGTTGCCCGCCACCAGATGGCTCTCGAGCATCACCCCCATCACGTGGGTGGAACCCGCGCGCAGTTGCTCCGCAACCTGAACCGCCACCTCGCCCTGACGGCGGTAATCCTTGTTGGAGTTGCCGTGGCTGCAATCCACCATCACCCGGGGGGGCAGGCCCGCCTTGGCCAGCTCCGCAGCGGCTTCCTCCACGGCCTCAGGGTGGTAGTTGGTGCCCCGCTTGCCGCCCCGCAGCACCAGGTGGCCATCCGGATTGCCGGTGGTGGTAACGATCGCGGCTTGGCCCTCCCCATTGATGCCGAGAAAGTGATGGGGCCGGGCCGCGGCCTCCATGGCATTGACCGCGGTGATGGCACTGCCGTCGGTGCCGTTCTTGAAACCAATTGGCATTGACAGACCCGAGGCCATCTCCCGGTGGGTCTGGCTCTCGGTGGTGCGGGCGCCGATGGCGGTCCAGCTGATCAGATCGGCGATGTACTGGGGCACAACCGGATCGAGCAACTCGGTGGCCGCCGGCAGACCCATCTCCGCCAGGTGCAGCAGCAGGCCGCGGGCCAGCCGCAGGCCCGTGTTGATGTCATAGCTGCCATCGAGATGGGGGTCGTTGATCAACCCCTTCCAGCCCACGGTGGTGCGGGGCTTCTCGAAGTACACCCGCATCACGATCTCAAGCGCATCCTGGAAGCGCTCTTGGGCCGCAGCAATGGCCGTGGCGTACTCCTTGGCCGCCGCCACATCGTGCACCGAACAGGGCCCGACGATCACCAACAGCCGGGAATCACGGCCATGCAGGATCGCCTGAATCCGCTGGCGGGCCTGCTGCACGGTGGCCGCCGAGCGCTCCGTAATCGGCAATTCGCGATGCAACAGCGCCGGGGGCACCAGCGGCCGTGTTTCCACCACATGCAGGTCGGAGGTGGTGGTGGTCATGGGCCTGATGCCGTTGAAACGGCGCCGCGCAGGGGTTTCCACCCTAGTCAGCAGCGATTGCGACCAAACGCTGGACCGGCCGCCAAGAACAATGGATATCAGATTGACGCGATCGGGCATGTCTGCAGCCAGCTTCCTCTCCAGCTACCGCGCCGCCGCGGCCGAGCGCGAGGCCCTGGGCATTCCGGCCCTGGCACTCAGCGCTGAGCAGACCCAGGCCCTCACCGAGCTGCTGCAGGCCCCGCCCGCCGGCGAGGAATCCTTCCTGCTGCACCTGCTGAGTGAGCGCATCCCCCCCGGCGTGGATGAAGCGGCCTATGTGAAAGCCGATTGGCTCAGCGCCGTGGCCCAGGCCAAAACCATCAGCCCCCTGGTGAGCCCCGTGGAGGCCGTGCGCCTGCTGGCCACGATGATCGGCGGCTACAACGTGGGCGCCCTGATCGCACTGCTAGCCAGCGCCGATGCCGCCATCGCCGAGGCGGCCGCCACAGGCCTGAGCTGCACCCTGCTGGTGTACGACGCATACCACGACGTGCTGGAGCTGGCGGCCAGCAACCCCTACGCCCAGCGTGTGGTCGACAGCTGGGCCGCCGCTGAATGGTTCACCGCCAAGCCCGAGCTGCCGGCGGAGATCACCGTGACGGTGTTCAAGGTGGAGGGCGAAACCAACACCGACGACCTCTCCCCCGCCACCCACGCCACCACCCGCCCGGACATCCCCCTGCACGCCACGGCGATGCTGGAAACCCGCATGCCCGGCGGCCTCGCGCTGATCAAGGAGCTCAAAACCAAAGGCCACCCGGTGGCCTATGTGGGCGATGTGGTGGGCACGGGGAGCTCCCGCAAATCCGCCATCAACTCGGTGCTGTGGCACACCGGCACCGACATCCCCCACGTGCCCAACAAGCGCGGCGGCGGCGTGGTGCTCGGCGGCAAGATCGCGCCGATCTTCTTCAACACCGCCGAAGACTCCGGCGCCCTGCCGATCGAGTGCGACGTGAGCGCCCTCAACAGCGGCGATGTGATCACGATCCGCCCCTACGCCGGCACGATTGAGCGCGCCGCGGGCGAAGCGAATGCCGGGGAGATCGTGGCCCGCTTCGAGCTCAAGCCGAGCACGATCACCGACGAGGTGCGCGCCGGCGGCCGCATCCCCCTGCTGATCGGCCGCTCCCTCACCGACAAAGTGCGCGCCCAGCTGGGGCTGAGCGCCAGCGACCTGTTCATCCGCCCCAGCGCCCCGGCCGACACCGGCAAGGGCTTCACCCTGGCCCAGAAGATGGTGGGCAAGGCCTGCGGCCTGAGCGGCGTGCGCCCCGGCACCAGCTGCGAGCCGCTGATGACCACCGTCGGCTCCCAGGACACCACCGGGCCCATGACCCGCGATGAGATGAAAGAGCTGGCCTGCCTGGGCTTCTCCGCGGATCTGGTGATGCAGAGCTTCTGCCACACCGCCGCCTATCCCAAGCCCGTGGACCTCAAGACCCACGCCGAACTGCCCGACTTCATGGCCTCGCGCGGCGGCGTGGCCCTGCGCCCCGGCGACGGCATCATCCACAGCTGGCTCAACCGCATGCTGCTGCCCGACACGGTGGGCACCGGCGGCGACAGCCACACCCGCTTCCCCCTGGGCATCAGCTTCCCGGCCGGCTCCGGCCTGGTGGCCTTCGCCGCCGCCATCGGCGCCATGCCGCTGGACATGCCCGAATCGGTGCTGGTGAAATTCACAGGGAAGCTGCAGCCGGGCGTGACCCTGCGCGATGTGGTGAACGCCATCCCCTATGTGGCCATTCAGCAGGGGCTGCTCACGGTGGCCAAGGAGGGCAAGCAGAACGTGTTCAACGGCCGGATCATGGAGATCGAGGGGTTGCCCGATCTCAAGCTCGAGCAAGCCTTTGAACTCACCGACGCCACGGCAGAGCGCTCCTGCGCCGGCAGCACCATCAAGCTCTCTGTTGAAACCGTGAGCGAATACCTGCGCAGCAATGTGGCGCTGCTGAAAAACATGATCGCCCGCGGCTACGGCGATGCGCGCACATTGGCGCGCCGCATCAAAGCGATGGAGGCCTGGTTGGCCAATCCGGTGCTGCTCGAGGCCGATGCCGATGCTGAGTATGCCGCCGTGATCGAGATCGATCTCGACCAGATCACCGAGCCGATCCTGGCCTGCCCCAACGACCCCGACAACGTCAAAACCTTGAGCGAGGTGGAGGGGGCGCCCATCGATGAGGTGTTCATCGGCAGCTGCATGACCAACATCGGCCACTACCGCGCCGCCGCGAACGTGCTCAACGGCCAAGGGCAGAACGCCGCTCGCCTGTGGGTGTGCCCGCCCACCCGTATGGACGAGGAGATGCTCAAGCAAGAGGGCTACACCGCCATCTTCGAAGCGGCTGGCTCCCGCATGGAGATGCCGGGCTGCTCCCTGTGCATGGGCAACCAGGCCCGGGTGGACGACAACACCACCGTGTTCTCCACCAGCACCCGCAACTTCAACAACCGGCTCGGCAATGGTGCCCAGGTGTACCTGGGCAGCGCTGAACTGGCGGCGGTGTGCGCCCAGCTGGGCCGCATCCCCTCAAAGGAGGACTATCTGGCAATCGCGGCCGCGAAGATCGATCCCTACGGCGCCGAGCTTTACCGCTACCTCAACTTCGACCAGATCGAAGGCTTCGAGGACCAGGGCCGGGTGGTGAGCGCCGAAGACGAGGCGAAGGTGCTGACGGAGGTGTGAACTGTTGGGTGAGACGCTGGAGGTCCCCGTCCGGCGTCTCACCTGAACCAGGAAACCCTGCTGTTTGAGCCCGCCCAGCCTGAGGCCGGGGCGCTGCGGACGGTGCTGGCCTTTCCCAGCACCTACACGGTGGGCATCACCAGCCTGGGCTACCAAGTGGTGTGGGCCACCCTTGCGCAACGCGCCGACGTGGATGTGCGTCGCCTGTTCACCGACCAGGGCGACCCGCCGCACCGGAACTGTGATCTCTTTGGCCTGTCACTGAGCTGGGAGCTCGACGGCCCGGTGCTGCTGGATCTGCTGGAGCAGCAGCGCATTCCGATCTGGGCCAGCGAACGGGGCGAGAGCGACCCGATCGTGTTCGGCGGTGGCCCCGTGCTCACGGCCAACCCCGAGCCCCTGGCACCCTTCTTCGATGTGGTGCTGCTGGGCGATGGCGAACTGCTGCTGCCCGCCTTTGTGGATGCGCTGCAACAGCACCGCGGCGCCCCGAGGGCCGAACGGCTGCGGCAGATGGCCCAGGTGCCGGGCGTCTATGTGCCGAGCCTCTACGCGCCCCGCTACGGCGCCGATGGCGAGCTGCTCGCCGTAGAGCCCACCGAGCCCGGCATCCCAGCCACGGTGGCCAAGCAAACCTGGCGCGGCAACACCCTGAGCCATTCGGCCGTGATCACCCCGGAGGCGGCCTGGCCCTCGATCCACATGGTGGAGGTGGTGCGCAGCTGCCCGGAACTGTGCCGCTTCTGCCTGGCCAGCTACCTCACCCTGCCCTTCCGCACCCCCAGCCTCGACGACGGCCTGATCCCGGCGGTGGAGAAGGGCCTGGCTGCCACCCAGCGCCTCGGCCTGCTGGGGGCCTCCGTCACCCAGCACCCCCAATTTGGCGAGCTGCTGCAGTGGCTGGATGGGGACCGCTTCGAGGGCACCCGCGTCAGCGTGAGCTCGGTGCGGGCCGCCACGGTGACGCCCGAGCTGGGCCGGATCCTGGCCAAACGGGGCAGCAAGTCGCTCACGATCGCGATTGAGAGCGGCAGCGAGCGCATGCGCCAGGTGGTGAACAAGAAGCTGGCCACCGAGGAGATCTACGCCGCGGCCCGCTACGCCAAGGAGGGTGGCCTCACTGGCCTGAAGCTCTACGGAATGGTGGGGTTGCCCAAAGAGGAAGACACGGATGTGGAGGCCACCGCCGAGCTGCTGCTGGCGCTGAAAAAAGCGACACCGGGCCTACGGCTCTCTCTGGGGGTGAGCACCTTCGTGCCCAAGGCCCACACGCCGTTCCAGTGGCAGGGGGTGCGGCCCGAGGCCGACAAGCGCCTGAAGCTGCTGGCCAAGCGGCTCAAGCCCAAGGGCATCGAGCTGCGCCCTGAAAGCTACGGCTGGAGCGTGATCCAAGCACTGCTATCGCGCAGCGACCGGCGCCTGGCCCCGGTGATCGCCGCCGCCAGGGGCCGTCACGAAAGCCTGGGGGGCTGGAAGCAGGCCTACCGGGCCGCAGTGGAGACCAGCCGCTCCGGACCCGAAGCTCCACCTCCCTGGGACGACGTGATCCACATCACCTGGAATCAAGATCGCGTCTTGCCCTGGGTGCACCTGGAAGGCCCCCTACCGACAGCCACCCTGGCCAAACACCGCAGCGAAGCCCTGGGCGAATCGCGCTGAAGCCCGACCCAGGCCTCAATCAAACACCGCCGTCCGCCCGCGATAGACCATCACCTGACGGCAGAGGTGCAGCCGCAGGGCCCTTGCGAGAGCCAGGCGCTCGCAGTCGCGGCCCTTGCGGATCAGGTCGTCCACGTCGTCGCGGTGGCTCACATGCACCGTGGCCTGCTCGATGATCGGGCCGCCGTCCAGCTCCTCGGTCACGTAGTGGGCCGTGGCGCCGATCAGCTTCACGCCCCGCTCCCAGGCACGGTGATACGGCTGGGCGCCCTTGAAGGCCGGCAGGAAGGAGTGGTGGATGTTGATCACCTGATGCCCCTGCCTGCCCTCACCGCGGAAACGGGCCAGGAAGCTGGGACTGAGCACCTGCATGTATTTGGCCAGCACCACCAGCTCGATCTGGTGGTCAGCCAACAGCTGCAGTTGAGCCTGCTCGGCCTCTTCTTTGCTGCCAACGCTCATCGGCAGATGCACGTAGGTGGCACCGAAGCCCTCCGCCACCGCGCAAAGGTCGGGGTGGTTCGACACCACCAGCGGCACGGTCATCGGCAGCTCACCGGCCCGGGTGCGCCAGAGCAGGTCCACCAGGCAGTGATCCTGCTTGCTCACGAAGATCGCCACCCGCGGCAGCTCATCGGAGAAGTGCACCTGGCCCTCGCCGCCCAGCCGCTCGGCCAGAGCCGCCACCGCCGGCGCAATCGCCTCTCGAGGCAAGCCGAAGCCATCCAGCGCCCACTCAATACGGCTCAGAAACAGGCCGGCGCCCAGATCGGTGTGGTGGTCGGCATGACGGATGTTGCCGCCATTGGCCGCCACCCAGCCCGAGAGCTCGCTCACCAGGGCGGGGCGATCTGGGCAGATCACCTGAAGGATGGCGGTGGGTGCAGACATGGCCGCGCGCGACGTCAACTGCAGACGTAGCACCCGAGGTGCCGCCAACAGGTTGCGAGGGGCTACAGAGAGGGGCTTTGGGCCAGGGGGCACCGATACACTCAGCGCCACGAATCAGGTGTTGGTGATGGTGATGGCTTCTGCCCGGATCCCTGCGGTGATCTCTACGGCGACCGCTGCGCTCGCCCAGCAGCTGCGCCGCTTGGTGGTGCTTGCCATGGCGGCCGTGCTCTGCCTGGGCCTCACCGCCTGCGACGGCGGCCAGAGCAAAAAGCCCCCAACCATCAGCCCGGAGGACATGGCCCTGATCGAGCGGCAAGCCGAGGGCTTCCTGGCCGCTCGCAACCGCCTGCCCGAGCTGGCCGCCCTGGTGAATGACCGCAACTGGGTGTTCACCGCCAACCTGATCCACGGCCCCATGCAGGAGGTGGGCCGGGAGATGAGCTACATCAACCAGCGTCTGCTTCCCGCCGACCGCCCCGAAGCTGAACAGCGCGCAGCAGCTCTCAAAACCGCCCTGGCCCAGCTCGATGAGGCCGCCCGCCTCCAGGATGGCGACAAGCTGCGCAAGGCCTACATCAAGGTGGCCAGCGGCTTCGGCCTGTATGCCCAGGTGCTGCCCGCCCAGGTGCAGGAAGACCTGAAGCAGGTTTGATCCAACCGGGGGACCCACCCCGATCAGCCCGGCCCCGATCCGTTGTGGTTGTGGGTGCGGGTCTGGTGGGCCGGGCCTGTGCCTGGCAGCTCCAGCAGCGCGGCCACCAGGTGCAGCTGCTCGATCCCGGCCTGAACGGCAGCCCAGATCCCAACTCCGGCAGCTGGGCGGCCCTGGGGGTGCTGATGGCCCAGGCGTTTCACCGCAGTAGCGGCCGCGGCTGGCGCCTGCGCCAGCGCAGCCTGAGCCTCTGGGGCGACTGGCGCCAGCAGCTGGGAGCCCAGGGCTGGCCACTGGCCTGGCGACCGGGGCTGCTGCTGTTGGCCAGCGGCGCCGACGATCTGGAGCGCCAGCAACGCCTGGTGGCCAGCCGCCAGCGTCAGGGCCTGCCCTTGGAGCTCTGGGGCCAGACCCAGCTCGACGCCCTGGCACCGGCCCTGCCGGCAGGGGCCGTGGGCGGCCTCTATTCCCCCGCCGACGGCCAACTGGATCCGGGCACCGCCATGGCTGCCCTGCTGGCAGACGGGCTGCGCTTGGGCCTGCAGCCGATCTGCGATCGCGCCGAGCAGCTGGAGAGCCATGCCGGCGGCTGGACGGTGCACACCGGCAGCGATCAGACCCTGCGGGCCGATGCGGTGGTGGTGAGCTCCGGGGTGGCCAGTGCGGGCCTACTCGCATCCCTCGGCCACAACCAGCCCCAGGAGCCGGTGCTGGGCCAGGCGCTGGAACTGGAGCTGGCAGCCCCCACCAGCTGGGACACGCCTGGGCCCTGGCCCGGAGCCGTGGTGTGGCAAGGAGTCAACCTGGTGCCACAAACCAACATCGGCGATCCTGGCAGCGGGCGGCTGTGGCTGGGGGCAACCCTGGAGCCCGGCGATCAGGCCGATCCAGCCGCCCTGGCCCACCTGCGCGCGTTGGGCGGCGCGGCCCCCGCCTGGCTCGAGCAGGCCGCGGTCATCCGGCGCTGGCAAGGCCACCGAAGCCATCCGATCGGCCAACCCGCCCCACTGCTCGCCCAGCTGGAACCGGGCCTGCTGCTGGCCAGTGGCCATTACCGCAACGGCGTGCTGCTGGCCCCGGCCACGGCGGAGTGGGTGGCCGATCAACTGGAGCCCTAACCTGCCGGCGTGGCGCCTCAGCCACTGCCACCAACCCGTTTCGATCGCTCTCTCCATGGCCGTCGCCCGCTTTCGCCCCACCGCGCTCACCGGGGCCGTCCTCGGCATGGCGGCCCTGGTCAACCTGAGCAGCTGCGGTGGTGGTGGCCCAAGCAGTGGTGGCACCAGGCAGGCGCTCCAGGCCGCCGGAGCCAGTTTCCCGGCGGGTCTCTACCAACGCTGGTTTGCCGATCTAGCCAGCCAGGAGAAGATCCGGGTCAACTACCAGTCGGTGGGCTCAGGGGCTGGCGTGCGCCAGTTCCAGGCAGGCACCGTGGATTTCGCCGCCAGCGACAAACCCCTGGAGGCCAGCGAAGCCGCCGCGATCAAGCGCGGGGTGGTGCAACTGCCCCTTACCGCCGGCGCCATTGCCGTGGCTTACAACCTGCCCGGCTGCAACCTCAAGCTCAGCCAGACCCAGCTGGTGCAGATCTTTGAAGGCAAGATCAAAAACTTCCAGCAGCTGGGCTGCGCCAACCAGCCGATCCAGGTGGTGGTGCGCTCCGACGGCTCCGGCACCACCTACAACTTCACCAACTCCCTGGCCGCCTTCAGCCCCGGCTGGAAGCAGGGCCCCGGCGTCGGCAAATCGGTGAACTGGCCCACCGGTGTGGGCGCCAAGGGCAATGAGGGCGTCGCCGCCAGCCTGCTGCAAACCAAGGGCAGCCTCGGCTACGTGGAAGCAGCCTATGTACGGGGCGTGCTCCAAGCGGCCGCGATCGCCAACCGCTCGGGCGCCTACGCCCTGCCTGATGCCGCCAGCGCCAGCGAGGCGCTGGCCACGATCAACCTGGGGGCCGATCTCACCGGCAGCGATCCCAACCCCAGCGCCGGCTACCCGATCGTCACCTTCACCTGGGTGCTGCTCTACAAGACCGGCAATGGCGCCAAGCTGCCCGCCCTGCAGAGCGCCTTCAACTACGCCCTCAGTGCCGCGGCCCAGCAGCAGGCTCCGGCCCTCGGCTACATCCCCCTGCCCGCGCCGGTGGTCACCAAGGTGAAAGCGGCCCTGGCCGGCGTGGGCGCCTGAACCAAAAACCCTTCCCCCAGGGGGAAGGCCAACAAAAAAGCCCCCCTTCCGGGGGGCTCGAAGCTCACGTGCTCCTTCTCACTTGCTCTCGGTGAACTCGGCGTCGATGACGTCGTCGCTGGAGGAACCGCTGCCCGCCTCGGCGCCCGCACCGTTGCCTCCGGGAGCAGCGCCACCGGCTTCAGCGCCTGCAGCCTGCTGGTACACGGCGGCACCGGCGGCATAGAGGGCCTGCTGCAGGGTTTCGAGTTCCGACTTCATGGTGTCGAAGTCGTCCTTGGCGATCGCCTCCTTGAGCTTGGCGGACAACCCCTCCACCTTGGCTTTGTCCTCAGCGCCCACCTTGTCGCCCAGTTCGCCGAGTTGCTTCTCAGCCTGGTAGACGAGGGTTTCGGCCTGGTTCTTCAGGTCGATTTTCTCGCGCTTCTCCTTATCGGCCGCGGAGTTGGTTTCCGCGTCCTTCACCATCTTCTCCACCTCGTTTTCACTGAGGGTGGAGGCACCGGTGATCGAGATGCTCTGCTCCTTGCCGCTGCCCTTGTCCTTGGCCGTCACGCTGAGGATGCCGTTGGCGTCGATGTCGAAGGTGACTTCGATCTGGGGCACGCCGCGGGGGGCAGGGGGAATGCCATCAAGGCGGAAGGTGCCGAGCGACTTGTTGTCGCTGGCCATTTCGCGCTCGCCCTGAAGCACGTGGATCTCCACGTTGGTTTGACCATCCACCGCCGTGGAGTAAGTCTCCGTCTTCTTGGTGGGGATGGTGGTGTTGCGGGTGATCATCTTGGTCATCACACCGCCCAGGGTTTCCACACCGAGGGAAAGCGGGGTGACATCCAGCAGCAGGATGTCCTTCACTTCACCGGCCAGCACACCGCCCTGGATGGCGGCACCCACGGCCACCACCTCGTCGGGGTTAACGGTCTGGTTGGGGTCCTTGCCGGTGACGCGCTTGACCAGCTCCAGCACCGCGGGGATGCGGGTGGAACCGCCCACCATGACGATCTCATCGAGTTCGCCGGAAGACAGCTTGGCGTCCTTGAGGGCCTGCTCCACCGGCACGCGGCAGCGGTCGATCAGCTTGGAGGCGAGCTCCTCAAACTTGGCCCGGGTGAGGGTGAGATCGAGGTGCTTGGGACCCTCGGGAGTGGCCGTGATGAACGGCAGGTTGATCTCGCTCTGGGTGGCACTGGAGAGCTCGATCTTGGCCTTCTCAGCAGCCTCGGTGAGGCGCTGCAGGGCTTGCTTGTCCTGGCGCAGATCAATACCCTCGTTGGCCTTGAAGCTGTCGGCCAGGTGATCCACGATCACCTTGTCGAAGTCGTCGCCGCCAAGGTGGGTGTCGCCGGAGGTGGAGAGCACCTCAAACACACCATCGCCCACCTCCAGCACCGACACATCGAAGGTGCCGCCGCCCAGGTCGAACACCAGGATGCGCTCGTTGCTCTTGCGGTCGAGGCCGTAGGCCAGAGCCGCCGCCGTGGGCTCGTTGATGATGCGCAGCACCTCAAGGCCCGCGATCTTGCCGGCGTCCTTGGTGGCCTGTCGCTGGGAGTCGTTGAAGTAGGCGGGCACGGTAATCACCGCCTGGGTGACCGTTTCGCCGAGGTACTTGCCGGCATCTTCAGCCAACTTGCGCAGCACCTGGGCGCTCACTTCCTCGGGGGCGAACTGCTTGTTCAGCACCGGGCACTTCACTTTCACATTGGCGCCGGCCTTCTCCACGCCATAGCTCACCTCTTTCGACTCTTCGTTCACCTCATCAACGCGACGGCCGATGAAGCGCTTCACCGAATAAAAGGTGTTTTCGGGGTTCATCACCGCCTGGCGCTTGGCGATCTGGCCCACCAGCTGATCCTGGTTTTTGGTGTAGGCCACCACCGAGGGGGTTGTGCGGAACCCTTCAGCGTTGGCGATCACCGTGGGCTTGCCGCCCTCCATCACGGCGACGCAGCTGTTCGTGGTGCCGAGGTCAATACCGACGACCTTGCCCATGGGTTACCACCTCCTTACGGTGAACGAATCGGACTGGATGCATCTTCAGCAGCTGGGGCCTTCCCAGGCGAGGTGTGGTTCCCGAACAGCCCCTGCCGCCAACGCTTTCGTCCATGCCCACGCCGATCTCCGGACACACCGCCCTGGCTGGAGTTCTTGGGGATCCGGTGCGCCATTCGCTCTCGCCAACGATGCACAACGCCGCCCTGGCGGAGCTGGACCTCGACTGGGTGTACCTGGCGCTGCCCACGCCGGCGGAGCAGCTGGAAACGGTGGTGCGGGGGCTGGAGGCCCTGGATTGCCGCGGCCTCAACGTCACCCTGCCCCACAAGCAGGCCGTGGCCCGGCTGTGCTGCAGCCTTTCTCCCCTGGCCGAGCGGGTGGGGGCGGTGAACACCCTGGTGCGGCACCCAGAGGGCGGCTGGCTGGGCGACAACACCGATGTGACCGGCTTCCTGGCCCCCCTGCAAGCCAGCGGCAGCGCCTGGCAAGGCCAACGGGCCGTGGTACTGGGCTGCGGCGGCAGCGCCCGGGCCGTGGTGGCCGCCCTGGTGGAGCTGGGCTGCGGCGCCATCACGGTGGCCGGCCGCAGCAGCGCCCGCCTGGAGGGTCTGCTGGGCCCCTGCCGCAGCTGGGCGCCGCAGGTGCAGGGGCTGGCCTGGGATGCCCACACCGCAACCCTCCAAAACGCACTGGCCCAGACTGATCTGGTGGTCAACACCACGCCGGTGGGCATGGCATCAGCCACCAACCCAGAGGCGGCCCAGCAGAGCCCACTCAGGCCGGCCGAGCTGGAGGCCCTCCGGCCCGGCAGCACCGTCTACGACCTGATCTACACGCCGCGGCCCACGGCGCTGCTCCAGGCCGCCAGCGCCCGGGGCTGCCACAGCCTCGATGGGCTGGAGATGCTGGTGCAACAGGGAGCGGCGGCCCTGCGCCTGTGGAGCGGCCTTGAAACGGTGCCAGTGACAGCCATGCGAGCCGCGGCCCTGGCCCAACTCAGCGGCGGCAACAACCGCCCTTAGCCTTGGAGCCACAGCAGCACCCAGGCGATGCAGGCACCCCCGATCTGGCAACGGCTGCTGGCCGCCCTGGCCTACCTGCTGCCCTGGAGCGACGCCTTCCCCTTTGGCCGTGGCCTGTTTGGCCTGTTTCCGGCGCTGCAGTGGCTGGGGGTGCCGGTGCTGCCGGTGGCACTGCTGGAGCAGGTCGTGCCCTTCGGCGGCCTAGTGCTGTTTTTGGTGCTGTTCCTGGCGGTGGTGCGCAACAGCCAGGTGCCTTACCTGATCCGCTTCAACGTGCTGCAGGCGATCCTGATCGACATCGTGGTGGTGCTGGTCACCCTGGCCTTCCAGGTGCTGCAGCTGGGCGCCCTGGATTTCGTCGGCAAAACCCTCAGCAACACCGTGTTCATCGGCATCCTGGTGCTGGTGCTGTTCGCCGTGGTTCAGAACCTGCGGGGCAAGGACGCCGACATCCCCAGCCTCTCCGAGGCAGTGCGGATGCAGCTGTAGGGTGGTTGATCCGTCGCTGGTGGGCGCCTGCCCGCTGGCCGCTGCCTAAACCCTGAGGCGACACCTTCAAAGCGACCATGACGCAGCCCTATTACGAGACCATGTACATCCTTCGTCCGGACATTCCGGAGGAAGAGGTGGAAACCCATGTCGCCAAGTACCGCGACCTGGTGACTGAATCCGGTGGTGAAGTGCTCGATTGCCAGATGCGCGGCAAGCGCCGTCTCGCCTATTCGATCGCCAAGCACCGCGAAGGCATCTACGTGCAGCTCAACCACAACGGCGACGGCCAGCAGGTGGCACCCCTCGAGCGCGCCATGCGCCTCTCCGAAGACGTGATCCGCTACCTCACCGTCAAACAGGACGGCCCCATGCCTGCTCCACGCACCCTGCCTGGCGCCGTCAGCGAAGCCGCCCCTATGGAACCGGCCGCAGCCGTTTGACCGCAGGGCATTCAGCCCGGCTTGTGCAAAGCCGGGCGTGACCGTAACCTCCATCCATGGAGCCGGATTGCCATCAATCTGAATCGGATTTGCAGGCAGAGCCGACCACAACATCGGCTGCTGAGCACGGTGTCGGCCCCCTGATATCTCCTCCAGAACCGAAGTGGCAGTCTTCTGTCCCTTCGGTTTTTTCATGGCATCAGCAGCAGGAACGCCGGGAGGCGCTGGAACAGGAACTCGCCAAGACCCGCGAGGAACTCCAGGCGATGCAAACGCTGCTCGAAGAACTTCCTGCCCTGTTTGAAGACAAGTTCAGGCAGCGCCTGCAGCCAATGCTGGAGCAGCAGCAACGGCTGCTCGATGACAACGCCACCCTCCGCCAGCACCTGCTTCAGCTGCAACCCGCCCAGGATTCCAACCGCCGACCGCTGCTCATGCCCCGTCAACAGGAGCGGCCGCGGATGCGCCAAGCCCTACTCCATGCCTTCGGACTGAACAGCAACCGAGCGGCCTAACGCCGGCGCTGGTTGGCTGCCCAGAGACGGGTCGGCAGGCCCCACACGTAGATGAAACCCTCGGCGGCCCGGTGGTCGAACTGATCGCCGGCGTCGTAGGTGGCCATATCGGGCACGTAAAGGCTGTTGCTGGCGCTGCTGCGACCAACCACCGTGGCGTTGCCCTTGTGCAGCTTGATCCGCACGCAGCCGTTCACCACCGCTTGGGTGCGCTCGATGAAACCGTCGATGGCGTCCTTGAGCGGGCCATACCAAAGGCCCTGGTACACCAGATCGGCCCACTGCTGCTCCAGCTGTCGCTTGCTGCGCAGCACGTCGGCCGCCAGGGTGAGGCTCTCGAGCTCCTGGTGGGCCCTGATCAACAGCAACAGCCCCGGAGTTTCGTAGATCTCGCGGCTCTTGATGCCCACCACCCGGTTCTCGATCATGTCGAGCCGACCAAAGCCGTGGCTGCCCGCCAGGGAGTTGGCGCGGCGAATCAGGCTCACCGGATCGAGGCGCACACCGTCGATGCTCACCGGATTGCCCTGCTCAAAGCCGATTTCCACCACCTGGGGCACCGCCGGGGCGTCGTCCACCGAGCGGGTCATGGCGTAGATCTCCTCGGGCGGCTCCACGTTGGGATCCTCTAGGGGGCCGGCCTCGATCGAGCGGCCCAGCAGGTTGAGGTCGATCGAGTAGGGCGACTTCTTGCTCACCGGCGAGGGAATCCCGCAACGCTCGCCGTAGGCGATCGTTTCCTCGCGGCTCATGCCCCACTCGCGCGCCGGGGTGAGCACCTTCAGATCAGGCGCCAGGGCGCCGATGGCCACATCGAAGCGCACCTGGTCGTTGCCCTTGCCGGTGCAGCCGTGGGCCACCGCATCGGCGCCCACTTCCCGGGCGATCTCCACAAGGCGACGGGCGATCAGCGGCCGGGCCAGGGCTGTGCTGAGCGGGTAGCGGCCCTCATACAGAGCATTGGCGCGGATCGCCGGGAAGGCGAACTCGGTGATGAAGGGCTCGATCAGGTCGCCCACGATCGACTGGCTGGCGCCGGAGTCGAGGGCCTTCTGGCGGATCGGTTCGAGCTCATCACCCTGACCCAGGTCGGCAGCGAAGGTGATCACCTCCTCCACACCCCATTCCTGCATCAGGTAGGGAATGCAGACGCTGGTGTCGACACCACCGGAATAGGCCAGCACCGCCTTCTTCGCCCGACCCATCAACGCCGCTCCATGCGCTCAATCGGACGATTCTCCCCTGTCGGGGTCGGGCAGCGACCAGCGGGCCAGCAACCAGAGCCCCACGGCCAGGGGCGGCAGCAGCACCAGCAGCCACACCAGCGCCGGCTGCACCGGCAACGGGGCTGGCCAGCGCTGGCCGGCGGCGGCTAGCAGGGCACTGATCGCCAGGGCCAGAGACCACAGCCGCAAAACCCCCGTCAACGGGCTGGAAGCCATCGGTGCCATAGGGAATTTCAACGCTGACGCTATGGTGATTGATTGGTCTTGCTAAGCCCAGCCAGGCTTTCCGTAGGCAACCGTCTTCAGCAAAGCCGTTTTCAGCAGAGCCGTCTTCAGCAGACCCATCGTCAGCAACACGTATGAGCACACTCGCGACCAGTGGCAGCAGTCGACTCGACACCATCAACCCTTCGCTGACCCGCTACGGGCGCAGCGAGCCGGCACCGGTGCTGCCGCTGCGGGATGAGCCCGACCTGCTGAGCTGGTTGGAAACCAGTGGACGCTTGGTGGCCGACGAGGAAACCGCCAGCACCGACGTGAGCACGGTGGAAGAGGAAGAGCTCTCGGCGCTGATGGGGGAGAAGGAGGACTACAACAAAGACGACGAGCAGCAGGACGAAAACTGGGAAGATTGAGGCTGGGGCGAACGGCGCAAACAAGGGAAACTGGGACGCCCGTCGTCCCAAGACCTTGCTTGCGTCCTCCAAGCCCAGCAGTCAGGTCAGCGCGATCCTGCTGGCCCTTGTGCTCCTGCTGGCCTGCGTGGTGTGCGACTGGCAAGCCCGCGCAGCCCAGCTCACCCCCCCCCTGCTGCTGGCCGGCCTGATCAGCGCCGGGGTCACGGCCTGGGGGGTACCGCGGCTGCGGGAGCTCAAGCTCGGCCAGGTGATCCGCGACGAGGGACCCCAGGCTCACCTGAGCAAGGCGGGCACCCCCACCATGGGTGGGCTGCTGGTGGTGCCGGTGGGGGTGCTGGTGGGTGGCCTGATCACCCCGAGTGATCCACGGCTGCTGGCCGTCGCCGCCGTCACCCTGGCCTATCTGGCCATCGGCGCCATCGACGACTGGCGCAGCCTCACCCGCCGCACCAACACCGGTCTCACCCCCCGGGGCAAACTGCTGCTCCAGGCGGGAGCAGCCCTGCTGTTTTTGGTCTGGGCCGCCACTGGTCAGTGGCTGGGGGGCGCCTCACCCGGCGACATTGCGCTGCCCCTGGGCTGGGTGCTGCCGATCGGAGTGCTGATCTGGCCGCTGGGATTGTTTGTGTTTCTGGCCGAAAGCAACGCCACCAACCTCACCGACGGCCTCGACGGCCTGGCGGCGGGTTGCGGCGCCGTGGTGTTCACCGGCCTGGGGCTGCAGCTGATGCTGCGCGGCCATGAAGGCGATGCCTCCCTGGCCGGCTTCTGCGCTGCGATGGCCGGCTGCTGGCTGGGCTTTCTGGCCCACAACCGCCATCCCGCCCGGCTGTTCATGGGCGACACCGGGTCCCTGGCGATGGGGGCCGCCCTCAGCGCTGTGGCCCTGCTCTCCAACAGCCTCTGGCCGCTGCTGGTGATGGGTGGGGTGTTCCTAGCCGAATCCCTCTCGGTGATCCTGCAGGTGTGGGTGTTCAAGGCCACCAAGAACCCCACCACGGGCCAGGGCCGGCGGCTGTTTCGGATGGCGCCGCTCCACCACCACTTCGAGCTGGGGGGCCTGAACGAACAGGTCGTGGTGATCCGGTTCTGGATCGCCAGCCTGCTACTGGTGGGAGTGGGTTTGGTGCTGCTGCCCTGAGCCCTGCCATCGCGCCTGATCCCATGGCCTACTTCACCTGGAAGGACACCGGCCTCAGCTCCGACTGCGCCAGCCTGGCGGCCATGGCCTCCCGCTTCGAGGAGGCGGCCGCCCTGATGCGTCGCATGGCCAGCGAGGGGTTCCAGCTGGAACGGCACAGCGATGGCCAGCACATCACCCATCCCGACCCAACGGTGTTTGAGGCCTACGGCTTCATCAATGAGGAATCGCCCGTGCGCCAGCTCACCCTGCTGCCCTGAGGGATCTCCCCTAACCCCGGCGCAGGTAGCCGACCACCCACACCACCACAAAGGCCAGCGAGGAGAGCCCGAGATAAATCAGGGCCCACTTCTGCAGGGTGGCGATATCCCAGCCGAACAACAACCCGTTGGCGGCGTCCCCGGCGGTGCTGAAACCCAGGGGCAAATCCAACAGCCAACCCATCAGTGCGCCCCGGTGTGCAGGAAGATCGGCTCCATCTTGCTGTCCGGTGCCCGTCCCGGACACCGACCATGCCCTCACCTGCCCCCACCTGCCTGCCCGCCACCCTGATGCTGCTGGGCAGCGGAGAGCTGGGCAAGGAGGTGGCCATCGCCGCCCAGCGCCTGGGCTGCCGCGTGATCGCCGTCGACCGCTACGCCGGCGCCCCGGCGATGCAGGTGGCCGATGTGGCCGAGGTGATCGCCATGACCGATGCCGAGGCCCTCAAGGCCGTGGTGCGCCGCCACCAGCCCAACCTGGTGATCCCGGAGATTGAGGCCCTGGCCGTGGATGCCCTGGCGGAGCTGGAGGCTGAGGGCATCACCGTGATCCCCACCGCCCGGGCCACGGCGGTGACGATGAACCGCGACCGGATTCGCGATCTGGCTGCCACGGAGCTGGGCCTGCGCACCGCCCGCTTCGCCTATGCCCGCAGCGCCGCAGAGCTGGCCGCCGCCGCTGCGCCCCTGGGTTGGCCGGTGGTGGTGAAGCCGGTGATGAGCTCCTCTGGCAAGGGCCAGAGCGTGGTGCAGGGCCCCGAGGGCATCGCCGCGGCCTGGGAAGCAGCCATGGCCGGCGCCCGGGGGGAAGGGGCCCAGGTGATCGTGGAGGAGTTTTTGCAGTTCGAGCTGGAGATCACCCTGCTCACCGTGAAGCAGTGGACGGGGCCAACACTCTTCTGCCCGCCGATCGGCCACATCCAGGAGCGGGGCGACTACCAATGCAGCTGGCAGCCGGCCGCCATGCCCGAGGAAGCCCTGGCAGTCGCCCAGGCCATGGCCCAGGCCGTCACCGACAACCTGGGCGGCGCCGGCCTGTTCGGCGTGGAGTTTTTCCTCTGCCGCACCGCCGCTGGAGAGCTGGAAGTGGTGTTCTCCGAGCTTTCGCCCCGCCCCCACGACACCGGCCTGGTGACCCTGATGGGGCAGAACCTCAGCGAATTTGAATTGCACCTGCGGGCGGTGCTGGGCTTGCCGATCCCGGCCATCCGCAGCCTTGGGCCCGCGGCCAGCAGGGTGATCCTGGCCGAAGCGGCAGGCACCCCGGTGACTTACGCCGGCGTTGCCGAGGCCCTGGCGGAGGAGGACACCCAGGTGCTGCTGTTCGGCAAGGCCGAGGCCCGGCCCCAGCGGCGCATGGGCGTGGCCCTGGCGCGCGGCAGCAGTGAAACGGAAGCCCGTCGCAAGGCCGATGGCACCGCGGCCCGCATCGCGGTACGACCCTCCAGCTGAGCAAGCGGCGCTGACCCCCTGGTGCGGCAGGGATCCGGCCCTTAAGGTGCGCCCAGCAAGAGCCGTCATGAGTCAGGCCCAACCCCGCCCGCGTCGCAACCGACGCGACAGCAGCCGCGGGGCTGTGGTCACCGACCTGCGCAACCTGCGCGAAAACAGCCAAACAGCCCGCGAACAACGCCAGCCTGGGCGCGAGCAACGCCAAACGACCACGGGTCAGATTTCTCCGTCGGCCCGGCGGCGCCGGCCACCGCTGCTCCCCTTTGCCCTGGGAATCGCCCTGGGCTACGGCCTGGCCGGGCCCCTGCCCCAACTGGTCTCGGGAGCAATGGCAGCGCTGCTGCAAGGGCCCCAGCAGCTCACCAGCCTGATCAATCCCTTCGGCCTGGGCGCGCGGCGCATCGTGGTGATCGGCACCGACAAAGTTGGCGACAACACCGATGTGATGTTCACCGTGGAGCTCAAAGACGGGCTCACCCAGCTCACCCAGGTGCCACGGGACACCTTCGTGGAATCAGCCGACTACGGCGTGCTCAAGGCCAATGCCCTGTTTGCCTTCGGCGGCATCGGGGCCCTGAAGCAGGAGCTCACGACCCTGATCGGTGCCCCGGTCGACCGCTACATGCGTGTCAACCTGCGGGCCGTGGAGCACCTGGCCGACGCCCTCGGCGGCGTTGAGGTGGATGTGCCCAAGCGGATGTACTACGTCGACAACGCCCAAAACCTCTACATCGACCTCTACCCCGGGCGGCAGGTGCTGAAGGGCGAGCTGCTGGAGGGCTTCCTGCGCTTCCGCAACGATGAAATGGGCGACCTGGGCCGGATGGAACGGCAGAAACTGGTGCTCGCCGAAGTGTTCCGCAAACTGGCCCAACCGGCCACGCTGGCCCAGCTGCCGCAGCTGCTGAAGATCGCCGGCGAGGATGTCAAAACCGATCTCTCCCCGGTGGAGATGGGCCAGCTGCTCACGGCCATGGCCGGCACCAAGCTGAGCACCCGCCAGCTGCCGGGCCGGCTGTTCTGGCACAACGACCTGAGCTACTGGATGCCGGACGGCAACAGCCACTACGCGGGCGTCGAAAGCCCCTAACGCCGCAGGAAGCGGTGGTGATCCAGACCCTCCAGCAAGCCCCAGGCCTGGGGGGTGGAGGCGAAGAACACGCGCCGGTGGTTGCGCAGGCTTTCCAGGGCCGGATCGTGATCATCCGGCACCACCCCGCAGGGCAGGCCCCGCAGCAACTCCCCATCCCCCTGCTGGCTGGCCTGCACCAGGATCGCGGTGAGGGGCAGCTGCCAGCGCAGGGCGATGTAACGCAGAGCCTCGGTTTTCGAGGCGGTGAGCGGCAGCACGTCGAGGTACCAATGCTGGAACAGGTGGGGACGGGCCGGCAGATGGTGCTGCTGCAAGGTTTGGCGCACCACCGGCAGGATGCCCTGGTCGGGTTCCTGCAGCAGAAAACTCACCTTGAAGGGTCCCTGCTGGGCGGGGTCCTGCAGCCGCAGCCGCGGTTCGAGAGCCGCCATCGCCGCCGCCACGGCATCCCAACTCCAACGGCGGCCGATGTGGCGCTGCCAGTGATGGTCGGGCACAGGGCCCTGGGGCGAACGGGTGTGAATTTCGGTGCCGGCCTGGGTGATCCACAAACAGGGCTCGGGGAGATGCAACTCGGCGAAACGCTGCCGGGCCGCCCGGATCGCGCGGCCGCTGGTGACACCAATGCCCAACTGGGGTTCGGCCTGCAGGCGACGGCGCAACTCCGCCAGGCTGCCGGCATCGGGATGGGCCAGGCTGGCGTCCAGATCGAGCACCAGCAGGCGCTCGGGGCACGCCGACGGCCCCGTTTCTCCCTGTTGAAACCAACGGCTGGGCCGCAGGCTGGCGGCCTGATGGGCAGCAGCCGTCGCGGCCCCGAGGTAGTGGTTCACATGGGCATCCCAGCTGAACGAGCGGCTGACGGCCTCCACTCCATTGTCACGCCAGCGGCGCCAGCGCTCCGGGCGGGCCAGGCTGTCCTCCAGGGCCTGCTGCAAGGCATCCAGATCGGACACGTCCACCAACAAGCCGTTCTGGCAGCGGGCCAGGATGTCCTTGGGGCCACCGTCATCGGTAGCAACGATGGGCACACCGCAGGCCGCGGCCTCCAGCAGGGTGAGGCCGAAGGGTTCGGTGAGGGCCGGATTGACGAACACGCCGCCCAGGCGTGAGGCCCAGCGGTAGATGGACGGAATCTGGTGACGCTCGTGCTGCTTCGGGTAGGCCACCTGGCCGTAGAGATCGAAACGATCCACCAGTTCAAACACCTGTTGGAACACCTCCCGCTGCTGCTTCTCAAGCTGGCGAGGGTCGTTGCGGCAGCCGAGCAACAGCACAAGGTTGTGCTGCCGGCGCAGCCGCTCAGAGCGACCAAACACCTCCACCAGGGCAGGAATGTTCTTGCGGTGGTCAGCGCGGCAGATGGCGAGCACCGGCGGTTTGGCCGGATCGCGCAGAAACGGCTCGATCAGCGTTTCAACGGCAGGTTCCTGCAGGCCCGCCTGGGGCGGAAAGAACTGGCGCATGTCCACGCCAGGCGGAATCACGGCGGC
Organism: Cyanobium sp. Aljojuca 7D2; assembly: GCF_024346415.1. Taxonomy (NCBI): domain Bacteria; kingdom Bacillati; phylum Cyanobacteriota; class Cyanophyceae; order Synechococcales; family Prochlorococcaceae; genus Cyanobium; species Cyanobium sp. Aljojuca 7D2. The sequence continues at coordinate 254,665 of NZ_JAGQCX010000002.1, forward strand.
CTGCTTCGCACAGAAACGGCCGTAGCGGGCGTACTGCACCTCCAACTCCTGGCGGGTGCTGGTCACCACCAGATTGCTGTGGGCCAGGGCCAGCTCCTCGGCATCGATCCGCCGGGCCATGGCGTAGTGCTCCTCGATCTGGCGGGGATCGAGGCCGGCATCAATCAATCGCCGCCGCTTTTCGCGGCCCAGGGAATGGCCCGTGAACACCAGGGGAATGCCCAAGCGGCGGCGCAACAGCGCCCCCACATAACCGGCATCGGCGTAGTGGGCATGGATCCAATCAGGCAATTGATCCTGCGCCAGCAGGCTTTCGGCCAGGGCATCGGCCAGTTCATCGAGATGGGGCCAGAGCAGCTCCTTGCGCAGGTAGCGGCGTGGACCGAAGCTCAGGCGACGGATGGCAGCGTGGGGGCCGAGCGACTCCCAGGGCTTGGCGTAATCAGCCGAGACGCGACGATCCTGGATCAGCCGCGTCACCACCTCCAGCCGCTCCACCTCCGGCCGCAGCGCCAGGCTGCGGGCCAGCTCCAGCACGTAGGTGGTCTGGCCACCGGTGTCCGCATCCCGACCCAATTCGAGGTCGTGGCCTCGAAACAAACCATGCAAATGCAGGTGCAGAACGTAGAGACCAGCCATGCCAGATCAGGTCCGCGGAATCGCTCTGGATGCGGAAGCAAGTGCACCTATCCATAGCGGCGCCTACGCGATCTATCTGGATCCGAACTCCGTTGCAGCAGAATGACTCAAGAGAATCACAGCCATCACAAGGTGGTGTGACGCGAGAGCTGCATCAATCAAGCCGCCATGGGCTGAGGAGGATGCTGCTTGAGCACCTACTTGAGATAGCGCCGTGTGTGACTGGTGGGATGCTCAGCCGGTTCTTCAGAGGGCGTCAAAGAAAACACTTAGCCCTAGGGAACGTAGGAGCCGTATCCTTAAACCTACTTACACAAGGATGCCTGATGAGCTAAATCCATAAAGCTAGTACCAACCTTTTCTTTATAGATATACACATTATAGCTTCTTATTATAAGTTCAACAGCACTTGGGCAGCCCTTCAATGCCAAGCTTCTAGATTTACCAACTACGTTCATCAAAAGATGAATGTTCGACGCATCTTGATGAAAATTACGAGCAGAATCAACTAGATCAGAGGCGAACGCAGGAGAGGACTGAATTCCAAAAGCAATAAGGCAAGAAGCAATTTTAATCTTCATACTTTTTGTTAACTAGAAGTTGATTAAAATAATAGCCTATGTGAGGTGCGTCAAAAAGTCAAGGGGTTGAACCTGCCTGAGACTTGTCACTTAACTGGACCAGGGGCTTTAAGGCCTCACCAAAAGCCGCAGTAGAGTTATTATTTTTAAATCTAATATATGCAGTTCTCTTGCGACCGCTGTCAATGTACGTGAAGCCAAAGTCAACATCACCTACATTCCTTGTAGCCAAAAAGCCTATGAGTCCATAGGGTCCGAAAAGAATTGTCGAAGCTGCTCCGACAACGTAATTAGTCTCTCTACGTCGTGAATCATAAATTGCGATGGCCGTTATATCTTTAGCCGTAAGCCTAAGGAATTCGGTCGGGAAGTTGGCGGAGATAGAACCTTCTGTTAGCACAGGGTGACAGACTTCATATTTTGAATATAGACTGCACAATGCTTCGATTTTAAATGGGTATGAGACTCTTGGAGGAGAAGCAACGACCCCTAAATTTCCCGACCTATCAAAAGCAAGGGCAGCATTTCCTGCAATAAAGGCTGCCGCAAAGGCGGGCATCAGCAATCCAACTCTATGAAGTCCCAAGGGAGTTGGCATAATCATGGATGCAGGGCTTGACCAAAACTATAGCTGGATGCTACGGTCTTTACAACCGTAATAGGGACTGCCTAGTCATGCGTCGTCAATTAGCTCTTTTAGTCGCAGCTCCCCTGAGCCTGTCACTCATGGCTCCATTGGCAATTGCGCAAACTGGAAATAGCAAAGAACCCTCGACACAAGCGACAGATGCACTACAAAATATCCGCTTCACGACAAAGTCAAAATTCATATTGATGCCAGTGTTTGATAAAACTGGCACATCGGCACAATATGGATCAGCTGGTGGAACAGTAAGCACAACGAACGAGTTTGCAACAGAAGTCCTGAATGATGCGCTTAGGCAGTCAGGAGCAACAACAATTTCGTGGTTTAAGGTAAACGCAGCTATGAATAAGAAGTTTGGCCAAGATGGTCTAAATCGAGCTGACTTAACCAATGACATGTTCATTCCTGACCTGGTTAACGTTGCCAAAACAATGGGCGTAAAGTACATCGTACGTCCTGCTGTGTTAAATATTGACACTCAATCAAGCACAGAGACTTCTATTAATCCAGCTGGATTTATTCCCATCTTCGGAATGTTTGCTGGTGCCACCAAGACAACCAATAAAAAAAGTGCAACGGTTACCTTAAAGGTTGATATAATAAGTGTTGCAGCAGATGACATTATAGGCACTGCAAGATTTGAAGGTGCAGTAAGAGAAAAGAAGGAATCGACACCATTTGGGGGATATAGCTTTGACACTTCTGCTTACGCGGGGGGCGGGATGAATGGAGATGCAAAGGCAGCTATGTACGATGCAATTGACAAGGCTGTAGACTTTATTGCCTCAAAAGTCAATTGATTAGTCAATTAACCTCCTTGCTGCCTGCATAATCACTCAAAGCTGATTTTACAGGCAACACATATTGTGAATCACTGAAATTAAGTATCAGTGATTTTTTATCTCCAAAGCCATCTCTATAGCTAATGCTAAACACATGCCTGTGAACGGCTTTTTTAAAGAGCAGGCCAATAAGACCTATCCTAGCTGCAAGCTCTAAATCAATCTTTAACTTGGTTGAGTCTGTATAATTCCATGCAATAATTTCATCATACTTAACTTTTGTATTTATGCCAGAGGTAAACCTTGCTGACATAGACTTTTTCATGAATGAGACGTTACATGTTTCCTCGAGAGATATCTCGGAAAGACAATTTATATTGTAATAAAATTGATCTGACGCAGCCAATTTTTGTCCCAAGCCGACATTAAGCACTGGAATAGTTGTCATCATAATGACAATACTATTGACTAGAAAAGACCCTTTCCTGGCGACGGACTGTCTTCTATTAGACAAATTAGCCATGCCTAGAGAGTTCGAAAACCTATTCAAGAGTATACCGCCGATTGCTTGATTGTCAACCATTTCTTCTTTCGCCATCTATTTAGAGAAGGCTATTTAATTGGGTGAGTCTTAGCACCAGCCCCTCCCAGTTCGTCCCCTGCCCCTCTCACACCGCCCTCAGAGCAGCCCTCAACCTGCCAAGGCCTCAGGAGGATGCTGCTTGAGCACCTGCTTGAGATAGCGCCCCGTGTGACTGGTGGAATGCTCAGCCACCTCCTCTGGGGTGCCCGTCACGACAATCTCTCCTCCCTTGTCGCCCCCTTCTGGGCCGAGATCCACGATCCAGTCGGCACAGCGGATCACATCGAGATTGTGCTCGATCACCAGGATTGAGTTGCCCTTGTCCACCAGCCTCTGCATCACGTCCATCAGCTTGTGCACGTCGTAGAAGCTGAGGCCGGTGGTGGGCTCGTCGATCAGATAGAGCGTTTTGCCGGTGGCGCGCCTGGAGAGCTCGGTGGCCAGCTTCACCCGCTGGGCTTCACCACCGGAGAGGGTGGGGGCCGGCTGGCCCAACTTCACATAACCCAGGCCCACATCCACCAACGTGCGCAGCCGATCCGCAGCCTGGGGAATCGCCGAGAACACATCAGCAGCCTGCTCCACCGTCATCTCGAGCACCTCGGCGATGGTGAAGCCCTTGTAGGTCACCTGCAGGGTCTCGCGGTTGTAGCGGGCGCCCTTGCATACATCGCACTGCACATACACATCCGGCAGAAAGTTCATTTCAATCACGTTCACGCCCTGGCCGGCGCAGGCCTCACAGCGGCCGCCCTTGACGTTGAAACTGAACTGACCCACCTGGTAGCCGCGGGCCTTGGCCTCCACCGTGGCGGCAAACACCTGGCGGATCGGATCGAAGGCGCCGGTGTAGGTGGCGGGGTTGGAGCGGGGCGTGCGCCCGATCGGGGATTGGTCGATCACGATCACCTTGTCGATCGCCTTGATGCCGCGCAGCTCACCCAGGCCCGACGGAAACGGCACCTTCAGGCCCAGCTGGTGCTCCAGGGCCGGGTGCAGCAGCTCATTCACCAAGGTGCTCTTGCCGCTGCCACTCACGCCGGTGACGCACACCAGCCGGCCCAGCGGGATCTCCACATCGAAGCCGGAGAGGTTGTTGCGGGCGCAGTCCACCAGGGTGATCCGGCGACTGCCGCTGACGCGGCGCTCCGCCGGGGTAGGAATCGCCCGGCGACCACTCAGGTAGGCCCCGGTGAGGGAGTCCTCGGCGGCCAGCAGGTTGTTGAAGCTGCCCTCAGCCACGATGTGGCCCCCATGCACCCCCGCCCCCGGACCGATGTCCACAATGTGATCAGCAGCTCTGATCGTGTCTTCGTCGTGCTCCACCACGATCAGGGTGTTGCCCAGATCCCGCAGTTTCAGCAGGGTGTTGAGCAGCCGGTCGTTGTCGCGCTGGTGCAGACCAATGCTCGGCTCATCGAGCACGTAGAGCACACCCGTTAAGCCCGCACCAATCTGGGTGGCCAAGCGGATGCGCTGGGCTTCACCACCACTGAGCGTCATCGCCGGGCGATCCAGGCTCAGGTAGTCGAGCCCCACATCCAGCAGAAACTTCAACCGCAGGCGGATCTCCCGCAACACCAGATCGCCGATCTGGATCTGACGGGGCGTCAGCAGGGGCTCGGCCCCCTCGCTGGCACCGACCCCCATCAGCGCCTCAATGCGGCTGAGGGTGTCACCCACACTCACGGCCGTGAGTTCGTGGATGGCATAGGGGCCCACCCGCACCGCCAGGGCTTCCGGCCGCAAGCGCAGGCCGTGGCAGGTGGCGCACGGCACCAACTCCAGGAATTTCTCCAGCTTCTGACGGATCGACTCGCCGCTGGCGTCGCGCAGCTGGCGCTCGAGGATCGGAAGGATCCCCTCAAAGGGGCGCTCGAAGCCGGCGCTCTTGCGATAGCGACTATCAGCCTGGATCAGAATCGGCTCACGGCTGCCGTTGAGCAGCACATCGCGCTGCTCGTCGCTGAGCTGGTTCCAGGGCGTCTTGATCTCGAAGTTGAACGCCTCACCGACGGAATAGAGCAGCGAGAAGTAGTAGGAGTTGTCCTTGTCTGCCCAGGGGGCGATCGCCGCGTACACCGGCAGGTTCGGATCGGGCACAACCCGTTCAGCGGTGAACTTGCGCAGGTGGCCAATGCCGTGGCAGTCGGCACAGGCGCCGTAGGGGCTGTTGAACGAAAACAGCCGCGGCGAGAGCTCCTCCATCACGGCTCCGTGCACCGGGCAGGCGAAGTTCTCCGAGTAGAGACGCTCCCGCTCCACCCCTTCGGGCAGCTCCTCGCCGGCCTTGGGCACCACCTCCACCAGGGCCAGGCCATCGCCGCGCTTGAGGGCGGTGCGCAGAGAATCAGTCAGCCGTTCCTGCACCCCCTCGCGGGCCACCAGCCGGTCCACCACCACCTCGATGTTGTGGGCGTGGTTCTTGTCGAGCTCGATGTTGTCGGCGAGTTCGCGCACCTCGCCGTTGATGCGCACCCGGGCGAAGCCCTCCGCCACCAGGCCGCCGAGCAGCTTGACGTGGGTGCCCTTCTTGCCACGCACCACCGGTGCCAGCAGCTGGTAGCGGGTGCCCTCCGGCAGGGCCAGGATCTGATCCACCATCTCGTCGATGGTCTGGGGCCGGATCGAGCGGTCGCACTGGGGACAGTGGGGTTCGCCGGCGCGGCCGAACAGCAGGCGCAGATAGTCCTGGATCTCCGTCACCGTGCCGACGGTGGAGCGGGGGTTGTGGCTGGTGGATTTCTGGTCGATCGAAATGGCCGGCGAAAGCCCCTCGATCGCATCCACATCGGGCTTATCCACCTGCCCCAGAAACTGGCGCGCGTAGGCCGACAGGCTCTCGACGTAACGGCGCTGGCCCTCGGCGAAGATCGTGTCGAAGGCCAGGGAGCTCTTGCCGCTGCCACTCACGCCGGTGAACACCACCAGGCGATTGCGGGGGATCGTCAGATCGACGTTCTTGAGGTTGTGCTGGCGGGCACCCCGCACCCGGATCACATCCTCCAACGTGCCACCGCTCAACACCCGGCTGGGGTCGAGGGCCTTCTCATGAATCGTCTGGGCGAGGGTTCTGCTGGGTTCAGCAGAGCTCTTGGCGCGGGGCATCCAGACGGCTCGGGAACAGCCAATTGTACGGACGCTGGCTCAGGCCACAGGGGCGAAGCCTGGGCAGGCTCGGCGGCAGAGCTCCTCGCTCACCTGCCAGAGGCGCTCCCCCTGGGCCGGATCGAGGGCCGCCGGCGCCGGCCGCACCGCCGCCGGCCAACCGCGCATGCCGCCGAACTGGTTGGGACCGTAGTGACCGGCGGACTCGGCTTCCGCTGCGGTGGCCGCAAACAGCTGGGGCAGGGCCCCCTGGGCGGCGCTCTGGAACAGGGGATCGAGCAACCGGTAGATCGTGCCCTCGAAGCGGGCGCCGCTGGCGGCGATCGAGGCGGGCTGCAGGTTGGTGCGGGCCAGGCCTGGATGGGCTGCCGCCGAAAGCAGCCCGGGGCAGCGCCGCTGCAGTTCGTGGGCCAACACCACGTTGGCCAGCTTGCTCTGGCCGTAGGCAGCCCAGCGGTCGTAGCGGCGCTCGCCCTGGAGATCGTCGAAATCCAGCCGGCCGAAATACTGCGCCCCTGAGGTCACCTGCACCACCCGCGCCCCAGCACTGGCCTCGAGCAGGGGCAGCAGCAGCCGGGTGAGGGCGTAGTGGCCCAGGTGATTGACGCCAAACTGCAGCTCGAAGCCCTGGCGGGTGAGCTGGCGCGGCGGCGCCATCACGCCGGCGTTGTTGAGCAGCAGATCGAGCCGCCCATGGCGCTCGGCCACCGTGTTGGCAGCCCGCACCACGCTGTCGAGATCGGCCAGGTCAAGCTCCAGCAGCTCGAGCTCCCCCGCCGTGCCGCTGCCAGCGGAGCCGGCACCAGCCAGCAGCTCCTGGCGGGCGGCCTCGGCCCGCTCCAAGCTGCGGCAGGCCAGCACCACCGTGGCCCCCCGAGCCAGCAGGGCGCGGGCACTCTCCAGGCCCAGGCCGCTGTTGGCGCCGGTGATCAGGGCCAGCCGACCGCTCTGGTCCGGCATGGCGGCCCCACTCCAGCGGGCCGGAACGGCAACAGCCTGAGATGGCGGCATCGAACTCCAGCAGCAAACGCTGGGGCGGTTCTAGCGACCGTGCTGGTCCAACAGGCTTGCGGCGTAGCTGCGGGCTTCGCCGGAATCGCCGCCGGCCAGTTCCGCCAGCTCGGCCTGGCGCGCCTGAGTGTCCCGCAGGTGGGACACCCGCGTGTGGGTGATCCCCTCCACCACCTGCTTCGACACCCGGAAGTGGTGGTCGGCCGCCGCGGCCACCAGCGGCTGGTGCGTCACACAGAACACCTGGCGCTGCCGGGCCAGGCGCTGCAGCAACTCAGCCATGGCGCCGCTCACCCGACCACTGACACCGGTGTCGATCTCATCGAACAGCATGGTGACGTGGGAATCGGCTGCGGCCAGGCAGGTTTTCAGGGCCAGCAGAAACCGCGACATCTCGCCGCCGGAGGCCACCTCCGCCATCGGGGCCAGCGGCACGCCGGGGTTGGCGGAAAACTGAAACTGCACCACATCAGCGCCCTCGTCCCCCGGCTGCCCGGGCGTGATCGCCACCGCAAACCGCACGTTGGCCAGACCCATGGGGCGCAGCGCCTCCATCAGCTGCTGTTCCAGCTGCCGGGCCGCCGCCTCCCGGGCCGATGTAAGCCGCCCATTGGCCTGGTCGCGGGCCTGGCGGGCCGTGTGCTCCGCCAACTCCAGGGCCTCGAGGGAGGCCTCAGCGCCGCCGGGGGCCAGCTGCTCCCGCAGGCGATCGCGCAGGGCGATCAGCTCCCCCAACGCCTGACCATAGCGCCGCTCCAGACCCTTGAGCTGGGCGATGCGCTCCTGCAGGGCCTCGAGGCTTTCTGGATCACTTTCAAGAGCGGCGCCATAGCGCTCCAGATCGCGCACCAGATCCTGAAGCGCCGCCAACCCATCGGTGCAGCCGCTGCGCAGGGCGCCGACGTCGCCATCGAGGGCCTCCATCTGGGTCAGTTCCTGCTCGCAGGCGGCCAGGTGATCCAGCACCGACGGCGCCTGATCGGCCCCCTCCAGCAACCGGCCCAGCAGCACCATCACGCCCTCCTGCAGCCGCACCCCGTGAGCCAGGCGGTTTTCCTCGGCCTGCAACCGCTGCCGCTCCAGGGGATCCTCCAGCTGGGCCGCCTCCAGATCGGCCAGCAGCTGCTCCTGCTGGGCGCGCTGCGCCTGCACCTGATCCCAATCGGCCCGCGCTTGCTCCAACGTCGCCGCCGCCTGTTTCCATTGGCGCCAGGCCGCCGCCACCGGATCGAGCAGGGCCTGAATGCCGTCACCGGCAAAGCGGTCCAGCCAGCGCCGCTGCTGACCCGGCCGGGCGAGCTGCTGGGTCTGGCCCTGCACGGTGAGATCGAGCAGCAGGGGGCGCAGCTCCTGGATCTGGGCGCGGCTCACCACCACCCCGTTCAGGCGGTTGCGGCTGCTGAGGCGTTCCTCGCTGAGGCGCCACTCACGGCTGAGCAGCAGCTCCTCCTCGTCAGCGTCCAGCTCCTGCTGCCGCATCCAGGCCTGCAGAGGCGGCGTCAGCGTGAAGCTGGCCTCGATCACTCCCTTTTCCGCCCCCCGGCGCAGCAAACGGGCACCGGCACTGCCCTGGGCGCCACCCAGCAGGGCATCGAGGGCATCCAGCAAGATGGATTTGCCAGCACCGGTCTCGCCGGTGAGCACAGTGAAACCCTCGCGGAAGCTGAGCTCGAGCCGCTCGATCAGGGCGATGTTGCTGAGGCGCAGTCCAGTCAGCACAGGCGCGGGAGGCGGCAGTCAGCGGCCACCGGGTGTTGGAGCCGACCGTAGCGGCTGTGTCTTTCGTTTAGAAGAGGGGGACGACCTTCAGATGGCCCCCCTGGCGGCCTGGCCCCCCAGCATGGCGAGCGCCTCTCCTGAAACCTCCGCCGAACTCAGCGACTTTCTGGAGGTCGCCGGCCTACTGGAGTACGACCCGGCCACCATCACCCGCATCTATGCCGGCCACCCGCAACGGCTGATCCGGCGGCTCTGGCAAACCCTCGTACCGATCGGTCTTTATCTATTAGGGGTTGGTTTCGACTGGTTCACAGGTCGGCTCAAGAGCCCCGGCCGGGCCCGCGACCGCGCCAAGGAAGCCGCCGATCTGGTGGCTTCTCTGGGCCCCGCCTTCATCAAGGCCGGCCAGGCCCTCTCAACCCGGCCCGACATCGTGCCGCCGCTGCTGCTGGAGGAACTGGCCCAGCTGCAGGACCAGTTGCCCGGCTTCGACTCGGCGCTGGCCATGGCCTGCATCGAGGAAGACCTGGGCGCCCCGGTCCTCGACGTCTACGAACAGCTCGACGCCGAACCGATCTCCGCTGCCTCCCTCGGCCAGGTGCACAAGGGGGTGCTCAAGGGCGGCCAACCGGTGGCCGTGAAGGTGCAGCGCCCCGGCCTGCGCGAGCAGATCACGCTCGATCTCTACATCGTGCGCAACATCGCCGCCTGGCTCAACCAGAACATCGGCCTGATCCGCAGCGATCTGGTGGCCCTGATCGATGAGCTGGGCAAGCGGGTGTTCGAGGAGATGGACTACTTCAACGAAGCAGCCAACGCCGAACGCTTTGCCGAACTGCACGCCCACAACCCCCGTATCGCCGTTCCCCGCATCTACCACCAGGCCACCAGCCGCCGGGTGCTGACCATGGAGTGGATCGAGGGGGTGAAACTCACCAACCTCGAAGCCGTGCGCGGCATCGGCGTCGACCCCGACGACATGGTGACCGTGGGGGTGAACTGCAGCCTGCAGCAATTGCTGGAGCATGGCTTCTTCCACGCCGACCCCCATCCCGGCAACCTGCTGGCCCTATCGGATGGCCGCCTCGCCTATCTCGATTTCGGCATGATGAGCGAAGTGAGCCGCGAGTCCCGCACAGGCCTGATCCAGGCGGTGGTGCACCTGGTCAACCGCAGCTTCGGCAAGCTCAGCAAGGATTTTGTGAGCCTGGGCTTTCTGGCCGAGGACGTGAACCTCGAGCCGATCGTGCCCGCCTTTGAAACGGTGTTTGGCCAGGCGATCGAGCAGGGCGTCAGCCGCATGGACTTCAAGGCCGTCACCGACGACCTCAGCGGCGTGATGTATCGCTTCCCGTTCCAGGTGCCGCCTTACTACGCCCTGATCATCCGCTCGCTGGTGACGCTCGAAGGCATCGCCCTCAGCGTGGATCCCGAGTTCAAGATCCTCGGCGCCGCCTACCCCTATTTCGCTCGGCGACTGATGGAGGATCCCGATCCCAGCCTGCGCCAGAGCCTGAAGGAGATGCTCTTCGACGGCGACATCTTCCGCTGGCAACGGCTCGACAACCTGATCGCCAGCGCGTCCCAGGGCGCCCAGCTGGATCTGGAGGGGCTGCTCGATCAGGTGCTCAGCTTTCTGTTCTCTCCCAACGGCGGCCTGCTGCGCCAGCAGCTGGTGGACGCGATGGTGGCCCGCATGGATGCGGTGGCCTGGCAGACCACACTGCGGCTGGGCAAACGCCTGCCGGAACGCCTCCAACCACCGGGCCTGCGGCGCCATCGGCTGAGCGAGGCCAATGAACCGCTGCTCGATCTCGAACCGGTGCGGCAGTTGATGGGCATCCTTCAAGCGCTGCCGGGCTTTGAGCCCCAAATGGTGCTGCGGCGTTTGCCCCGACTGCTTGGGGAACCGCAACTGCGCCAGATGGGCGTTCAACTAGCCCGCGGATTGGCGGAACGGGGGGTAGTGCGGCTGGTGCGCGATGTGCTCGTTCCGGCCTGACCACAGAAACAACCGCCGTAGGCTTGGCCGCATGCAAAGCGCCTTCCGCCACCCAAATCCAGGCCGCAAGCGTCAGGGCCTGACCGCGATCGGCCTGGGGCTCAGCCTGATGGGCCTGCTGCCTGCGGCACCCCTGCCGCCGGTGGCCGCGGCGGAAAACCTGGTGTTTGTCAGTGGTGCCTTCCGGCGCTCCATCACCGTGGCCGAGCTGGAGCACCTGGCCCAAACCGGCCATGCCCAAGGGCTGCTGGTCGACGTCTTGCGCCTCAGCAAACAAAATCCCAAGGACGTTGCCAAGCTGCTGAACCAGTCGGTCAGCCTGCCGGTCACCCTGGTGAGCCGGCTGCTGAACACACGGATCGGTGAAGCGATCCTGGAGCGTCTGGCCCAAATTGTGTACCCGCTCAGAGCCTCCAAGGCTGGTGTGCCCGCCCTGCGCTCAGCGATGGTGATGGGAGTGGTGGCTGGCAACGGTTCGATCTCACCGCTCTCCTTTTTCCAGGCCTATCCCGCCCAGGAGATGGAGGTGAGCATCCCCGCCCTGATGAACCTGTTGAGCAAAGCCAATTCCATCGCCGAACTGGTGCGCTTCTTCTCCGAATCGCCGCTCGACGGCTTGCGGGGCGATGCCCCTGGAGCTGCGCCGTAGATTCACCCCAGCCACTGCTCTAACCCGTGCCCTTGCTCCGTTCCCTGAGGCGTTTGAGCAAGGGACCCTTCGGGCCTCGCCCAACCATGCAGGACTGGCCCGGGTTGATCGAGGCCTACCGGCGCTGGCTGCCGGTGTCCGCCAAGACGCCAGTGATCACCCTGCATGAAGGGGCCACGCCGCTGATCCCAGCCCCGGTGATCGCCGAGCGGATCGGTAGGGGCGTCAAGGTGTTTCTCAAATACGACGGCCTCAACCCCACCGGATCCTTCAAGGATCGGGGCATGACCATGGCCATTTCCAAAGCCAAGGAGGCGGGCTCGGAAGCGGTGATCTGCGCCAGCACCGGCAACACCTCAGCAGCAGCAGCCGCCTATGCCCGCCGGGGTGGGATGCGCGCCTTCGTGCTGATTCCCGATGGCTACGTGGCCCAGGGAAAACTGGCCCAGGCCCTGCTCTACGGCGCCGAGGTGATTGCCATCCAGGGCAACTTCGATCGGGCCCTGGCAATCGTGCAGGACGTGGCCAACCAGTACCCGATCACCCTGGTGAATTCGGTGAACCCCTACCGGCTGCAGGGCCAGAAAACGGCCGCCTTCGAAGTGGTGGATGCCCTGGGCGAGGCCCCCGATTGGCTCTGCATTCCCGTCGGCAACGCCGGCAACATCAGCGCCTACTGGATGGGATTTAACGAATACCGAAATGCCGGCCACTGCCGCAATCTGCCCCGGATGATGGGATTCCAAGCGGCGGGATCGGCACCCCTGGTGCTGGGCCACACGGTGGATCAACCAGACACCATTGCCACGGCGATCCGGATCGGCAATCCGGTGAACCGCGACAAAGCGCTAAACGTGAGGAGCGAGAGCGGCGGCGGTTTCATGGCCGTCACCGACGCCGAAATCATTGAGGCCTACAAGCTGCTGGGCAGCGGTGAAGGGGTGTTCTGCGAACCCGCCAGCGCCGCTTCGGTGGCGGGCCTGCTCAAGCGGAAAGAGGAAGTGCCTGCGGGGGCCACGGTGGTGTGTGTGCTCACCGGCAACGGTCTCAAGGACCCAACCACGGCCATCGAGCACAACGACGCCCGTTTCCACACCGGCCTGGAGGCCGATACGGCCAAGGTGGCTGCCGTGATGGGCTTCTAACCCGACCGCTTCAGGGCCAACCAATTGGCAAAGCGTCTGAGGGAAAGCGTGGGAAAAACTCTTCTCAGCCGCGGAGAAGCGCATGTCCAGGAATGGCGATGGAGCGCCTTTTTTTCCACAACGCCGGAAAAGGGTGGAAAAGCCGATCTTTCCCGCATGCCTAGTTCGATGTCCCCCAGGCCTCGGAGCCGCACATCCCTGTTGTTGCAGGTGTTTTTTGGGTTTTCCCCGTTTCCCCCAGGCCCTACGACGACGGTTTCATTCTTTTTTATGGAATCCATTAATCCCATGATCGGAAAGCCTGTTGAAGGCGGTTCACCGACGTTGCGGAATCAGCCGGCCTGTGGAAGCGTGGGGGCTCCCCGTTTCCAGCCGTCAGGCTTCCCGACACACACACCATGAAGCTGGTCTGTTCCCAGTCCGAACTCAGCACCAGCCTTCAGCTGGTGAGCCGGGCCGTGGCCAGCCGGCCCACCCATCCGGTGCTGGCCAATGTGCTGCTCACCGCCGATGCAGGCACCGGCCGGCTCAGCCTGACCGGCTTTGACCTCAGCCTCGGTATTCAGACCAGCCTGCCGGCCAGCGTCGAAACCAGTGGTGCCATCACCCTGCCGGCCCGGTTGTTTGGAGAAATCGTGTCGCGGCTCTCGAGCGATAGCCCCATCACCTTGCACTGTCCGGAAGGTTCCGAACAGGTCGAGCTCACCAGCTTGTCGGGCAGCTACCAGATGCGGGGGATGCCGGCGGAGGATTTCCCCGATTTGCCCCTGGTGCAGAGCGGCACGCCGATCCGGCTGGAGGCGGATGCCTTGGTCAAGGGTCTGCGCGCCACATTGTTTGCCAGCAGTGGCGATGAGGCCAAGCAGCTCCTCACCGGAGTGCATCTGCGACTCGACCCCAGTGGCCTCGAGTGTGCAGCCACCGACGGCCATCGCCTGGCCGTCCTCTGCCTGGCCCATGCCAGCGCAGCGGTGGAAGGCGATGGTGGCGAGCCCTTTGCCGTCACCGTTCCCGCCCGCTCCCTGCGGGAGCTGGAGCGGCTGCTGTCCGGTCGCCAGTCCGCCGAGCCGCTGAGCCTGTTCTACGACCGCGGCCAGGTGGTGTTCCTGTGGGCTGATCAGGTGCTCACCAGCCGCAGCCTGGATGGCACCTACCCCAACTACCGCCAGCTGATCCCCGACAGCTTCAGCCGCACCATCGCGCTGGATCGCCGCGCCCTGGTGTCGGCCCTGGAGCGGGTGGCGGTGCTTGCTGATCAGCACAACAACGTGGTGAAGCTCAGCGTCGAACCAGCCACGGGTCAGCTGCTGATCCAGGCCGATGCCCAGGACGTGGGCAGTGGCTCCGAAGCCCTGGCGGCCTCGATCACGGGAGACGCCGTTCAGATCGCCTTCAACGTGCGTTATCTGCTCGATGGGCTCAAGGCCATAGCCTGTGATCAGGTGCTGCTGCAGTGCAATGCCCCCACCACACCGGCGATCCTCACGCCGGCGGAGGGAGATCAGTTCACCTATCTGGTCATGCCCGTTCAGATCCGCAGTTGACCGTGGTGGCCCTTCCGGAGCAGTTGCTGCTGAGCGATCTGCTGCGTCGGCGGGTTCGCTGTGATCAGGGCCTTGATCACGGCGCCGGCCTGCAGGTTTGGATGCATCCGCCGGTGCATCGGGTTCTGGGTTGGGTGTCCAAGCCTTCGGCCTTTGGCGCCCGCCGGCTGGTGTGGCGCCTCAACCAACTGCGCGGACTCACCGACCTGGAGGTGCTGGTGCAGGGAGAGCCCGCCGAAACCGAGCAGGACGTGGTGGAGCGGCTACCCAACCTGATCGAGGCGGCGGTGCTCGATCGCCGTCAGCAGCCCATCGGCAGCCTCGCCGATGCCGCCATCGAGCTGCGCACGGGCCGCATCCGCCACTATCTGGTGAGCCGCAGCGATCCCCGTTTGCCCGGCAGCAGCCGCTGGCGCCTGAGCCTGGATCGCCTGGTTGATCAACAGCCTGGCCAGGTGTTCACGGCCCTGGAGAGCCTCGACGACCTGCCCCTGGCCCGGGCCAGTGTGCGCCAGGAGTTCTTGCGTCGCTCCCGCCGCTGGCGCGATCAGATGCAGGAGGCCGGCAGCCGCGTTGAAGAGCGTCTGGAGGGGTGGTTGGAGGATCCGCCTTGGCAGGAGGAGTCGCCATCCCCCATGGCTGGGGAGGCGCCTGATGAAGGCTGGGACGACTGGCCCGAGTCTTGGGATCCATCCGAGCCTCCCTCCAGACCGTCTGCCCCAGACGGTCGGCGTCAGCGGCGTTCAGCCCAGCCCCCGAACGACGAAGATCCCTGGTTCTGAGTCACCCGGGTTCCCGGCTCCCGCTTGTGGATCCACCCCCTCCAGCCGGTCTCCTGAGTTCTGTACAGCTTGTACAGAACTCAGGACAGTCCCACATCCACAGGCAGGTCACCACCATCGCGGGTCCTGCGTTTCACCATCCACCCCTGGAAGCCCGGTGAGTCGCTCGGCGAAACTGGAGGGATCTTGCCCAGCCGCTTGTGGTCGCCGCCGCCGATTCCGCCGCTTCAGCGTTCGCTGCGCCCGACTACGCGGTCGCCGAGGCGTTGAAGAAGGAAAACCTGAGTCAGGCGGATTACGACGAGATCTGTCGCCGCCTCGGCCGCGCCCCCAACCGCGCTGAGCTGGGCATGTTCGGGGTGATGTGGTCGGAGCACTGCTGCTACCGCAACTCGCGCCCGCTGCTGCAGGGCTTCCCCACCACCGGTCCGCGCATCCTGGTGGGCCCTGGCGAGAACGCCGGCGTGGTGGATCTGGGCGAAGGCCAGCGCCTCGCCTTCAAGATCGAGAGCCACAACCACCCTTCGGCGGTGGAGCCGTTCCAGGGTGCGGCCACGGGCGTGGGCGGCATCCTGCGCGACATCTTCACCATGGGCGCGCGGCCGATCGCCCTGCTTAACGCCCTGCGTTTCGGCCCCCTGGAGGATGAGCGCAACGTGGGCCTGATGGAGGGCGTGGTGGCCGGTATCGCCCACTACGGCAATTGCGTGGGCGTACCCACCGTGGGCGGTGAGGTGGCGTTCGATGCCAGCTACTCCGGCAACCCCTTGGTGAACGCCATGGCCCTGGGGCTGATGGAAACCGAGGAGATTGTCTGCTCCGGCGCCGAGGGGGTGGGTTACCCGGTGGTCTACGTGGGCAGCACCACCGGCCGTGACGGCATGGGCGGTGCCAGCTTCGCCAGCGCCGAGCTCACCGAGGCCTCCCTCGACGACCGCCCCGCCGTGCAGGTGGGCGACCCCTTCCTGGAGAAGGGGCTGATCGAGGCCTGCCTCGAGGCCTTCCAGAGCGGTGATGTGGTGGCCGCCCAGGACATGGGCGCCGCCGGCCTCACCTGCAGCTGCTCGGAGATGGCCGCCAAGGGGGGCCTGGGCATCGAGCTCGACCTCGACAAGGTGCCTGCCCGCGAGGCCGGCATGACCCCCTACGAGTTCCTGCTGAGCGAATCCCAGGAGCGGATGCTGTTTGTGGTGAAGCCTGGTACGGAGCAGGCGCTGATGGCGCGCTTCATCCGCTGGGGCCTGCAGGCCGCCGTGGTGGGCCGGGTGCTGGAAGACAACATCGTGCGGGTGCTCCAGAACGGTGCGGTGGCGGCCGAGGTGCCCGCCAGCGCCCTAGCCGACGACACACCGATCAACCACCACGAGCTGATCAGCGAACCTCCCGCTGAGATCCAGGCCCACTGGCGCTGGCGCGAAGACCAGCTGCCCGCCGAGCTGCCCTTCAGCTGGAGCGACGCCCTGCTGGCCCTGCTCGATGACCCCACCATCGCCTCCAAGCGCTGGGTGTACCGCCAGTACGACCACCAGGTGCAGGCCAACACCGTGGTGCCTCCCGGCGGCGCCGATGCGGCCGTGGTGCGGCTGCGCCCCCAGCAGGGTGAGGGCGCCATGGCGGCGGCCACCCGCGGCGTGGCGGCGGTGGTGGATTGCCCCAACCGTTGGGTGGCCCTCGACCCCGAGCGCGGTGGCATGGCGGCGGTGGCCGAGGCCGCCCGCAACCTCAGCTGCGTCGGCGCCGAGCCTCTGGCGATCACCGACAACCTCAACTTCCCCTCTCCCGAAACCCCCACCGGCTATTGGCAGTTGGCAATGGCCTGCCGCGGCCTCTCGGCCGCCTGCTCGGCCCTCGACACGCCCGTCACCGGCGGCAACGTGTCGCTCTATAACGAGACCCGCCTGCCCAACGGCACCATGCAGCCCATTCACCCCACGCCGGTGGTGGGCATGGTGGGCCTGGTGCACGATCTCGCCCAGGTGCGCGGCCAGGCCTGGCGCAGCGCCGGCGATGCGATCTGGCTGCTGGGGGTGCCGCTGGAAACAGGCGAGGCTCCAGCCGATCCCCGCCTGAGCCTGGCCGGCAGCAGCTATCTGGAGCGGCTGCATGGAGCCGTCACGGGGCGCCCGCCCGAGATCGATCTGGCCCTGGAGCGCTCGGTCCAGGGCTTCCTGCGTCAGGCGATCGCCCAGGGTTTGGTGGCTTCCGCCCACGACCTCAGCGACGGCGGCCTGGCGGTGGCCGCGGCTGAGTGCTGCATGGCCACCGCCGAGCCTTACGGGGCCGAGCTGGAGCTGCCCGCCAGTAGCGCCCGCACCGATCGTCTGCTGTTTGCCGAGGGCGGTGCCCGCATCCTCGTCAGTGTGCCGCCTGATCAGGCCGAGGCCTGGCAGCAGGCTGTGGCCGCTGCAGGGGTTCCTGCCGAGCGGATTGGTGTGGTGACAGCTGCGGCCAATCTGGTGATCAGCCAGGGCGGCAGCGCGGTGGTCCACCAGAGCCTTCAGGCTTTGCAAACCTGCTACGAGCAGGCCATCCCGCGGCGCATGGGCGTTGATCTGCCCCCCACGGCTTGAGTGGGGCGTGGATCGGGCGCTCTCATGCAGAATGAATCTGCACCACGATCGTTGATGGGCCTGTGCTGGTGATGCATTCGGAGCCCAACGATCAGGCAGCAGAGCACGATCTGGACCAGCGCCCCGACAAGCCCGAAGAGGCCTGCGGCGTCTACGCCGTGTTGGCACCGGGGCAGCCGGTGGCCAACCTCACCTATTTCGGGCTCTACGCCCTCCAGCATCGCGGCCAGGAATCAGCCGGCATTGCCGTGTTTGATGCCGACCGCAAGGTGCGGCTGCACAAGGACATGGGCTTGGTCAGTCAGGTGTTTGACCAGGCCGTGCTGGAGCGCCTCACCGGCGATCTGGCCATTGGTCACAACCGCTATTCCACCACCGGCAGCAGCAAGGTTTGCAATGCCCAGCCGGTGGTGCTCAACACCCGGATCGGGCCCTTTGCCCTGGCCCACAACGGCAACCTGGTGAATGCCGGTGAGCTGCGGCACGACCTCGCCGCCATCGCCAGCGAGCTCACCTCCACCACCGATTCCGAGCTGATTGCCTTTGCCGTCCAACAGGCGGTGAACCGAGGCCTCGACTGGGATCGCGCCATCCGGCAGGCGGCGGAGTGCTGCCGTGGTGCCTTCAGCCTGGTGATCGGCACCCCGGAGGGGCTGTTTGCCCTGCGCGATGGCCACGGCATCCGGCCCCTGGTGTTTGGCCACATCGGTGAACCCAGCGAGGCCCAGTGGGTGGTGAGCAGCGAGTCGTGCGGACTCGACATCATCGGTGCCGCTTTCGATGGCGACGTGGAGCCTGGGGAGATCATCCACTTCCGCCAGGGGGATCCCAACCCCAGCCGCAGCCGGTGGTGTGAGCAGCCCGCGAAGCTGTGTGTGTTCGAGATGATCTACTTCGCCCGGCCAGACAGCCGCTTTTTCGGCGAGTCGCTGTACAGCTACCGGGTGCGGATCGGCGAGGCCCTGGCCCGCGAAACGCCGGTGGACGCCGACATCGTCATCGGCGTCCCCGATTCCGGCATCCCGGCAGCGATCGGCTACTCCCAGTTCAGCGGCATCCCCTTTGGCGATGGCCTGATCAAAAACCGCTATGTCGGCCGCACCTTCATCCAGCCCACCCAGGCGATGCGGGAGGCGGGGATTCGCGTGAAACTCAACCCCCTGCCCGATGTGCTGGCGGGCAAGCGTGTGGTGGTGATCGATGACTCGATCGTGCGGGGCACCACCAGCCGCAAGTTGGTGCAGGCCCTGCGGGATGCCGGCGCCACGGAGGTGCACATGCGCATCAGTTCACCGCCGGTCACCCACCCGTGTTTCTACGGGATCGATACCGACACCCAGGATCAACTCATTGCGGCCCGGCTCACCCTGGATGAAATCACATCCCATCTGGGGGTGGATTCCCTGGCCTACCTGAGCAAGCAGGGCATGGTGGAAGCGGCTCTGGCCAATTCCGCGAACTTCTGCACCGCTTGTTTTGACGGGGCCTATCCGATTGAGATGCCCGAGCAGGTGCGCTCCAGCAAGCTGATGCTCGAGCCGGCCGGGATTGCGGCAGCTGTTTTGCGAGAGCACCCAGTTTCTTAACGGATTAAGGGCACCAGCTGCTGCAGCACCTGGGCTTGCGGCAGGGCGATTGAGACCCCGATGCCGCTGCAGTCTTCGGCCTGCAGCTGGCTCAGGTCGAGCCTTGCGCTCCAGCCCTTCTCGGTCAGCAGGCTCAGCAACGCGGCGTCGGCCGGCTGCAGGTCGATCACGCGATCTCCCCGTTGTTGCAGTCGCAAGCCGATCTGACCCATGTCGCCGCGCTGGCAAAGCCGCAGGCTTGCCACCTCCAGCCGCTTCACCTGCCCGCCCTCAGTTGCCAGTAGCACCGAGGCGCTGGCAGCGCTGGCTGCAACGCAGGCGGCACCCACCACAGCTTCCCCAGGGAGCAGCCGCATCAGCATGGGGCCCTGGGCGGCGCGGCCCATCAGCGGTAATTCGGCTTCGTTGAAGCTGAGGCGCAGCATCCGGCCGGTGCTGCTGGCCACCACCAGAGTGTCGCCCTCGTGGCCACTCACCACCCGCCGCAGGCTGACGCCCTCCTTGAGCTTCAGCACCGTGGCTGCCCGCCCCGACAACTCTTGAAAGTCCTCGACGGGCAGCCGTTTGAAGCGCCCGTCGCTGCTCAGCAGGCCCAGGCTCCCCTGGGAGGGCAGGGGCAGCACCTGCACCACCGGCTCTCCTTCGAGGCTGTCGGGCAGGAAGCGCTCCAGCTTGCCCGGCTGTTGGCCGGCAAATTCCCAGCGCAGCAGGGCGACTCGCCCGCTTCCCGTGAAGGCCAGCAGCAGTGGTTGTTCGGCGATCGGCAGGATCAGGCGGGCTGGGGAGGGATGCTCCCCCAGCGCGATGGCCTCATCGAGGTGCAGCCGTCCCAGCATCTGGGAGCTGAGGATCTTCACCGCCCCATCGGCCTGGATCAGCAGTCGGCTTTCCGGGGCTAGGGCCGCAAAGGCCTGCTGGCGCTGCAGTTCGGCGTTGGGACGGATCGCCGCCGCCCGCTGGGCCACCAGCGCGTCGCCCCCCTCCACCAACCGGGTGCGCCGGGGTGTGGCAAAGCGCTTGCGTAGCGCCTTCAACTCCGACACCAGCGTGTCGAGCAGCACGGTCCGGTCGTCGAGCAGGTGGCGCAGCCGGCCCCGCTCCTCGATCAGCTCGGCCGCTTCTTTGCGCAAACTCTCCTGTTCCAGGCCCGTCAGGCGCCGCAGGGGCATGGCCAGCACCGCATCGGCCTGGCGCTCGCTCAGGTCGAGCTGCACCTGGAGGGCGGCCCGGGCGCTGGCCGCATCGCTGGCGGCGGTGATCAGGGCGATCACGTGTTGAAGCGCATCGAGGGCCTTGATCAGGCCTTCCACCACCTCGAGCCGATCTTCGCAGCGCTTGAGGGCGTGGCGGGTGCGCCGGATCAGGGTGAGTTCCCGGTATTCCAGGAATTCCTGCAGCAGGCGCCGCAGGCTCAGCTGCACCGGCTGGCCGTTGACCAGGGCGAGCAGGATGGCGCCGAAGTTGCTCTGCAGGGCCGTGCGCCGCTGCAGATCGGCCAGCACGGTTTCCGGGTTGGCATCCCGGCGCAGCTCCACCACAACCCGCATGCCTTCGCGATCGCTTTCGTCGCGGATGTCGGCGATGCCGCCGATTTTGCCGTCGTTGACCTGCTCGGCCAGCTTCTCGATCCAGCCCGCCTTGCTCAGCTGGTAGGGGAGCTCGGTGATCACCACGGCGCCGCGCTTGTGGCGGCCTTTGCCGGGTTGCACTTCCTCGATGTGGGCCACGCCTCGCATCGGGATGCTGCCGCGGCCCGCCAGGTAGGTGTCGCGCACGCCCTGGCCCACCAGCACTTCGCCACCGGTGGGGAAATCGGGGCCGGGCACCAGTTGCAGGAGCTTGTCGTCGGAGAGATCTGGCTTGCGCACCAGGGCGATCAGGGCATCCACCACCTCGCCGAGGTTGTGGGGCGGGATGTTGGTGGCCATGCCCACGGCGATGCCGGTGCAGCCGTTGAGGATCAGGAACGGCAGCTGGGCTGGCAGCACCGTGGGCTCCTGCTGGGAGCCATCGAAGTTGGCGGCGAAATCAACGGTGTCGGCCCCGATCTCATCGAGCAGGCCCTCGTTGGCGATGGGCGCCAGCCGCGTTTCGGTGTATCGCATGGCCGCCGGCGGATCGTCGTCGACGGAGCCGAAGTTGCCGTGGCCATCGAGCAGCGGGTGGCGGCTGGCGAAGGTCTGCACCTGACGCACCAGCGCGTCGTAGACCGCCTGGTCGCCGTGGGGGTGGTATTTACCAAGCACATCGCCCACCACACGGGCGCATTTGCGGTAGGGCCGATCCGGGGTGAGGCCCAGCTCGTGCATCGCGAACAGGATGCGGCGCTGCACGGGCTTGAGGCCGTCGCGCACATCCGGCAGGGCCCTCCCCACGATCACGCTCATCGCGTATTCGAGGTAGGAGCGCTGCATCTCCTGGTGCAGCGCAATCGGCTGAATGCGCGGGTCGTTGCCCGGTCCGCTCCGCTCCCCTGGGCGCTCCTCGGCCATCCGGTGTTGTGGTCTGGGGTCGGAAGGTGGGGCTCAGCCTACAGATGCTGTCGAGGGCTGCCGCTTCCAGCTGGGCTTACTCCTCTTCGCTGCTCTCGCCTTCCGGGCTGGCATTGGCGAGGGCCCGATCCACCACGGCTTTTAGATCGCCCTGTTGCAGCAGCTCCTGGGTGGTGCTGCGCAGTTTGGATCCCCAGAGTTGTTCCTTCTGGTAGCTCTCCAGCACGTAATTGGGATCGTTGTCGAGGGCTTTGCCGGCCAGCTCCAGGGCTTCACTGCGGCCGGCCGTCCCCTGGGCGAACAGTCCTGCGGCCAGCGCCAGCATCGGTTCTGCCGCATCGGGCTTGATGGTCAGCACCCGCCGCCAGCGCTGGATGGCGTCTTTGGTTTTGCCCTGCTCAAACAGCACCAGCCCCTGGTTGTTGAGGGCTTCCCAGAAGTCCTTGCGCAGGGAGGAGGCCCGCTCGAAGGCCGCCAGGGCCTGTCCGCTCTGGCCGAGCAGGATGCGGGCGTTGCCCAGGTCGAAGTAGGCGCCGGCATTGCCTTTGTCGAGCTTCAGCCCCTGCTCCAGCAGGCCGATCGCATCGTCGGGTTTGCCTGCCCGCAGGGCCAGGGAGCCCTCGGCAAACCAGATGCCCGGGTTGCGCGGATCCAGTTGCTTGGCCTTGGCCAGCGATACGCCGGCTTGCTTGAGCTGGCTGCTGCGCAGCTGGGCTTCGGCCAGCAGCACCCAGCCGCGGGGGTCGTCGGGCAGCAGTTGCACCGTGAGGGCCGCCAGGCGGGCGGCGTCACTGGCCTGGCCCAGCCGCAGCAACCGCGCCGCGGCCTGGGCAATGCCCAGACCGGCGCCTTCCAGCTCCTGGCGTTGGGGGACATACACGTAGGGCACCAGCGCCCGGGCGGGCAGAACTGGCGCCAGCAGCAACCCCAGCGCACCCACCAGAACCGCGCTCGAGCGGTGAGCCTTCGAGAGGCGGGTTGTTGTCAAACCAGTGAGCCACTGGCCCATGCGCCACTGGATGCGCCACGGGTCGATGCGCAATTGGCGCGGTGCCATCGCTTGGGGACAGATCCGTTCAGCCTAGGCAGTGCCGCCCTGGCTGGCCTGCAGGTTCCGCCGCCACATCCAGGGTTTGAGGCGGCGCAGGGCTGAGGCTCGCAGGCGTTGATCCCAGTCGGCATCGCTCCAGAGCAGGGCCTCGTCGGCCTGCAGATCGAGCAGCCAGGGCCTGGGCTGGAGATCCGGATCGTGGCTGCTGTCCAGGGGCTGCTGATTCCAGGGACACACCTCCTGGCAGATGTCGCAACCGGCCACCCAGCCCTCCAGGGCGCCGGCGATCGGCTCGGGCAGCTCGGGATCCCGATTCTCAATCGTGTGGAAGGCGATGCAGCGGCGGCTGTCCACCACGAAGGGCTCCGTGATGGCGCCGGTGGGGCAGGCGGGCAGGCAGCGGCTGCAGCTGCCGCACAGGGGCGTGGCGGGGGCATCCGCCGGTAGCTCCAGGCTGGTGAGCAGGTGGCCCAACAGCAGCCAGGAGCCGCGGCGGCGGTGGATCAGGTTGCCGTGTTTGCCGATCCAGCCGAGGCCGGCCTGCTCGGCCCAGGCTTTGTCCATCAGCGGGGCGCTATCGACGCAGGCCCGCCAGCGCACCCCGGGCACCTGCTGCTCCAGCCAGCGGCCCAGCCGGCGCAGCCGGCCATCGATCACCCGGTGGTAATCCCGGCCCCAGCCGTAGCGGGCCACCTTCAGGGAGCCGGGGGCGCGCTCGGCCGCTACGTAGTAGTTGAGCCCCACCGCCAGCAGGCTGCGCACCCCCGGCAACAGCTGCTCCACCGCGCGCCGGCGTGGGTCGGCCATCCAGGCCATGTCGGCTTGATAGCCGGCCGCCAGCCAGCGCTCCAGGGCCGCCGTCCGCAGGCTTAGGCGCTCTCCGGCAGGCACGGCGGCGAGGCCCACCGGGTCAAACCCCAGCTGCCGGGCCTGCTGTTTGAGCTGGTGTGCCAGCTCGTGGTGGGCGTGCTGCGTCATCGCCCGTACAGTTGCGCCGTCTTCTCAATCTGCCGCGAGCCCCTCCTGTGAGCACTGCCTCTTTCGGCCGCCTGGGCCATCTGCTGCGCTGGCTCGGCCTCACCCTGGTCGTGTTGCTGGCGCTTCAGCTGCTGGTGCTGCTGGGCTCCTGGAACTGGGGCGAGGAGGGTTACCGCCAGCTGCTGATGGACCGGTTGGTGACCCAGTCGCCGATGGCATTGGTGGGTCTGCTGCTGATGCTGTTCGGCAGCCGCCTCGACCATCCCGCCGCCGGCCGCACGCCCCTGCGCTGGTTGGTGGCAGTGCTCAGCATCCTGCTGGCCCTGGCGATGCTCGTGGCGGTGCCCGTGTCGATCAGTGGCGACCGCGCCCTTTCCGACCAGGCCGACCAGCAGCTCGAGGCCCGCAAGGCCCAGCTGGCGGCAGCCCGCTCCCAGATGGAGAATCCCCAGGTGATCGAGCAGTTGATTGCCCAGGCCGAGCAGGCTGGCCAGATTCCTGCCACCGCCACGGCTGAGCAGAAGCAGCAGGCCGCCAAGGCGTTCATGGAGCGCCAGCTCAAGCAGGCCGACGACCAATTGCAGCAGCAGCAGCGCGCCCGGGATCTCACCGTCAACCAGCGCCGCTACGGCGGCACCGGCACTGCCGTGGTGCTGGCCATCGGCTTTGTGCTGGTGGCCCTGGTGGCCCTGCTTTGAGCCTGGCTGGCTAAGTTGCCAACAGGTAGCGAATGGGCCGGACGTCCGGGTTGTCAGTTGGTTCAATTCAGTCCCAAATCTGATCAGCCCCTGGGGGACCGGCTTCAGGCCGACCTCAAGAATGACCTGATCGCCGGCCTGCTGGTCGTCATCCCCCTGGCGACCACCATCTGGCTGGCGACCACGGTGAGCCGCTTTGTGCTGGCGTTTCTCACCTCGATCCCGAAGCAGTTCAACCCGTTCAACACCCTCAACCCGTTGCTGCAGGAGCTGATCAACCTGGGGGTGGGTCTGCTGGTGCCCCTGCTCGGCATCCTGTTGATCGGCCTGATGGCCCGCAACATCGTCGGGCGCTGGTTGTTGGAGTTTGGCGAGGGCACCCTGCTGCGGATTCCCCTGGCGGGCTCGGTCTACAAGACCCTCAAGCAGTTGCTGGAAACCTTCCTGCAGGGCAGTTCCAGCAAGTTTCGCCGGGTGGTGCTTGTGGAATATCCGCGGGAGGGGTTGTTTGCCCTGGGTTTTGTCACCGGTGCGATCGGCACGGCGCTCCAGGCTGGTTTCAGCGAACCGATGCTGAGCGTGTTCATCCCCACAGCCCCCAATCCCACCACCGGCTGGTACACCGTGGTGCCCGAGCGGTCGGTCAAGGACCTGGACATCTCGGTGGAGGATGCTTTCCGCACGATCATTTCCGCCGGCATCGTCAATCCCGACGAGCGCTCCACGCCCAACCGCAGCTTCTCCAGCCTGCTGGCTCAGCTGCGCACCCCCCAACTTTCCTGAGGCCAAGTCGTTTTGATGCAGAGCCGCACCCTCTCGCGCGAACTGGCCCTGCTGATGCTCGGCCAGACCAGCGACCGCGCCGGCGCCCCTTCCGCAGCCCAGCCCACCGCGATGGAAGGTCTGTTGCAGCAGGTGCTCGCCACCCTCAGCCAGCACGTGCGCGAGGCCCTCGACCGCTCCGCCGAGGACCTGCAGGCCGCCCAGCAGGAGTTGCTCGACAGTGAGCTGCAGGACCAGGGCGAGCAGCAGTTGCCGCGGGTGCGCCAGCACCTCAATGCCGGCCTGGCGGCGGCGGAGCAGGCCATCAACCGCCTCTCCGCCAGCCTGGAGCTGCCCCGGCTGTTGCTGCTTGCCGACCAGGACGAAGTGCGCCGTGGCGCCATCGACCGGGTGGAGGCGGTGCTGCGCGATCGGGAGTCCATCGATGCCCGTCTCGACGGGGTGATGGAGGGCTGGCGGCTCACCCGCCTGCCCCGCATCGACCGCGACATCCTGCGCCTGGCGGCCGTGGATCTGGACCGTTTCCGCACCCCCGCCGCGGTGGCCTGCAACGAGGCCGTGGAGCTGGCCAACCGCTACAGCGACGAGCAGGGCCGCCGCATGATCAACGGCGTGTTGCGGCGCTTCACGGCCGCCCGGCCCGTGGCGGAGGCCTGAGGGCGCCATGGTTTACGACTGGTTTAATCGAACCGGGCCTGCCGCAGCCGACGGCGAGACCCCGCCCAGCCAGGGATCGGTGCCTCCGCTTGCCCCGGATGACGCGACCTCAGCGGCTGCCGCTGCTGCCCAGCCCGAAGGCGGTGCGGGCGATCCCAATGCGGAGGCCCTCGAGTGGGCGCGTCAGGCCTACGCCCGCCTGAAAGCTCAGCAGGAAGCCCAGAAGCAGGCCCAGCAGGAGCCTGCGCCGAACCTCACTGCCGAACCTCAGGCCGAACCTCAGGTCGGTTCCCAGGCAGATCCTCAGCCAGATCTCCAGGCGGATCTCCAGGCACAACCGCCTCTGCCCAGCTCCGGTCCAGATTCTGTACAGGCTGTACAGAATCCTGCAGAGGGCTTCGCTTCGCCTGCCTCTGCCGAGCCGGCTGCTGGGCTGTCGCTGCTGGAGCAGGCCGCCGCCCAGCGGGCCGAGCGCCAGCAGGCGATTACGGCCGCTGGCCCTGCACCGACGGACGCCCGGCCTGCGTCAGCCCTGGCCCCCCAGCCGCCGGCTGAAACCGATTCCCCCGAGCCCAGCCTGGGCGACTTCGACACCACCTTCACCTGGTCGGCCGAGGTGCTGGCGGCCCAGGGCAAGCGGGTCGACCAGGTGTCGCTCGAGGAGATCGACTGGCTGGGTCGCCTGCGCCAGGGCCTGGAGAAGACCCGCCAGGGCTTTGTCACCCAGCTGCTCGACACCCTCGGCGACGATCCACTCACCCCGGAGGTGGTGGACGACCTGGAAACCACATTGCTGCGGGCCGATGTGGGCGTTCAGGCCACCGATCAGGTGCTGGATGCCCTGCGCAAACGCATGAACGAGGAGGTGGTGGATCCGGCCGAGGGGCTGCGCTTCCTCAAGGAACAACTCCAGGACCTGCTGGATGCCCCGACCCGGGCCAGCGGCTCCCCCCTGCTGGCCCCCGAACGCGGTCGGCTGAACGTGTGGCTGATGGTGGGCGTCAACGGCGTCGGCAAGACCACAACCCTGGGCAAGCTGGCCAACCTGGCGGTGCGCAGCGGCTACAGCTGTTTGATTGCCGCCGCCGATACCTTCCGGGCCGCGGCGGTGCAGCAGGTGCAGGTGTGGGGCGACCGCAGCAACGTGCCGGTGATTGCCAATCCCAGCGCCAACGCCGATCCGGCTGCCGTTGTATATGACGCCATCGGTGCCGCCCAGTCCAAGGGCACTGAGCTGGTGCTGGTGGACACGGCCGGCCGCCTGCAGACCAAGCACAACCTGATGGAGGAGCTCAGCAAGGTGCGTCGAATTGTCGACAAGCTGGCGCCGGAGGCGGTGGTGGAGTCGCTGCTGGTGCTCGATGCCAGCCAGGGTCAGAACGGCCTGCGCCAGGCCATGGCCTTTGCCAAAGCAGCTGGGCTCACGGGCGTGGTGCTCACCAAGCTCGATGGCAGCGCCCGTGGTGGGGTGGCCTTGGCGGTGGCCTCTGAGGCGGGCCTGCCGATCCGCTTCATCGGCGCCGGCGAAGGCATCCGCGACCTGCGGCCCTTCAACAGTTTCGAATTTGTGGAGGCTCTGTTGGCGCGTTAAGCCGATCAGGCAGCGCCGGATTCGAGAGCTATCTTGCGGGCTCGCCGCGGCCGCCCCGTGCGCAATCGGTGAGCAACAAGCCGCCCCCCCACCCGCTCCAGCAGGCCTCGTCTGCAGACGCCCCGGTGCTCTCGGCCGCGGCCTCGCTGCGCCAGTTGCTCGACAGCCTCAACCGGGAGCAGCGGCGCAACCAGGAGCTGCTCGCCTCGTTGGCCTTTGCCCTGCGCAGCTTCACCAACCTGGGCCGATTTTTGGAGCTGGTGCCCGTGGTGGCCACCCGCCTGGTGGAGGCGGAAGGAGCTGTGCTGGTGGTGTTCCACGAGGACGGCCGCCTCTGGCGGGAGCAACTGCAGGCCACCCCGGTGGAGCGCTGCGCTGAGTTGGTTCGCCAGTTGGCGGCCCTCGGCGATGCCGAGCTGGCGGCCCTCAGCGGCGAAGCGGCGGTGGTGGCCCTGCTCGATCAGCGCATCGGTCGGCTGCTGGGGGGAGAGCAGGTGTTTGCCACGTCGGTGGTGTCCCGCAGCCTGCAGCGGGGTCGTCTGTATGTCTTCAGTGGCCGCAAGGGGTTTGCCTGGAGCGAGGTGCACCGCCGCCACCTGCAGCTGGTGGCCGATCTCACCGCCGTGGCCCTGGAAAATGAGGCGCTGCTGCAAACCATGCGGCGCCATGAGCGCTTGGACCGTCAGCTCAGCATCGGTGCCGAGATCCAGGCCCAGCTGTTGCCGGATCGCTGTCCGCTGATCGACGGCGTGGAGCTGGCGGCCCGCTGCCGCCCCGCCTTCCAGGTGGGGGGTGACTATTACGACTTCATCCCCACCCGCCCCCAGCTGTTGGGCCGCCGCCGCGAGCAGGCCCGCTGGGCTCTGGTGATGGGGGATGTGATGGGCAAGGGGGTGCCGGCGGGCCTGCTGATGACCCTGCTGCGCGGCATGTTGCGGGCCGAGGTGCTCAGCGGCCACTCCCCCGAGCGTATCCTCCACGACCTCAACCAGTTGGCCCAGGAGGACCTGGCCCAGTCGCACCGGTTCGTGACCCTGTTCTATTCCGACTACGACCCCCGCACCCGCCTGCTGCGCTATGCCAATGCGGCTCACAATCCGCCCTTGATCTGGCGCCGCCACCGCAATCAGGTGGAGCGCCTCGATGCCCCCGGGCTGCTGATCGGTTTGCAGAGCGAAGCCGATTATGGACTCGAGCAGACCGTGCTCGATCCCGGCGATGTCCTGCTCTATTACACCGATGGCGTGACGGAAGCCACGGGCTTCAGTGGCGACCGTTTCGACGAGGAGCGGTTGGTGCGGCACCTGCAGGGGGCCTGCCGCTCCGGCATCGGCGCCCAGGGGATTCTCGATCAGCTGTTCGCCCGGCTCGATCGTTTTGTGGGGGCCGATCGGCAGCTCGACGACGACGCCTCGATGGTGGTGCTCAAGGTGCGGGAGGAGGTGATGCTGCCCTCCCTGCCAAGCTGACTGCCTGCAAAGCCAACCTTCTGCCCCGCGCAGCCTGCCAAGTCCCGAATGGCCGTTGATTCCACCGCCTCCACCTGGAGCCAGCGATTCGAGCAGGGTCTGCATCCGGCCATCGAGCGCTTCAACGCCTCGATCGGCTTCGACATCACGTTGTTGCAGCAGGACCTGGATGGTTCGATCGCCCACGCCCGCATGCTGGGTCGTTGTGGCGTCATCGCTGAGGACGAAGCCAGCCGGTTGATCGAGGGCTTGGAGGCGATCCGCGCCGAAGCCGCCAGGGGTGACTTCAACCCAGGGCTGGAGGCGGAAGACGTCCATTTCGCCGTGGAGCGGCGCCTGATCGAGCTGCTGGGGCCCCTGGGCAAGAAACTCCACACCGGCCGCTCCCGCAACGACCAGGTGGGCACCGATCTGCGCCTGTGGCTGCGTGGTCAGATCGATGCGATCGATGCGGCGCTGTTGCGCTTTGAGCGGGCCTTGCTGGCCCAGGCCGAGCGTCACAGCAGCGTTTTAATCCCCGGCTACACCCACCTGCAGCGGGCCCAGCCGGTGTGCCTGGCCCACCACCTGCTGGCCTACATCGAGATGGCAGAGCGGGATCGCTCCCGGTTTGCCGATGTACGCCAGAGGGTCAATATCTGCCCGCTGGGGGCGGCGGCCCTGGCCGGCACACCGGTGCCGATCGATCGGCGCCAGACGGCCGAGGAGCTGGGCTTCGACACCATCTACGCCAACAGCCTCGATGCGGTCAGCGACCGGGATTTTGCGGTGGAGTTCATGGCGGCCGCCAGCCTGGTGTTGGTGCATCTCAGCCGCCTCAGTGAGGAGGTGATTCTCTGGGCTTCCGAGGAGTTCGGCTTCGTGGGCCTCACCGACCGCTGCGCCACTGGCAGCAGCCTGATGCCCCAGAAAAAGAACCCCGACGTTCCGGAGCTGGTGCGGGGCAAGAGCGGCCGCGTGTTCGGTCACCTGATGGGGCTGCTCACCATGATCAAGGGCCTGCCCCTCGCTTACAACAAGGACTTCCAGGAGGACAAGGAAGCCCTGTTCGATGGAGTGCGCACCTGCCTCGATTGCCTGGAGGCGATGGCGATCCTGTTTGAGGAGGGTCTGGAGTTTCGGCCCCAGCGGCTGGAGGCGGCGGTGGCGGCGGATTTCTCCAATGCCACCGATGTGGCCGACTACCTGGTGGCGAAGGGGGTGCCCTTCCGCGAGGCCTATCAACTGGTCGGCGGCCTGGTGAAGGGATGTCTGGCGGAGGGCATTTTGCTGCGCGACCTGCCGCTGGAGCGCTGGCAGCAGCTCCATCCTGCTTTTGAAGCCGACATCTACGCCGCCATCACCCCCCAGCAGGTGGTGGCGGCCCGTCGCAGTGAGGGCGGCACCGGTTTCGAGCAGGTTCAGCAGCAGTTGCAGCGAATCCGGATCCGTGTTGCCCCCTGAGCGGAAGCAGGCCTCACCGGGGGTCTTAGGCTGCTTTAGTTAGCGGCCTAATGGCCCACATGCATCGGCCCTGCGGTCGATCTCTGGTTCGTGAGTATTTTTGTCGGCAACCTTCCCTTCCGCGCTGAGCAGGACGACGTAGCGGAATTGTTTGCACCCTTCGGCGAAGTGGTCAACTGTTCGCTGCCCCTCGAACGCGACACCGGGCGCAAGCGTGGTTTCGCGTTTGTGGAAATGTCGGATGACACGGCGGAAAGCAAAGCCATCGATGCGCTGCAAGGCGCCGAGCTGATGGGCCGCCCCCTGCGCATCAACAAGGCGGAGCCCCGGGGAGCCGGTGGAGGAGGAGGTGGTGGCGGTCAGCGTCGTGGCGGCTACGGCGGTGGCGGCGGCTATGCAGGCGGTGGCGGTTATGGCGGCGGCGGGGGCTACAACCGCGGGGATAGCGGCGGGGGCTATGGCGGTGCCGGTGGTGGTGGAGATCGGGGTTCAGGGGCTCGGGGCTGGGAAGACCGCAGCTACGGCGCCGGCAGTGCCGCGCCGAGCGATGGCTTTGATGCCGGTCGCACCCGTCGCCGCCGCAGTGGCGGTGGTGACAGCGGTGGTGACAGCGGTGGATACAGCGGCGGTGACTATTACGGCGGCGCCGAGGGTTAGGCCGGAGCCCAGGGGCTAATACCCCCGTTCCTCCAGCGCTCGAGCAGCGGCCTCCAGCACCTCGGCACCGGCCTGCCGGTCTGCGGCGGCCTGGGTCAGCTGTTGGCGCCAACGCCGGGCGCCGCTCACTCCCTCCACCACGTGCACAAGGTGGCGCGCGATCGGCCAGAGCCGTTCGCCCCGGGCTCGCCACTGCTCGGCGTAGGGAATCAGTCCACGCACCACGTGCGAGGCGCTGGCCGGTGGTTGGCTGGTGTCGGCGAACACCCGCTGATCCACCTCGGCCCACTGCAGCGGATGGGCATAGGCGGCCCGGCCCACCATGGCTCCATCCAGTTGCTCCAGGTGTGTCAAACAGCTCTCCAGGCTCTCCAGGCCCCCGTTGAGTTCGATGGTCAGCCCGGCTCGATCCCGTTTGAGCTGGTACACGATGTCGTAACGCAGGGGCGGAATCGTGCGGTTTTGCTTGGGATCCAGGCCCTCCAGCCAGGCCTTGCGCGCGTGCACAGCAAAGCGCTGGGCTCCCGCGGCAGCCACTGCATCCACGAAGGCCAGCAGCTCGGCGTAGGAGTCGCGGTCGTCGATGCCAATCCGGTGTTTCACCGTCACAGGCAGTGGGCTGGCGCCGGCCATGGCGGTGACGCAGCGTGCCACCTGGTCGGGTTCGGCCATCAGGCAGGCTCCGAAGCGACCCTTCTGGACTTTTTCGCTGGGGCAGCCCACGTTGAGGTTGATTTCGTCGTAGCCCCAGTCGGCTGCCAGCTGGGCGGCCTCCGCCAGCAGGGCCGGATCGTCGCCTCCCACCTGCAGGGCCAGGGGCTTTTCGACGGGATCGAAGCCCAGCAGCCGCTCCAGCCGGCCCCCTGGCGCGCTGGCTCCGGCTTCCAGGCGGGCGTGGTGCAGGGCCTGGGCCACCACCATTTCGGTGTAGAGCAGGCTGCGCCGGGTCACCTGGCGCATCAACACCCGGAAGTGCCGATCCGTGTAGTCCATCATCGGAGCCACACTGAAGCGAAAGCTGGCTGGATCGGTCTGGCCCATCACCCCATGCTGCCCACCCGTGTCCCCCGCCCTGCTGCTCCGTGAGCCTCCCGAGCCAAGCCGCCGTGGTGGTGGCAGGTGGTGGCGCCGCCGGATTCATGGCCGCCATCGCGGCCGCTGAGGCGGGCGTCCGCGACATTGTTCTGCTGGAGGCCACCACCGAGCCGTTGCACAAGGTGTTGATCAGTGGCGGTGGGCGCTGCAATGTCACCCATGCCTGCTGGGATCCGCGGGCGTTGGTGGGGCACTACCCCCGCGGTGGCCAGGCTCTGCGGGGCCCCTTTTCCCGCTTCGCGACGGGCGATGCGGTGGCCTGGTTCGACGCGCATGGTCTGGAGCTGGTGGAGGAGGCCGATGGCCGGCTGTTCCCCCGTTCCAACCGCTCCGAGTCGGTGGCCGCCACCCTGCGCCGGGCGGCCCTGCAGGCCGGCGTGCAGCTGCACGCCGGGGTGGCCCTGCAGCAGGCCAGTCCCCGGGCTGGGAGCGGTTTTGATCTGCGGCTGCGCGGTGGCCAGCAGATGGCTGCCGATCGGCTGGTGTTGGCCACGGGGAGTCACCCCAGCGGCCGCCAGCTTGCCGCCGCCTTGGGCCATGGGCTGGTGTCGCCGGTGCCGTCGCTGTTCACGCTCTCCCTGGCGGGCGATCCCCTGCTGGAGTTGGCGGGAGTGGTGATGGATCCAGTGGAGCTGGCCCTGCATCTGCCAGCGGATTCGCAAGCCGGCGGCCGTGGCGCTGAACAGCGTTTCCGCCAGCGAGGGCCGGTGTTGATCACCCACTGGGGGTTGTCCGGTCCGGCCACCCTGCGTCTTACCGCCTTTGCCGCCCGGGCCCTCAAGGCCGCCGGCTACCGGGGGGAGTTGCGGCTCGACTGGAGCGGCGGACAGTCCCAGCAGGATCTCGACGCCCTGTTTGCCGAAGCGAAGCGGGTACAGGCCAAGCGGCAGCTGGCCAATTGGCGGCCCTGGCCCGCCCTCAGCCGGCGCCTCTGGCTGGCCCTGCTGCAGCGCCATGGCCTCGATCCCCAGCAGCGCTGGGCCGACCTGGCCAAGCGTCACCAGCAGCAGCTGATCACGGCGCTGCGCGACACCCGGGTGGCGGTCACGGGACGGGGCCCCTTCGGCGAGGAATTCGTGACGGCGGGCGGCATTCCCTTGGGGGAGGTGAATCTCGCAACGATGGAGAGCCGCCAGCAAGCCGGCCTCTACCTGGTGGGTGAACTGCTGGATGTGGATGGCGTGACCGGGGGATTCAACTTTCAGCACTGCTGGAGCAGTGGTTGGCTGGCCGGTCAGGCTCTGGCAACTAAATAACCCCCCAGAACTATTTGATATTTTCAAAAACGGCAAACATGGGCATATACATTGCCAGAAGGATGGAGCCTACGATTCCACCCACTAGCACGATCATGGCTGGCTCCAGCATCGAGGTGAGGGCTTTGACAATGGCCTCAACTTCGTCTTCGTAGAAGTCGGCAACTTTGGAGAGCATGGCATCCATTTCGCCTGTTTCTTCGCCAATCGAGAGCATGCTGATCGACATATCTGGAAAGACATTCATGCGTCCGAGGGCCACGCTCAAGGGGATGCCTTGGAGAACATCTTCGCGACTGTTGGTGATCGCGTCTGAAATGATGGAGTTGTTGGTGATCTCTCGCACAATGTCCAGCGACATCAAAATCGGGACACCAGCTCGGGTTAGGGAGCTGAAGGTTCGGCAGAATTGAGCTGTGGCTGTCTTTTGAATCAGTTCGCCAAACAGAGGAAGTTTGAGAATGACGGCATCCACCCGGCGACGGCCAATGGGAGTGGCATAGAATTTGCTGAAGAGATAGACGAAAACAATCAGACCGAGCCCTAGGTAGAGTGAAAAGGTTGAGCGCAGGAGACTGCTGAGATCCACCATCATTTGGGTAAACCAAGGCAGATCGGCGCCCAGGCTGTCAAAAATCTCAGCAAAGGTTGGAATGAGGAAGATTGTCATTCCTAGAAAAACTGCAACAGCGATGACAAGTACTGCCACCGGGTAGCCCAGGGCACCTTTGATCTGGTTCTGCAACTTGGCGTTGTCTTCCAGCAGCTTGGCCAGCCGCCTGAGCGATTCATCGAGGACGCCACCGGCCTCACCGGCTTCCACCATGGCGATGCTCAGCTTGTCGAACACCTTGGGCCAACGGCGCAGCGCTTCACCCAGGGACATTCCTTGGTTCACTTCTAGGCTGACCGACTGCAGGGCACGTTTGAACAGCGGCATCTTCTGCTGGGAAGCCATCAGGTCGATGCTGCGCACAATCGGTACCCCGGCATTAACGAGGGCGGCCATCTTGCTGGCAAACACAGCTTTCTCTTTGATGCCCGGCTTGGCCTCCAGCAGTTCGTTCAGCTTGGAAAACCTCAGCTTGTCGTTCAGTTGAGCGGCTGCACTCGAGCTGGTGGCGGTCGCATTTGGTTTGACTTTGATTTCGGTGGCTCGAATGCCCCGTAGGCGCAGGCTGCGTTTGGCCTGAATTGGATCGGCTGCATCAATGTCGATCAGCGCTGACTTGCCCTGGGGATTGATGTAGGTGGCGATGAAGGTGGCCATGGCTCAGGGGGTGGCCGGAGATCAGCTCAGTTGCGTCACGAGGCGTTTGAGTTCCTCGGGCCGGGAGGTTTTCAGCAGGGCTTCGTTCATGGTCACCTGGTTGCTCAGCACCAGATCGCCCAGGGCTTTTTCCAGGGTTTGCATGGAGAGCTGGCCACCGGTCTGAATCTGGGAGTAGAGCTGAGCCGTTTTGCCCTCCCGAATCAGGTTGGCGGTGGCCGGCGTGTTGATCATGATTTCCTGGGCCATCACCCGTCCAAATTGACCAGGACTTGGGTTGTGGCGTTTGCAGAGAGTTTGGGAGAACACGGCCACGAGACTGCTGCTCAGCTGGACGCGAATCTGGGTCTGCTGGCTGGCCGGGAAGACGTCCACCATGCGGTCCACCGTTTGGGCTGCGGAACTGGTGTGCAGGGTGCCGAACACCAGGTGACCGGTCTCTGCCGCTGTGATGGCCAGCTGAATGGTTTCCAGATCGCGCAGTTCCCCCACCAGGATCACATCCGGATCTTCCCGCAGGGCGGCTTTCAGGGCGTTGGCAAAGCTACGGGTGTCGTCATTGAGTTGACGCTGGTGGATCACGCTTTTGACGGGTTTGTAGGTGAATTCGATCGGATCCTCGATGGTAAGAATATGCTCAGCTCGTGTTTGATTGATGTGCTCCAGCATGGCAGCCAGGGTTGTTGTCTTGCCTGAGCCGGTGGGTCCGGTGACAAGAATTAGCCCCTTTGGCATGTGGCTCATTTCCTCAACAATTGGAGGCAGGCCGAGGCTTTCTAGGGTGGGTATGCTGTTGCCGAGAGCTCTCAAGCAGGCAGCATAAGTACCCCGCTGGCGATACACATTGACCCGGAATCGTGCGACCCCTTTGAGGCCGTAGGCGCAGTCTAGTTCCCAGGTTTGTTCGAGTTGTTTGCGTTGGGCATTGTTCAGCATCGAGAAGATCAGTTTGTTGCAATCTTCCTCGGCTAATGGTTCATCCTGCAGGGGCCTAAGTTGACCATTGAAACGCCCATAAGGTGGCACTCTGGCGCTGATGTGGAGATCACTGCCACCATCTCTTACCAGCTGGCTCATCAGGTCTTCGATCATCACGGCCATGGGGCGTTCAACGGCTGGTCAGACAGTAGGGACATTCAAGCCATTCGTCTTGCAGTCCTGCACCACAGCAGCTGCAGGTGAGCGTGCTGAGTGAGCGAGACCGACGTTCTGATTCGAGCCCGGAGTCGGTCAACAGCATGCGCTCAACTTCCGTCAATGTTGTGAGACCTTCCCGGACGAGTTGGAGTCCATAGCCTAAAAGGGTTTTCATCCCGCCTTCAAGGGCCATCCGGCGGATCACATCTGTGCTTTCCCGTTTGGCCACAGCCGCAGCGAGCGTGTCGTTCATTCGTAGAACTTCGTAGACACCGACGCGCCCCTTGTAACCAGACCCGTTGCAGGTCGGGCAGCACCCCTCCTGGCTGTTTTGTTGGGTGTTTGCCCGAAAGAAGTTCACATTCGTTTCGTGGCTACTCAAGAGGCCAAAACGGCCAAGCTCTTCATGGCTGGGCTTGTAAGGCATGCGGCAATCGGGGCACACGCGTCGTACCAGTCGCTGGGAGACGATGCCCAGCAGTGAGGCGCTCACCATGAAGGGCTCCACGCCCATCTCATCCAGTCGGGCGATGGCACTGGCCGTGTCGTTGCAGTGCAGGGTGGTCATCACCAGGTGGCCGGTGAGTGCGGCTTCAATCGCCGTTTTTGCTGTCTCCAAGTCGCGCGTTTCTCCTACCAAGAGCACGTCAGGGTCTTGACGCATGAAGGCGCGTAGGGCTGTGCTGAAGTCGAGTCCCTTTTCGCGGTTGACCTGGGTTTGGGTGATGCCGTGGAGGGTGTATTCGATTGGGTCTTCAACGGTGGAGATGTTGATGCCGGGGTCGTTGCGCTCCGACAGCAAGGCGTAGAGCGTGGTCGATTTGCCCGAGCCTGTTGGACCCGTGACCAAAAGCATCCCGTAGGGCTTGGCCCCTAGGTCCCGAACGATCTTTCGGGCTTCAGGGTCGGTGATGAGCGTATCCAGGCCCAGTTGGGTGGCGCCGCTGTCGAGCAGCCGCATGCAGATCTTTTCGCCGTTGCGGCTGGGCAACGTGCTCACCCTGAAGTCCATTT
Source organism: Cyanobium sp. Aljojuca 7D2 (assembly GCF_024346415.1). Taxonomy (NCBI): domain Bacteria; kingdom Bacillati; phylum Cyanobacteriota; class Cyanophyceae; order Synechococcales; family Prochlorococcaceae; genus Cyanobium; species Cyanobium sp. Aljojuca 7D2. Next base: position 291,603 of record NZ_JAGQCX010000002.1, read on the forward strand.
TGCGGCCCCGAAACAGGCGTCGGACGCGGCCGTCTTGGGGTAAGCGCCGTTCGGCGATGTCCAGGTCAGCCATGATCTTGATTCTTGAGGTCACCGCCGGCGTCAGGCTCTTCGGTAGATCTTCAAATTGCTTCTGCAGCACCCCGTCGAGGCGAAAGCGGATCTCCAGGGAGTTTTCTTGCGGTTCCACGTGTATGTCACTGGCGCCCGAAGTCAGCGCCTCGACCAGAATTCGGTCCACCAGGCTGACGATGGGGGAGGCGTTCGTGCTGGCTGTCGCGGTGTCGATTTCGAGGTTTTCGATAGCGGCGATCTCCTCGAGATCACCGCCCGATGCACTGGGGATGTCTAGATCCTGGGTGAGGGATCGGGGGGCGTTGGTGGTAGCGGTGGGCTTGGGTTGGGAGGGTCTGGCTTGGAGAACTGCGGTCAGGTTGCTGGCCAAGGCCAGCTGGAGATCGGCGCTGAACCCCGCCCGTTGCAGCTCCTCGCGCAGCTCTTGCCGCTGCTGGGGGGCCCAGTGGCTGGGCACAGCCACGACCAGCCGGCCCTCGGTTTCGTGGAGGGGTAGGGCGCCGAGTTGGCGCCAGCGATCGGTGCTGAGTCCCTTGCCGCTCAGAAGCAGGTCTTGGCCGACAGCTTGCAGTTGGATGTCCTGCAGCACTGGTTCGCCCATCAGCAGTTCCACCTCCAGGCGTTGTTGCTCCTCGCTGGCGGCTTCAGGAACAGGACGCGAGGGGGTGAGGGTCATGGCGTCAGGAGGTGCGGGCTTCCGCCGCTTGTGGGAGGTGGGCCCTGAGCTTCAACATGTCTAGAAACAAAGTCTGACCATGTCAGCCATGAGTGGGGACACCTCGATGAGCGGTGATAGCAATCCGGGAGCTGAGGTCTCCCATCCCGGCGAATCCATCGAGACCTCGCCCAGCCCTGGGAGTGCCCCAGAACAGGCCGTGGCCGCCGATCAGCCTGATGGAGCCGAGGCCAACGGTTTGGATCGGGCCGCCCAGCTCGAGGCCCAGCTGGCGACACTGAAGGCCGAGCACGAGGCCCTCAATGGCCAGTACATGCGGCTGGCGGCCGACTTTGACAACTTCCGCAAGCGTCAGAGTCGCGACAGCGAGGACCTTCGCCTGCAGATCACCTGTTCAACGCTCGGCGAAATCCTGCCGGTGGTCGACAACTTCGATCGGGCTCGTCAGCAGCTCAACCCCCAGCACGAGGAGGCCCAGAGCCTGCACCGCAGCTACCAGGGCCTCTACAAACAGCTGGTGGATGTGTTCAAGCTGCTCGGCGTCTCGCCGATGCGGGTGGAGGGTGAGCCGTTTGACCCGAGCCTGCACGAAGCGGTGCTGCGGGAACCGAGCGATGCCCACCCAGAAGATGTGGTGATCGAGGAGTTGCAGCGTGGCTACCACCTCAATGGTCGGGTGCTGCGCCATGCGCTGGTCAAGGTGTCGATGGGCCCTGGTCCGGTCGATGCTGGTGCGGCGACCGTTTCGGACAACGGCCCGGTTGAGGAGCAAGGCGGCTGATGGCCGACTACTACGACCTGCTGGGCATCGCCCGCGATGCTGATCCCGACACCCTGAAGCGGGCTTACCGGCGTCTGGCGCGTCAGTACCACCCGGATGTCAACAAGGATCCAGGCGCTGAGGACAAATTCAAGGAGATCGGCCGGGCCTACGAGGTGCTGAGCGATCCCCAGACCCGCGCCCGCTACGACCAGTTTGGTGAGGCGGGCCTGGGCGGCGGCGGTGGCATGCCCGACATGGGCGACATGGGCGGCTTCGCCGATCTGTTTGAAACCTTTTTCAGCGGTTTTGGCGGTGCCTCCCCCGGTGCGTCGGGCCCCCGCCGCCGAGGGCCCCGGCAGGGCGACGACCTGCGCCTCGATCTCAGCATCAGCTTCCAGGAGGCCGTGTTCGGCATCGAGAAGGAGGTGCAGATCCGCCATCTCGAAACCTGCACCACTTGCCAGGGCTCCGGTGCCAAGGCGGGCAGCGGTCCCACCACCTGCGGCACCTGCGGTGGCGCCGGTCAGGTGCGACGCGCCACCCGCACTCCCTTCGGCAGCTTCACCCAGGTGGCGGCCTGTCCCACCTGTGAAGGCTCCGGTCAGGTGATCGCCGACCCCTGCAGTGCCTGTGGCGGCCAGGGGCTCCAGCAGGTGCGCAAGAAGCTGCGGATCAACATCCCCGCCGGCGTCGATTCCGGCACGCGGCTGCGGGTCGCCAATGAAGGCAACGCCGGCCAGCGGGGTGGTCCGGCCGGCGATCTGTATGTGTTCCTGAGTGTGCAGTCGGCCTCCGGCTTGCGCCGCGATGGCATCCACATCCACTCCGAGGTCACCCTCAATTACCTCCAGGCCATCCTGGGCGACACCATCGAGGTGACCACGGTCGATGGCCAGGAGCAACTGGAGATTCCAGCCGGAACCCAGCCTGGCGCCGTGCTCACCCTGCAGGGCAAGGGGGTGCCCAAGCTCGGCAATCCCGTGGCCCGCGGCAACCATCTGGTGAGCATCAAGGTGCAGTTGCCCACCAAGCTCAACAGCGAGGAACGGGAGTTGCTGGAGCAGCTGGCCGGGCACCACACCAGCAAGGGTCAGAAACACCCCCACAAGAGTGGCCTGTTTGGAGGCTTGTTCGGTTGACGCCGGGGTGCGCTGATGACGAAACGGCCGCCCAGCTCGACCTGCGGGGCACCCCCTGCCCGCTCAACTTCATCCGCACCAAGCTCGCCCTGGAGCAGGTTGCCCCTGGCAGCTGGCTCCAGGTGGATCTCGATGCCGGCGAGCCCCAGCAGCTGGTGACCCAGGGCTTGGAGAGTGCTGGCCACGGGGTCGACTGCCAGCCCCATCCTGACCAGGACGGGGCGGTGCGGCTGCGGATCCGGCGCCATGGGGGCTGAACCCGGGCACAGCGAACCGGGGCTGGTGGTGGCCCTGTTGGCTAATTACTGCTGGGTCGAGCTGGAGCGGGCGGGCCCGAGTGGCGTGAGCCGATTGCTGTGCACCCGCCGCACCCGGCTGGGCAAGAGCGGCCAGACCATCGCCGTGGGCGATCGGGTTTGGGTCGACGGCATCGATTGGCCGGCAGGCCGTGGGGCTGTGGCGGCCCTGGAGCCCCGCGAGGGCCTGTTGGAGCGGCCGGCGGTGGCCAACGTGGCGCGGGTGGTGGTGGTGGTGGCCCTGGCTGAGCCCGCGCTCGACCCCCTGCAACTCACCCGCTTCCTGCTCACCGCCGAGGCCACGGGCCGGCCGGTGTTGTTGGTGTTCTCCAAGGCCGATCTGGTGCCCTCAGACGTGGCCGACGACTGGTGCCAACGGGCCAGCGCCTGGGGTTACGAGGCCCTGGCGGTGTCCACCCGCACCGGCCAGGGCCTGGAGCGATTGCAGCAGCGGCTGGCCCAGCCGGGCATTGCCGTGCTCTGTGGCCCCTCCGGGGTGGGCAAAAGCAGCGTGCTCAACGGGCTTTGCCCGGAGTTGGGTCTGCGGGTGGCGGCCGTGTCGGGGCGGCTGCAGCGGGGGCGGCATACCACCCGCCATGTGGAGCTCTTCCCCCTGGCGCCCGGAGCCCTGTTGGCCGATACACCCGGCTTCAACCGTCCGTGCCTGCCCGCCGATCCCGCCGCCCTGGGGGCCCTGTTCCCAGAGATCCGGCAGCGGCTCCGTTCCGCGTCCTGTCGGTTCAGCAACTGCCTGCACCAGGGTGATCCGGGCTGTGCCGTGGGCTGCGACTGGGAGCGGTACGGGCTGTATGGCCAATGCCTGGCCGATCTGGTGCTGGAGGGCGAGCGGGCCGGCCGCAGCCAGGGCCGGTCCGTGGAGCCCGGTCTGCGTCGTCGCGGGCAGGGGTTGGAGCCGCGCTTGGCTCCAGGCTTGCGTCAGTTTTCCCGGCGTCGTCAGCGCCAGCAACTGCTCGACGGGGAAACAGACCAGGAATCAGACCACGAATCAGACGGGGAATCCGGTGCCGAAGACGGTGCAGACCCCAGCGACGAGCTCAGCCCCCCAGGCCCGGCAAATTGAGATTGAGACCGCCGGTGAGCTCTTCCATTCGGCCCTTCATGGTGCCGGTGGAGAGCTCATAGGCCGCCTTCAGGGCTTCGAGCACAGCGGCCTCGCTGGCTGCGGCCCCTTCGGCCACCAGCTCCGGCGCCAGCTGCACCCGCAGGGGCTGCTGGTTGCCGGAGAGCCAGACGCTGGCCCGGCCATCGCTGCTGCGGCCTTCCAGTTCCATGCCATCGAGCTCCTCCTGGAGCTTCTGGGCGTTCTGCTGGAGTTCCTGGGCCTTCTTGAAGGCCTCGGTGAGCTGACCGAAGTTGGGGAGTCCGAAGCCAGCCATGCCAAGGGAGTTGTTTGTTGCAGGCTAAGGGTCGGCTAAGGGGCTGGCTGGAAGCCCAGCCGTTTCACCTCCGGGTGAAGCGCGATGCCGTGGCTGGCTATGACCCGATCTTGCACCTCCAGGATTAGGGCATCGATGTCGGCGGCGGTGGCCTGGCCCGTGTTGACGATGAAATTGGCGTGGATCGGCGACACCTGGGCCGCACCGATTTGCAGCCCCTTGAGCCCCAGCTCCTCGATCAGGCGCCCTGCTTTGTGCGGTTCTGGATTGCGAAACACACTGCCGCAACTGGGTTGCTGGTAGGGCTGGGTGCTGGTGCGGCTGTGCAGGTTGGCGCTGGTGCGCGCCGTGATCGCCGCGGGATCGTGGCCGGGCTCCAGCCGGAAGCAGGCCGACAGCACGATCCAGGATTCGGCCTGGAGGCGGCTGTGGCGGTAGGCGAACGCCAGCTCGTCGGCCCGCAGTTCGAAGGGCGTTTCGGGCTGGGCGGGATCCAGCACCCAGATCGACTGCAGCCAGTCGGCGGTGCAGCCACCCTGGGCTCCCGCATTCATCACCACAGCCCCCCCCACGGTGCCGGGGATGCCCACGGCCCACTCCAGTCCGCTGAGCCCCAGGCGGGCCGCCTTGCGCGCCAGGCTGGGAATCGGCTCGCCGGCCTGAGCCTCCACCAGGCCGCTGCTGGCCTCAAGTCGGCTGCCCTGCAGGCGGCGGTTGCAGAGGGTGAGGCCCGGCAGCCCGGCATCGGCGATCAGCAGGTTGGAGCCGGCGCCGATGCAACGCAGGGGCAGGCCCTGGATCTGGGCCCAGCCCGCCAGAGCGATCAGCTCGTCCTGGGTGCCGGGTTCGGCGAACCACTCGGCCGGGCCCCCCACTTTCCAGGTGGTGAAGGCGTGCAGCGCCACGGCCTGGCGCAGCGCGGGAGGGCAGCTGGAGGCCGCAACCATGGGGTCAGGCCGCTAGGGCGGTGTCCGCGTCGGCCGTGCTGCTGTCAGCACCTGGTTGCCATGGGCCGAGGCGATCCCAGAGGCTGTTGACATCGCCTGCCCCCATCGCCAGCACCAGGTCGCCCTCGCGGCTGGCGCTGGCCACCTGGGCTGCCAGTTCCTCGAGGCTCGCGGCCACTTGAACCGGCAGCTGCGGGGCCCGTTTGCGCACGGCGTCGGCCATCGCCGCGCTGCTGATGCCCGGGATCGGGGCCTCACCGGCCGCATAGAGGGGCGCGATCAGCACGGAATCGGCTTCGCTGAGGGCCGCGGCGAAGCCCTCCAGAAACTGGGCTGTGCGGCTGTAGCGATGGGGCTGAAACACCGCCACCAGTCGCCGAGGCGGCACGGGCAGGGAGCTGCATCCGCTTGTCACCATCAGGCGGGCCATGGCCAGGGTGGCCGCCACTTCGCTGGGATGGTGGGCATAGTCATCGACCACCAGCCGGCCTTCCCAGAGCCCGCGGAAATCAAAGCGACGCCCAGGGGTTTTCAGGGCGGCCACGGCCTGGCGCAGCTCGGCAAACGACACCCCTTCCAGCCGGCAGGCGGCCATGGCGGCGACAGCATTGCTGAGGTTGTGGCGGCCGGGCAGGGGCAGCTCGAAGCAGCCCACCGCGACGCCGTCTTCGTAGAAGTCGGCCAAGGTGCCGTCCCCACGCTCTTCGCGGGCAATCGCTGCAAACGAGACCCCTTGAGATGTTTCGATCGACCACCAGTGCGCCGGTGTGAAGCGTTCCCGCAGGATCGGACAGTCCCGGTTGGCCAGCAGTCGCTCGGTGTTGCCGGCAAACCGCTGCAGGGTGTGGATCAGGGCCTCGAGGTCGGGGTAGTGATCGGTGTGATCAAGCTCAACGTTGGTGAGCACGCCCAGGGAGGCGCGGAATTTCACCAGTGATCCATCGGATTCATCGGCTTCGGCCACCAGCAGGCGCCCCTGCCCATGGCGGCCATTGCTGCTGAAGGCGGGCACGATGCCACCGATCACAGCGGTGGGGTCGTGGTGGGTGGCGGCCAGCAGCGTGGCCACCAGAGAGCTGGTGGTGGTTTTGCCATGGCTGCCAGCCACGGCGATCGAGGCCTGGCTGTTGATCAGGGCGGCCAGCACATCGGAGCGATGGCAGATGGCCAGCCCCACGCGGCGGGCTTCAACCAGCTCGGGATTGGTCTCCGGAACGGCGGAGCTGATCACCACCTGGGGCGCGACGGAGGTGCCGCTGCGGATCGCAGCCACGGTGGCGGCGCTCTGCTCGAGAAACACCCGCACGCCCAGCCGGCGCAGGCGGTCGAGCACGGCGTGATCGCGGGGATCCGAGCCGCTTACCGCATAGCCCCGCTCCGCCAGGATCCCAGCCAGGGCCGACATGCCGATGCCGCCAACCCCGATGAAGTGGAGCGGCTGGTGGCGATCGAGCATTGGCGCCAAGGGCAACTCCGGTTCAGGGCTTCGGTGAGCACGAAATTAAGCCGACAACGGCCCGTAAACCTTTACGAGATGCTGCGCGTCTGTGCATGGTCCGTCGTGAACGCCCCGTTTGCAAGAGGGGAGAGCGGATCAATTTCTGTATGATCTGCAGCCAAAACCACCTTCGCTAGCGGCTTTTGCCGTTTTCGGCCATGACTTTGCGCGTTGCGATTAATGGATTCGGCCGGATCGGTCGCAATTTCACGCGCTGCTGGCTGAGCCGTGGGGCGAACACCGACATCGAATTGGTGGGCATCAATGGCTCCGGTGACACCAACACCAACGCCCACCTGCTCAAGTACGACTCGATGCTCGGCCCCCTGCGGGGCGTTGACGTCACCACCACCGACAACACAATCGTCGTCAACGGCAAGACGATCAAAACGTTTTACGACCGCAATCCTGCCAACCTTCCTTGGAAGGAATGGGGCGTCGATCTGGTGATCGAGTCCACCGGTGTGTTCAACGACGATGTGGGAGCCAGCAAGCATTTTGAAGCTGGTGCCAAGAAGGTCATCCTCACGGCCCCCGGTAAAGGCGCCAAAGTTGGCACCTTCGTGGTGGGTGTGAACGCCGATCAATACCGCCATGAAGACTGGGACATTCTCAGCAATGCCAGCTGTACCACCAACTGCATGGCTCCCGTCATCAAGGTGCTGGACCAGGAGTTCGGCATCGTCAAGGGCACGATGACCACCACCCACAGCTATACCGGCGACCAACGCATTTTGGATGCGGCCCACCGCGACCTTCGCCGTGCCCGGGCTGCTGCGGTGAACATCGTTCCCACCAGCACCGGTGCCGCCCAGGCGGTGGCGTTGGTCTACCCGCCGATGAAGGGCAAGCTCAGTGGCATTGCCATGCGCGTGCCTACCCCCAACGTGTCGGTGGTCGACATGGTGCTGGATATCAGCCGCGACACCACCAAGGAGGAAGTGAACGCTGTGCTCAAGGCGGCATCGGAAACGTCCATGAAGGGCATCATCAAATACTGCGATCTGCCCCTGGTGTCGAGCGACCACGGTGGCACTGATGAATCCACGATCATCGATTCTCCTCTCACCCTGGTGATGGGCGGCAATATGGTCAAAGTCATTGCCTGGTATGACAACGAATGGGGTTACAGCCAGCGCGTTGTCGACCTCGCCGAAATCGTTGCCAAGAACTGGAAGTGAGTTGAGCCGATTAGCTCAGTTACTTAGCCGCCCGATAGGGCGGCTTTTTCATGCCCGTTCGTTTCAGCCGTGGGGCTGGAGGTTTTCGCCACCAGCCACCACCCGAGCTTTGACGATGCCGTCATCGGCGGTGAGTTCCTCCAGCACGTCAAAGCCATCCACCACATAACCAAAGGCGGCGTAGCGGCCATCGATCAGGTTGAGGCCTGCCGGGGTGAGCTCTGGTTCGAACAGAAACAGGAAGAACTGGGAGGAACCATCGTCCAGCACTTCGTCGGAGTGGGCCCAACCGAGGGTGCCCTTGGTTGAGAAGGGCAGCTCCGGGGCAGCCTTAAACAGGCCCAGGTCTTCGAAAGTCTCGTTGTAGAAGGGCGCCGGCTGACCGGGAACCTTGATCTCCAAGGGGACTCGGCGCTCGGATTTGGTGTTGGGGTCGATGAATCCGTCTTCCGGGCCGGCTGGATCACCGGTTTGCAGCACGTAGAAGTCTTCGGCGCGGATGAAGGGCAGGCCGTCGTAGAAGCCGCGCTGCACCAGATCCACGAAGGCGCCGGCGGTCAGGGGCGCGTTGTAACCGTCCACCACGGCGGTGAGGTCTCCCTTGGTGGTGGTGAGCTGCACGGTGGCCCGGCCCAGCAGCCGTGGCAGGCCGGCGAATTCGGCTGGAATCTCAAAGGGGAAGGGCCCCACCAGCAGGTCTTCCGCGTCCCCGATCGTGGCGAGGGCATCGCGGCGGGCGGCCAGGAAAGGATCGCGTTCCTGCTGTTCGGCGGCGGCGGCAAGCACCTGCAGCTGGTCTTCCAGCTGGTCGAGCAGGGCTGCGGCCTGGGGCCTGGTGTCGCTGGTGAAGCCCTCCAGGATCGCGGCCTTGCGGGTGCCAAGCAGGGAGCCGCAGCGCCGCACGGTGCTGTTCAGGGCTGGCCAGCGCTTGGCCCGGAGGTCGTCGCTGGTGCTCTCCAGCCGGTGCTGGAGATCCTGCAGGTCGGGGGCCTTGATCGGCAGGGCATTGCGCAGCAAGGCCGCCGGATCGGTCACGGCATTGCCCTGGGGCAGGGCTGCCCAGGCGGCGGGGGCTGCCAGCGTCAGGAGCACCAGCAGGCTGGTCAGGCCGGCCCACAGGGGCGCCCATCCGGACCGATGCGTCCACCCGGATTGGCGCCGTGCCATGGCAATGCTGTGTTGTTGAGCGGACTTTGGCACAACTCTCCAGCCCTCGGGATGCCCTGGGTCGGGCCCGCTCTGGTAGCCAGCCGTACAATCGCCCAGATCTGAACTGCCGGAATGATCTCCAGCAACGACTTTCGCACTGGTACTTCAATTGAGCTGGATGGCCAGGTCTGGAGGGTCGTTGAGTTTTTGCACGTGAAGCCCGGCAAGGGATCGGCTTTCGTGCGCACCAAGCTCAAGGCGGTGCAGAGCGGCAACGTTGTGGAAAAGACCTTCCGGGCGGGCGAGATGCTGCCCCAGGCCGTGCTTGAGAAGAGCACCCTCCAGCACACCTACATGGAGGGCGACGACTACGTGTTCATGGACATGGGCTCCTACGAGGAAACCCGGCTCACCGCCAAGCAAATCGGTGACAGCCGCAAGTACCTCAAAGAGGGCATGGAGGTCAACGTGGTGGCGTGGAACGGCAAGCCTCTGGAGGTGGAGCTGCCCAACTCGGTGGTGCTCGAGATCACCCAGACCGATCCAGGCGTCAAGGGCGACACCGCCACCGGCGGCACCAAGCCCGCCATTGTCGAAACCGGAGCTCAGGTGATGGTGCCCCTGTTCCTCTCGATCGGCGAGAAGATCAAGATCGACACCCGCACCGACAGCTACCTCGGTCGGGAGAACTGATCGCCATGCAGCTCAACCACGACCAGCTTCACCAGCTCCTGGCCCTTCTGGGAGACAGTGACATCCAGGAGTTAAAGCTCGAGGGAGACGATTTCCGCCTGGAGGTGCGTCGCAATCTCCCCGGCGTTGCACCGGCGGCGGTGGTTCAGGCCGCAGCGGCTCCTCCCCAGGTCCTGCCACTGCCTGCGGCTGCTCCCCTGCCGGCCACCCCTTCAGCCCCGCCCCCGCCCGCCGCGGCCAGCCGCGGCGATCTGCTGGAGGTCACGGCTCCGATGGTGGCGACCTTCTATCGGGCCGCGGCTCCTGGTGAGCCTCCGTTCGTGGAGGTGGGTGCTCGCATCAAGGTGGGCCAAACCGTCTGCATCCTCGAGGCGATGAAGCTCATGAACGAGCTCGAGTCGGAGGTGGGTGGTGAGGTTGTTGAGATCCTGGTGGAAAACGGCACCCCGGTGGAATTTGGACAGGTGCTGATGCGGGTGCGGCCGGCCTGATCGGTTTCGCTTGAATCCTCAGCCCAGATCCCGGGCCGTGCGCAGGGCTGCCGTCATGCTGTCGGCCCGGGCCAGGCCCTGGCCGGCGATGGCGAAGCCGGTGCCGTGATCCGGCGAGGTCCGTAGGAAAGGCAGGCCCAGGGTGGTGTTCACGGCCGCATCAAAGGCCAGCAGCTTCACCGGAATCAGGCCCTGATCGTGATACAGCGCCAGGTAACCATCCGGTCCCGAGCCTGAGCCCCTCCAGGCGCTTGCTGCGCTCAGCCAGCAGGTGTCGGGCGGCAGCGGCCCCTCCAGCCGCACCTGAGGATGGCGCTGGCGCCAGGCGTCCAGGGCCGCTTCCAGCCAGGTGGATTCTTCGCCGCCCAGTTTCCCCGCCTCCCCCGCATGGGGATTGAGCCCCGCCACCACCAGATGGGGTGCGGCGCTGAAGCGTTGGCAGAAGGCCAGCAGCGCATCGAGCTTGCGCTGCACCAGGGCGGCATTGAGCTGCTGGGGCACGGCGGCCAGGGGGATGTGGGTGGTGGCCAGCAGGGTGTTCAGGCGCCAATGGCCTGGGGGCGCCAGGGCGGTGAACAGCATCGAGGCCTCCGGGCTGCCCGTCAGTTCGGCCAGTCGCTCTGTCTGGCCTGGGTAGGTGTGACCCGCGGCATGCCAGCTGGCCTTGGCGATCGGTGCGGTGACCAGGGCCTGGCAGCGGCCGCTTTGCACCAGCTCAACGGCGTCGGTAAGCCAGGTGAAGCTGGCGTCCCCGCAGGCCGGCGTGCTGAGGCCAGCACGGCAGGGTTCGGCCAGGGGCCGGTCGATGATCTCCAGCTCAGCGGGATCCCGTAGCGGCTCCAGCCCGTTGGTGGCAGAAGCACGGCGGCGCAGCTGCTGGTAGCTGGTTTCCAGCCAGCGGCGACAGCCCACCAACAGGGGCTGGCAGGCCTCGGCCGAGGTCCATTCCGGTTGGGCCAGGGCTTTGAGGGTGACCTCGGCGCCGATGCCGGCGGGATCCCCCAAGGCAATGGCCAGCCGGACGGGCCTGGGGTTGGATGGGGCCTGGCTGCTGGTGGACGAGCCCATGCTGCGCTGGTTGGTGCTGGGGGGGTTGGTGCTGGGTCTGGGGACGGGATTCAGCAAGGGCTGGCTTGAGCTGCGCTGGGGTCGCTTGCTGGGCGACCTGGGCTTGCCCTATGTGGCGGATCCCGGTGATCTGGGGGACTGCCCGCCAGCCCGGCCTTCAGCCGCTCCTGCCGCCCCTTCCTCGGCCAGGCAGGCGCGGTAGCCCTCCCGGTAGCTGGGGTAGCGCAGCACGTAGCCGAGGCGCTGGCGCAGCAGCCGGTTGCTGGCTCTCCGGTTTTCGGCCCAGAAGCTACGGGCCATGGGGCTCATGCTGGCGGCAACGGTGTCGTAGCGCTCCATCGGCGGCAGGGTTTGCCCCAGCAGGTGGGCGGCGTAGCCCAGGGTTTCGCTGGAGGGGCAGGGGCAGTCGTCGGCCACGTTGACCACGGGCGGGCGCTGCTCCATCGGCAGGTTGAGGCAGTGCAGCAGGCCGCCGACGATGTCGTCCACGTGCACGCGCGAAAACACCTGGCCGGGTTTGTGGATCAGGCGGCTCTGGCCGGCCCGTAGGGCCGCAAACGGCGAGCGGCCGGGGCCGTAGATCGCTGGCAAGCGGAACAGTTGCACAGGCAGCCCACTGGCCAACCAGGCCTGCTCCGCCTCCAGGCGGGCCTGGCTGCGGCCGGCTCGGGCGGGGGTGGGGGCGGTTTCGTCCACCCAGGCCCCGCCGGTGTTGCCATAGACGCCGGTGGTGGAGAGGTAGCCCAGCCACTGCAGTGGCAGCTCCCGCAGCATCGGCTCCAGCAGCCGCAGCACCGGATCGCCCAAGCCCGGCTCGGGTGGCACCGACACCACCACGTCGGTGGTGCCGGCCAGGGCTGCGGCTGGCGGCAGGGAGAGCGCTTCGGGATCGCTGTTGAAGGGGAGCCACACCAGGCCGCCCGCGTCTGGGCGCAGCTGACGGCTGGTGAGCTTGACCGGCATGCCCTGCTGGCGGGCGGCCCGGGCGAGGCGCACACCGGTGTAGCCACCGCCAATCACCAGCAACTGCCGCTTGGACTTGACAAGCTCCTGGGTCATGAGTACATCTGTATTAGCGCTTTGCAATGGTCGCCATGACAGCTTCTCTCGCTCCCACTTCTCTGGCTCCCGCCTCCCTCTCCCGTCCCCGCATCACCCGGGCCTCCCGTTCCCTGCGCAGCCAGTCTGGGCCTCTGTCCGCGTCCCCGTCGCGCCCTGGTGCTTCGGGTGTCATGGTCCCGGCGGCACTGGCGGCGGTGTTGCTGTTGGTGGCGGTGGTGGTGGCCCCCGAGCGGCCCCAAGATCAGGAAGCCATCTGCCAGCGCCACAACGGGGTGGATGCCTGTCGCGTTTGGTGAGGCCCTGGAGCCGCCTGGGGCTGGTCGGGATGGGCCCACTGCAACAGGCGTAGGGCTAGGCGCAGGTCTCCGTCGGTCCAGGCCCGGATGGCCATGGCGCGGCGGGGGTCGTAGAAGGGCTGGCGGCGATACCACTCGAAGGCGTCCGCGTCGCCTTTGTGGCCGTTGCAGGCCAGGCAGGCCGGCACACAGTTTTCGGTCACGCTCAGGCCGCCCCGGCTTTGGGGATGCACGTGGTCGATGGATTCCGACCGCTCGCCGCAGTAGATGCAGCGTTGGTCGGTGGCGTGATGCAGGGATTGGCGCCAGCGTCTGACGCGCAACTTGGGGCAGAGATCCTCAAGGAAAACCGCATCCCTGGCCTGCATCGGCGCGCCTCGGTTGGCGGCAGTTTGCCCCCAGCGTCTGGGCTGTCAATGTGTCGAGGGTTGCACTTCCGCGGATGCGCTGTCTGCTGCGGTTGGGGGCGACAGGCCAGATCGAGGTGGTCAGTCCCTACGACGCGGTGACCCAGGCCCAGTTGCGGGCGATTCGCCCCCGGGGCGTCTGGTCGGGCCGGCAGCGCTGTTGGCACTTTCCCCTGGAGGCCGCCCCAGCGCTGCAGCGGGTGCTGGCGGGCCGCTTCCCCGTGGAGCCTGAGCTGGCCCAGTGGCTGGCCTGGATGGAGCAACCACTGCCCCCTCTGCCACTCCATCGGCAGCTGGTGGCAGCGGCCGATCTGCAGCGGCCCTTGCCGGATGGTCGTCAGCTGTTTGCCCACCAGCGGGCGGCGGTGCGGTGGTTGCTGGCCCGGCGTGGCGCGGTGCTGGCGGACGCCATGGGCCTCGGCAAGACCCTCTCCGCGCTGGCGGCGGCCCGGGCCATGGTGCGGCTGGCCGATTGCCGCATCCTGGTGATTGCCCCGGTTGGTCTGCATGGCCATTGGCAGAGCGAAGCGGCGGCCCTCGGCCTGCGGCTGGAGCTGCACAGCTGGGCGCGCCTGCCGCAGGCGTTGCCCCTGGCTGGCACCGTGCTGATCGCGGACGAGGCCCATTACGCCCAGAACGGCCAGACCCGACGCAGCCAGGGGCTGTTGCGGTTGGCCCGTCACCCCCGCTTGCGGGCCATTTGGCTGCTGACCGGGACCCCGATGAAAAATGGCCGGCCGGCCCAGCTGTTTCCACTGCTGGCCGCGATCGGCCATCCCCTGGCTCGCGATCAACGGGCCTTCGAGGAGCTGTTCTGTCAGGGCCACTGGCGCGAGCAGGGGGGACGCCGCCTCTGGCAGGCCAGTGGGGCTAGCCATCTCGAGGAGCTGCAACGGCTGGTTCGGCCCCTCGTGCTGCATCGACGCAAGCAGGATTGTCTCGATCTGCCCCCCAAGCACCGGCAGTTGTGGCCCGTGGCGTTGGATGACCTCCAGGCCCGTGGTTTTCAACACCGCCTGCAGATCAAGGTGGACGACTACCGCCGCCGGGCAGCCAGCGGTGAGGTGCGCCGCGATGCCGAGGTGTTGGCGGTGCTCACGGCCCTGCGTCAGATCGGCTCCGACTACAAGCTGCCGGCCACCTGCTCCTTGGTGGCATCGTTGCTGGCCCAGGGCGAGGCGGTTGTGGTGTTCACCGCTTTCGTGGCCACCGCCCAGTTGCTGCACCGCCGTTTCGCCGCCAGTGCGCTGCTCACCGGGGCCCTGCCACCGGCCCAGCGGCAGTTGCAGGTGGATGCCTTTCAGCGGGGCGATCACCCCCTGCTGATTGCCACCTATGGCACCGGCGGGCTGGGCTTCACGCTGCATCGGGCCCGGCATGTGGTGTTGGTGGAGCGCCCCTGGACGCCGGGTGATGCGGAGCAGGCCGAAGATCGCTGCCACCGCATCGGCATGGGGGCCGCCTTGACCAGCCACTGGTTGCAGCTGGGAGTGGCCGATCAGTTGGTGGATGGCTTGATCGCCAGCAAGGCCGAGCGCATTGCCCTGTTGTTGCAGCGCCGCCCCCATCGGCTCGAGCGCCGCAGCTTGCCGGCGATGGTGCGCGATCTGATCGATCGCTGGTAAGGGTTTCAGCGGCTGGGGCGTGGTTCCCGGCAGAGCTGCTGCCGCAAGGCCAGATCGGTGCGCAGCTGCGGGTCGAGGCGGCTGGCTGGCTGCGCGCGGGCCAGGGCTACCGCCCGGGTGATGTCGGCGCAGGCGGCCACTTCGTTGCCCGCCAGGCTGTGCAGCAAATAGCGGTCGTTCAGCGGGGCCGGGTTGTTGGGGAAGGCGGCCACCACGGCATCGCAGCGCCGGATCTGCTCGGCCAGCTGGTCAAGCTGCACGGCCTGGAGACAGTCATCGCTGCGCACCTGCCGCTGGGGCAGGGGTTCCTCCGCGCAGCCCGTGGCCAGGAGCAGCAGCCCGGTCAGGCTGGCCAGGCCGGTGTGGCGCCACGGGCGATGGGTCGACCTACTGACTGAGTCGCTCGCTGCGGGTAACGCCGCTGGGAGCCGCGCTGGTGCTGGCCTCTGGCTTGGGTTCGGGCTTTGTGAACAGGTCACCGAGATACCGGCCGCAGTCGGGAAAGACACTGGGGTTCTGGACCACCGCTTCCGTGATCATCACCGCGGCGTGCTCCGGCGAGGTCTTGAACAGCTTGTCGTTCTGGCGTTTGATCACGGCATAGGCCGCATCCCAGCTCACCTGATGGTTGTTGCCGCTGTTGCGCATGAAGCAATAGATCTGGGCGCCCTTGCCACCGGGTCCGGCGTTGGCCGCAGCGGTGTTGTTCTCCGCTGTCTGGGCCCGAACGGGCAGGCCACCGAGGCCCAGCCCCGCACCGCCAAGGGCGCTGATCAGGCCCACGCGGAGCAGGGCCCGGCGCAGCCGAGGACACAGTGGAGAAGACAGGCTCAGAGCCATGGCTGGGGGCAACGTCGAACAACCTGGCCCCAACGTATCGATCGGCCCGGCCTGGGTCGAGCCCTGGAGCAGCGGTCTGGTCTTGGCCTGGGCGGCTGGGTGTGTTGTCATCGGTTCCTCCGCTCGTTGCACCGTGGCTCCTGAGTCCGTGTCCTTCCGCATCAGCCGCAACGCTGAAGATCTGGCCTACACCGTGCATGCCCTGTCGCAGCGGTTGGTGAAGTTGGAGCAGCGCCTGGAAGCCCTAGAGCTGCAACTGGATCGCCAGGTCGAACGGGATCCGCAGGAGATCAGCAGTCTCGACAATGTGGAGCGTTTGTTGCTCGACTGCCGCGCCCTGCTCGAGATGGCAGAGCCGCCCGAGGACGTGTCCTACGCGACAGCAGCTTGAGCACGGGGGCTGGCCAGCGGTGTCACAATGGGAAGAAAGTGGCCATGGCTTACCCCACTGCTTCTCATCCGGGTCCGACTCACCTTGGCTCCCAGCCCGGATCGTCCAGCCGTTGCACCCAAGCCCCTCGCCCCGGATTGCCCCCCTCGTCTGGTGAGGGAGAGCATCAGTTGGAGAAACTAGAATTTGCTCTGGCTGTGGCCCTCACCCGCGGCGATGTTCAGCGTTCCCAGTCGCTGCGAGATCAAATTGCGGCCCTGGGTGGCAATCAGGAAGAGCCCGGTACGTGATGGCTTCCCCCGTGGCCTGAGCGTCCATCCAGGTCACGGCTTTGGCGATCGTCCTTCTTGGTGACACGTTTTCTTAGAGACATCGTCGTCTTGGTGACAACTTTTGACAGCAGCGGTTGCGATGACAGCTATTTTTTCCACGCCCATGCGATCGCCATCGGCAGCCCCCGTTCCTGACGAACGTCGCGGCCAGCTGCAGCTGGCCATTCGAGACCATGAAGCACGGGCTCAGCTCGCGGCTGAACAGGGGGACCTGGCTCAGGCAGCTCGCTTCATTTTGGCGGCTCTGGACGGTGAGCGCCGCATGGCTTCAGCGGGGCCCCAGGTGCTGCAACTGATCAAGCCCAGGGGCTAAGGCGCTTTGTTGATCGTGTCAGATTGTTGTTTGAATTCAGGGATATTTCTAACGTCTGCGAAATAAAGCTGTTTGTGAATCGAAGCGGGTGACCGGACTCGAATCGGCGACGTTCAGCTTGGGAAGCTTCTCGATTGATTGGCCTAACCGCCTGTACCGGTGTGAGTCTCGTAAGGCTTCAGGCTTGGATGTGAGAAGGTCTGTGAAAAGCTTTCGATCAGGCGCTTGCCATCGATAGCTGATCTGCAAGCAGCGCATAGCCCATGGCCCGATAGCCCCGCAGCCGTCGCTCCCACATCCGTTGGGTGATCGGATGGCCGAGATCAAGCCAATCGATGATGCGCACGCTTGTCTTGCCGCTCTGTTGTCTATGCAGGCGGCCGGCGTATTGCTGCACTGTGCCCTTCCACGACACGGGCATCGCCAGCAGCAGCGTGTTGAGTGGCGGATGGTCGAAGCCTTCACCCACCAGACGCCCGGTGGCCAGCACGATGCGGGATGCACCAGGAGGTAACGCTTCCAGCGCGGCCAGGGTGGCGCTGCGCTGGCGTGCGCTCAGCCGCCCATGCAACAGGAACAGGTTCGGCACCTCCCCAGCCAGAGCGGCGGCGATCGTCGTGATGTGATCGGTGCGCTCGCTCAGGAGCAACAAACTGCGGCCTTCACCCCAGCAGGCGAGAGCCTCCTCCACGATCCGCTTGGTGCGGCGTGGGTCCTCCGCCAAGCGGCGCATCAGCTCCTGGATCGGCAGATCGGTTGGCAGCCCCTCGAGCTGATGGGTGCGGATCACCAGCTCCAGGATCTGGGGTGCTCCGGCAGGCCGCTGGGCGGTGTGGCGAATGGGGCCGCACTGCATGAACAGGATCGGCTGCAGACCGTCGCGGCGCACCAGGGTGGCGGACAGCCCCAGCACGTAGCGGGCCTTCACCTGGCGCAGCCGATCTAGATCAGAGGGTTTGGCGTCGGCCATGGGGCATGCGCTTCAGCGCTGATCGGCATGCTGGTAGACAACATTGCGCTCCCGCTTGCCCACCGCCACGACAAGGACGAGGAGCTCATGGTCACGCACCTCGTAGACCAGACGGTACCCGGCGGTCCGCAACTTGATCTTGTAGCGGTTGGAAGATCCACGCAATTTGCTCGCTGGGATCCTGGGCTCAGTCAGCCGCTCGGCCAACTTGTTCTTGAACTGCTCCCGGATTCCTGGCGTCAGCTTCCTCCACTCCCGAAGGGCTTCCGGGTGAAAGGCCAGCTCAAAGGGCATCGAGGCTGACCCGCACCGGCTCCTGGCCGTCCGTCAGCCGGGCATCGGCGATGCGGCCCAGCTCCAGGTCGTCCACCAGATCCATCAGTTCTTCGTAGGCCCTGGCTGGCACGCAGTAGAAGGCCGGCTCGTTGCGGTTGAGCACCGCGACGGCCATCCCCTCTCCTGCCACCAGGGTGGCCATGGGGTTTTTCTTGTGTTCCGAGATGCTCACGGCTGTCTCGGCGAGTACGCGGTGGGCCATCAGCGGGACAGGAAGGCAATACACCACACTCTAGATCTCCAGCTAGGTCGCTGGAAAGGTCTCTGGACAGGTCTGGATCGAGTGGGTGGTGCCCGGCTGGTCTCCAGCAATTTTGGAGACCGTTCTGGGGAATTGTTTCCCTGTACTTGCACTGTCAGGCGACCGGGCGTTGATGCTGAAGCGGCTTGCCCTGATCACCTCCGGACACGATGTTGGGACGAATTCAGTTGACAACCTCGGCCCAGCCGTGATTCCGGACGATCCACGGCTGGACGGGACCATGAGTTCACCCTGCTCAGATGAATGCCTGACTCATCAATGGCGCAGTAATGAGAGAAGCTCTGTGAGAAGGTCGCTGTCACTCCCTGGCACTGCCGGTGATCGCCAGGCTCCGATTCGCGAACTGCCAGCCGATGGGAGAGAAGCCCAGCGCTTGATCTTCAGCGATTTTTAGTCCTGGACTAGAAGCGGGTGACCGGACTCGAACCGGCGACGTTCAGCTTGGGAAGCTGACATTCTACCACTGAATTACACCCGCAGAAGTGAAGTAAAGCTGTTTGGATTTTGCTTCACTTCACCAATGTACCTGGTCAGGACTTCAGCCGGCCAGGGCTGCTGCGCAGGCGGCCACGCCGGCACCTGGTGTGCCCTTGTGCAGACCAAGATCGGCCAAGGTGGCTTCGATGGCGGCCACGGCGGTGAGCACGTCGCGGTCGCACACGAAGCCCAGGTGGCCGATGCGGAACACGTGGCCCTTGAGGTGGTCTTGGCCGCCGGCCAGCAGGATGTCGAACTTCTCCTTCACGGCCTTGCGCAGTGCTTCGGCGTCGATGCCCTCGGGGGCCACGGCGGTGATGGCGGGGCTGCCGGTGCCCTCAGCGGCGTAGAGGGGCAGGCCGATGGCCTTCATGCCGGCCTGGGCGGCGGCGCGGTGGCGGCTGTGGCGAGCAAAGATCGCCTCCAGGCCCTCCTTCTGCATCATCTCCAGGGCCGCCTCCAGGGCGAAGTAGAGGTTGATGGCGGGGGTGAAGGGGTTGCTGTCGGCCTTGGCCGATTTGCGGTATTTGCCCAGATCCAGATAGAACTTCGGTAGGTCGGAGCGCTCGTAGGCGGCCCAGGCGCGCTCGCTCATGGCCACGAAGGCCAGGCCCGGCGGCATCATGTAGCCCTTCTGGGAGCCTGAGCCGATCACATCGAGGCCCCAGGCATCCATCGGCACGTTGCAGGCGCCGAGGCTGGTGACGCAGTCGGCAATCGTGAGCGCCGTGCCATGGGCACGCACGTGTTTGGCGATGGTCTCCAGGTCGTTGATCACGCCCGTGGAGGTTTCCGAGTGGGTGAGGATCACCGCCTTGATCGCCTTGGCTGTGTCGGCCTCCAGGGCAGCGCGGAAGGCCTCGGGATCGAGGGGCTGGCCCCACTCAGCCTTGATCACCTGCACGTTCAGGCCATAGGCCTGGGCCACCTTCACCCAGCGCTCCCCGAATTTGCCGTTGTCGCCGCAGAGCACCGTGTCGCCCTTGCTCAGCACGTTGATGATCCCGGCTTCCATGGCGGCGGTGCCGCTGCCGGTGATCACCAGCACGTCGCTGCTGGTTTGATGCAGCCACTGCAGCTGCTCGGTGGTGCGCTTGACGATCTTCTGAAAGTCGGCGCTGCGGTGGCCGATCGGGTGGCGGCCCATCGCCTGCAGGACGGTTTCCGGCACCGGGGTAGGGCCGGGGATCATCAGGGTGAGCTTGTCCTGCATGGGGTAGGGGGGCGCTGCGGCGGGCGGCGGCGGACCGCACAATCGACCACCATAAAAAACAGTGCTCTCCAGGCCCTTGGCCGAGTCGATCCAACCCCAGAACACCGCCGGGGATTTCACCGGGGGTTACACCGGGGGCTACACCGTGCCGGTGTGGCTCACTGCGGCGGCGCGGGCAGCCCTGCTGACCCTGCGGGGTGAACCCTGGGAGCGGCTGCAGCCGCTCTGGCTTGATCCCGCAGCCGCCCCTGGTGCACCTGGTCGCGAGCCCCGGCGCGTGCCGGTGGAGGCGGCTGCCCCCCTGGCGGATGGCTGGGTGCTGGCCATCGCCCGCTGCGATCCCGGCCCTGGCGTGCTCGATCTCACCCGCGACCTGGCCCTGTGGGTGCTGCTGCGTTGGCAGGAGGGGCCCGGCGACTGGCTCACCTTGCGGGCCGGAGCGGGCGTGGGGGTGCTGCAGGCCAGCGGCGAGCCCTGTCTGTCGACCTATGCCCGCCAGTTGCTGGAAGCCAATCTCCGCCCCCTGCTGCCGCCGGGGCGTCGTTTGGAGCTGCAGGTGGTGATTCCCGAGGGACGCCGGCTGGCGGAGCGCACCAGCAACGCCGCCTTCGGGGTGGTGGAGGGCCTGGCCCTGATCGGCACCCAGGCCGAGGTGCAGCGCAGTGCCGCCCCTGATCAGCTGGAGGCGGCTCTGGCGGCGCTGCGCCAGCGAGCGGCAGCTCCGCAGTTCGCTGGCGATCTGGTGCTGGTGATCGGCGAGAACGGCCTCGATCTGGCGCCGCGTCTGGGCTTGCCGCCCGAGCTGGTGGTGAAGGCGGGCAACTGGCTCGGCCCGTTGCTGGTGGCGGCGGCCGAAGCGGGGGTGCAACGGCTGCTGCTGCTGGGCTACCAGGGCAAGCTGATCAAGCTGGCCGGGGGCATCTTCCACACCCATCACCACCTGGCCGATGGCCGCGCCGAGGTGCTCACGGCCCTGGCGGCCCTGGCGGGCCTGGGGGGCGAGGCGCTGCAGGCCCTGCACGACGCCCCCACGGTGGAGGCGGCCCTGGCCGAGCTGGCCCAGCGCGATCGCCCCCGGGCCGACCAGCTCCGCCAGCGCATTGCCGCGGCGGTGGAGCAGCGCAGCCAGCGCTACCTGGTGCGCTACGGCCAGGAGGCGATGGCGGTGGGGGCGGTGCTGTTTGATCGGTCCCGCCAGATCTGCGGCCAGGGCCCGGTGGGTCTGGATCTGCTCACGGCGCTGCGGGGTGTTGCCTGAGGGCGCCGCCTAGGGTGGTCCGAATGCCCCTGGGCCCAGCGTTGTCGATGTCTCAAACCGCGTCCCCTATCGCCGCGTCCAACTCCTCAGCGTCGCCCCGGCTCGACGCCGCTTCCCAGTCGACACGCCATCCGGCGATTGTGATCTTGGATTTCGGCTCCCAATATTCCGAGCTGATCGCCCGACGGGTGCGGGAAACGGAAGTGTTTTCCCTGGTGATGGCCTACACCACCACGGCCGAGGAGTTGCGGGCGATTGCACCAAAGGGGGTCATCCTCAGCGGCGGCCCCAGTTCGGTTTACGAGGCGGGCGCTCCGGTGTGCGACCCCGGCATCTGGGAGCTGGGCATCCCGGTGCTGGGGGTTTGCTACGGCATGCAGCTGATGGTGCAGCAGCTGGGCGGTTCGGTGGTGGCCGCTGGCCGCGCCGAATACGGCAAGGCGCCGCTGCATGTGGATGATCCGGTGGATCTGCTCACCAACGTCGACGACGGCTCGACGATGTGGATGAGCCATGGCGACTCGGTGGAGCGCCTGCCGGAGGGGTTTGCGCGCCTGGCCCACACCGACAACACGCCCGAAGCCGCGGTGGCCGATCACCAGCGCCGGCTGTATGGCGTGCAGTTTCACCCCGAGGTGGTGCACTCCATCTGCGGCATGGCGATGTTGCGCAACTTCGTGTACCACATCTGTGGATGCGAAGCCGACTGGACCACCGCTGCCTTCATCGACGAAGCGGTGGCTGATGTGCGCGCCCAGGTGGGCGACAAGCGAGTGCTGTTGGCCCTTTCGGGCGGCGTCGACTCCTCCACCCTCGCCTTTTTGCTGCACAAGGCGATCGGGGATCAGCTCACCTGCATGTTCATCGACCAGGGCTTCATGCGCAAAGGCGAGCCCGAGTTTTTGGTGGAGTTCTTCGACAAGCGCTTCCACATCAATGTCGAATACATCAACGCCCGCGAGCGCTTCATCAACAAGCTTGATGGCGTGACCGATCCGGAGGAGAAGCGCAAGCTGATCGGCACCGAGTTCATTCGCGTGTTTGAGGAGGAGAGCAAGCGCCTCGGCCCCTTCGACTACCTGGCCCAGGGCACCCTCTATCCCGATGTGATCGAGAGCGCGGGCACCGGCATCGACCCGAAAACCGGGGAGCGGGTGGCGGTGAAGATCAAGAGCCACCACAACGTGGGCGGCCTGCCCAAAGATCTGCAGTTCAAGTTGGTGGAGCCCCTGCGCAAACTGTTCAAAGACGAGGTGCGCAAGGTGGGCCGCAGCCTGGGCCTGCCTGAGGAGATCGTTGGCCGCCACCCCTTCCCGGGGCCGGGTCTGGCGATCCGCATCCTGGGCGAGGTCACCAGCGAGAAGCTCAACATCCTCCGCGATGCCGACCTGATCGTGCGCGAGGAGGTGAAGGAGGCCGGCCTCTACAACGAGATCTGGCAGGCCTTTGCCGTGCTGCTGCCGGTGCGCAGCGTGGGCGTGATGGGCGACAAGCGCACCTACGCCTTCCCGATCGTGCTGCGCTGCGTGTCGTCGGAAGACGGCATGACGGCGGATTGGTCGCGCCTGCCCTACGACCTGCTGGAGACCATCTCCAACCGCATCGTCAATGAGGTGAAGGGCGTCAACCGGGTGGTGCTCGATATCACCAGCAAGCCTCCCGGCACGATCGAGTGGGAGTAGGGGGGTGGGAGTAGCCCCGGCGGTCGACCTTCGATACCATCGGCTCCCAGCCCAGCCGTCGTGACTGCCGCCTCCGCGCCCCCCAGCTCGACACCCCCGGATCCCGACATGCAGCGCCGGTTGCAGCAGGACAGCATCGTGCTGGGCGGGAAAACGGTTTACCTCAACCCCTTTCTCTACTGGCGCCGCTTCGACGCCAACACCGACCGGTGGCTGCGGGAGCCCGGTCAGTTGATGGAGGATCAGATCGCCAGCAATCGGGCGCGCTTCTACCCCGAGATCGACTGGGAGCTCCTGGATGACGCCGAACGGGCCGCCAAGGATGGCGCCGTGGAGATGTTTCTCAAGAGCCTGGAGCTGATCAGCACCTTCAACCCCGAGCTCACGGCCGGCCAGTTGCTCGAGGTGGAGCGCAAGATGGCGGTCACCAAGAAGAAGTCGTTTGAGCGCTGGGTGGCCCGCTCCCTGCGCCGGCGCCAGCAGGAGGAGGACAAGGCCCGGCGCCGTTTCGATCGGGAGCGCACCCTGCGGGCCTGGAGTGAGTGGCTGGCCTTGGATGTGACCCGCCAGGCCCTGGTGCCGCTGGCCTCGCTGTTGGTGATTGCGGTGGGGGCGGGCTGGTGGTGGGGCAGCCAGCAGAACTGCCGCCAGGTGATCGTCGATCCGGGCATCCAGCGCCCGGCCCCCTAACGCCGGCCGGGCGCGCGTCAGACTGCAGATTCTGAGCCAGGACCGCCGCCATGGCCACCGACCCCCTCGATGCCCTCCGGCTCACCCTCATGCAGGATGTGCTGCCCGTGGGGCTGGCCGTGGTGGAGCGGGCCCGCAAAGGCGGGGCCCAGGAGGTGATGGCGGCCTTCGATGGCCGGTCCGACGATCCCCTCGGCACGTTGCGCCAGGAAGGCGAACCCGCCGCCAGCGAGCTGCGCCAGGGGCTGGATCGTGTCCGACCCGGTCTGGGCAATCCCGTGATGAAGGTGGAGGTGCACGATGTGGCCGCCGAGGCTGCGGACGCCCGGGTCGCTGATCCCCAGGACGCCTTGGAGCTGCAGCAGGGGTTGGCCCGCATTGCCGAGCGGTTGGAGCAGCTGGAGCAACGGCTCGGCAGCCCAGAGAGTTTGGCAACCGGCAGCAACTGAGCATGGCGTTTGGTCCGGCAGCGTCGCGCCACACCGGCATGGGCCGTCAACCGGCTGTGTTGCTGCTGGTGGTGTTGCTGTTCAGCAGCGCCATGGTGGCGCGCCTGGCTTGGCTGCAGCTGGCCCACGGCGCTGAGAACCGCGCCCGGGCCGATGAAAACCGGATCCGGTTGATGCCCCGTAATCCAATCCGGGGCCGGCTGTTGGATCGCCATGGCCAGGTGCTGGCCACCAGTCGCCTCACCTACAACCTCTACATCCAGCCCCGGGAGGTGGGTGATGCCCAGTGGCCGGCCCTGCGGGAGCGGCTGGCTGCGGTGATCGGCGTTGATCCGTCCCAGCTGGAGGAGCGGCGCCGCAGCGGCGCCAATGCGGAAGGATTTCGCATCGCCCTAGCCAGTGGCCTCAAGCCCGAGCAGGTGCTGCGCTTCCGCGAGCAGTCCGCCGGACTGACGGGCGCCGAGGTGGATGTGGACATCCTGCGCAGCTATCCCCATGGCCGGCTGGCGGCCCACGTGCTGGGTTACACCAGCGGCATCACGGAGGAGGAATACGACCAGCTACAGGTCAAGGGCTACCGGATCCGCGATCGGGTCGGCCGCAGTGGGCTGGAGAAGCAGTTTGAACGCCACCTGCGCGGCGAGTGGGGTGGTCAGCAGGTGGAGGTGAATGCGGCGGGTCAGGTGCAGCGGATCCTGGGGGAGAAGCCCGCTCGGGCTGGCCAGGATCTGCGCCTCACCCTCGATCTGGCTTTGCAGCAAGCGGCGGAGCGGGCCCTCGATGGGGTGCGCAAGGGGGCGATCGTGGCGCTCGACCCCCAGACCGGGGCGATCCGGGCCCTGGCCAGCCGCCCCAGCTTTGATCCCAACGTCTTTTCACCTGGTCCCAGCAGCCGCGAGTGGGCCAACCTCAATGCCCCGGACGCGCCCCTGCTCAACCGCGCCTTCCAGGGCTTCCCCCCCGCCAGCACCTTCAAGATCGTCACCTCCGTGGCGGGGCTGGAATCGGGCCGCTATTCGGCCGATTCCAAGGTGATGACGATGAATTCGTTCTGCTACGCCGGCCTTTGCTACGGCGACCATGGCGCCCATGGGGCCATCGGCTTTCCCTTCGCCCTGGCGGTGAGCAGCAACACCTTCTATTACCAAGTGGGGCTCAAGGTCGGGCCCGATGAGCTGTTCAAGGCTGCGCGCCGCATGGGCTACGGCCGGGTCACCGGTGTGGAGCTGGTGGAGGAGGAGACCCCAGGGCTGCTGGGGGATCAGGCCTGGAAACGGGAGGTGCTGGGTGAGGGCTGGACGCCGGTCGACACCATCACCTCGGCGATTGGCCAGGGGGCCCTGCAGGTGACCCCGATCCAGATGGCCCGCCTCTACGCCGCGGTGGCCAATGGCGGCTGGCTGGTGACGCCCCACTTGGTGGACCGCCCCACCGAACGCACCTGGATCGGACTCAAGCCAGCCACCCTGCAGGTGCTGCGCGATGGGTTGCGTCAGGTGGTCACCAACGGCACCGCCACCATGCTCAACGATCCCAGCCTGCCGCCGGTGGCGGGCAAGACCGGCACCGGCGAGGATCCGCCCCGGCCCGACCATGCCTGGTTCGGCGGCTATGCGCCGGCCGACAAACCCACCTTGGTGATCATTGCCTTCGGGGAAAATTCCGGCGGCTATGGCGGCACCGTGGCGGTGCCGATGGTGAAGGCCCTGATGATGACCTGGTTCCGAGGCAGCCTGCCCAGCGCGGCCGCCCGAACCTGATTCAGGCCACCAGCTGAAGTTTCGGTTGCTCCAGCAGCGTGCGGTAGTAGCCGCGTAGCTGCTCGGTGGCTCCGGCCCAACCCCAGCGTTCGGCTTCCTCGCGGGCGTTCTGGCGCAATTGGGCCCGCTGGCTCGCATCCCCGAGCAGGCGTTCCACGGCCGCGGCCAGACTGCCTTCCTGGTTGGGCTCGTACAGACAGCCGTTCACCCCGTCACTGACGATGTCGGGAATGCCGCCCCGGTTGGCGCCCACCACGGGGCAGCCTGCTGCCATGGCTTCGAGCAGCACCAGCCCCAGGGTTTCGGTGCTCGATGGGAACAGGAAGGCGTCGCCGCTGGCGTAGGCGGCCGCCAGGTCTTGGCCGGCCAGATAGCCCACGAAATGGGTGGGGGTGCCGGCAAAGATCTTTTCCAGTTGCTGGCGGTAGGGGCCATCGCCCACCAGGGCCAGGCGGGCATCGGGCATGGCGTCGAGCACCGGCCGAATCCGCTCGATCTGCTTCTCGGCTGAGAGGCGGCCGATGTAGAGCAGCAGCTTGCCCGTGTCGCTCTGGCCGTTGAGCAGCCGCGCCCGCATGGCATCGGAGCGCAGCGAGGGCTGAAACAGCTCGGTGTCGACACCGCGTTGCCACAGGTCGGTGTGCTGGATGCCCTTCTCGCTCAGCTCCTGCACCATCGCCGTGGAGGTGCAGAGGTTGAGGCGGGCCTGGTTGTGGGCGGCTTTGAGCAGCTCCCACAGCAGGGGCTCCAGCATGCCCATGCCGTAGTGCTCGAGGTACTTGGGCAGGTGGGTGTGGTAGCTGGCCACCAGGGGGTAGGCCTTGGTTTTCGCCAGCCAGATGCCGCCCAGGCCCAGCACCGCCGGGTTCACCACGTGCACAAGGTCGGGCTGGAAGCGATCGAGGGCTTCGGCCACCGCTGGCCGCGGCAGGGCCAGTTTCAGCTCGGGATAGAGGGGCAGCGGCATGGCGGGCACCCCCACCACCCGGGCTCCCATGTAGGTGTCCGGCGCGCCCTCGGGACAGAAGATCAACACTTCATCGCCGGCGGCCACCAGGTGCTGCACCGTCTTGGTGAGGCGCGTGACGATGCCGTCCACCTTGGGCAGGAAGGTCTCGGTGAAAAAGGCGATCTTCAAGGGTGGGGGGCCGGCGTCAGACCGTTTGGATGGCCTGGGCCTGGGTGCGGGTCCAGGCGGACTGGCAGGGGATGCGGCTGCGGTCGCAGCGGTCGGCCCAGCGACGGGCCACGTCCACCACCTCCGCCAGCAGGCCATCGTCGAGGGTGGTGGGGTTGAGGCCCAGCTCGATGAAGCAGCGGTTGTCGACGATCAGGTCGTTTTCGACGGCCTCGTTGCGGGGGTTGGGCAGGTAGTTGAGCTCTGCACCCGTCAGGTCGGCCACCTTGCGGGCCAGTTCACCCACCTGATGGCTCTCGGTCATCTGGTTGAAGATCTTGACCCGTTCGCCCCGGCTGGGGGGGTTTTCCAGGGCGAGCTGCACGCACTTCACCGAGTCGCGGATGTGGATGAAGGCGCGGGTCTGGCCGCCGGTGCCATGCACCGTGAGCGGGTAGCCGATGGCTGCCTGCATCAGAAAGCGGTTCAGCACGGTGCCGTAGTCACCGTCGTAGTCGAAGCGGTTGGTGAGGCGTGGGTCGCGCTCGGTGGCCTCGGTGTTGGTGCCCCAGACGATGCCCTGGTGCAGGTCGGTGATGCGGATCTGGTCGTTTTTGTTGTAGTAGAGGAAGAGCAGCTGATCCAGCGTCTTGGTCATGTGATAGACGCTGCCCGGGCTGGCCGGGTGCAGGATCTCCTCCTCGAAGCGGCTGCCATCGGGCTGGGGCACCTCCACCTTGAGATAGCCCTCGGGGATGGTGGCGCCGCGGTGGGAGCCGTAGCCGTACACGCCCATCGTGCCCAGGTGCACGATGTGGATGTCGAGGCCGCTCTCCACAATGGCGGCCAGCAGGTTGTGGGTGCCGTTGACGTTGTTGTCGACGGTGTAGCGCTTTGTGGCGCTGCTCTTCATCGAGTAGGGCGCGGCCCGCTGCTCGGCAAAGTGCACGACTGAATCAGGGCGCTCGGCCACCAGCAGATCCACCAGCCGCTGGTACTCATGGGCCAGGTCGAGGTGCACGAAGCGCATCGGCTTGCCGCCCACCTGCTCCCAGGCCTTGAGGCGGTCGCCCATGGTGGCGATTGGGGTGAGCGAGTCGACCTCCAGGTCGACATCGATCTTGCGGCGGCTGAGGTTGTCGATGATCACCACCTCGTGGCCCGCATCGGCGAGGTTCACCGCGCAAGGCCAACCACAGAAGCCGTCGCCACCGAGAACGAAGACCTTCATCCCAACCCCCATTCCGACCTCATTCCGAAAAACCCCAGACCCCTGCAGGACGAGCGGATGCTCTGCCTCGCAAGCTACTACAGGCGTTCGGCCACGGGCTCAGCTGATCTGGGCGGCTAGCAGCACCAGCACACCCACCAACACGGCGCCGCCGATCAGCAGCACCCGGGAGCCGGCTGTGTTGGCTTCGCCCTGCTCCATCACCACCATGCGGGGTTCGCGGGCGAAGGCGTTGAGCCGGCCGCCGTCTTCTTCGGTCACCTGCATGGGGAAGGGAGCGCAAGGACGATCAAGTTATGGATGCTGTCCGGCGCTGCCAAGCCCCTGGCACCGTTCGTCACAGAGCAGTTCGTCACAGAGCGCCCCCTCACAGAGCGCCCACCCGGCCGGTGCTGGGGGAACTGGCGCTGGCCTGGCCCCGGACTGGCAGCCGGCCGGCGTGGAAGGCCGTGCGGCCGGCTTCCGCCGCCAGGGCCATGGCGCGGGCCATGGCCGGGGGATCGCCCGCCAGGGCGATGGCGCTGTTGATCAGCAGGGCGTCGGCCCCCATTTCCATCGCTTGGGCAGCCTCACTGGGCACACCGATGCCCGCGTCCACCACCACCGGCACCGTGGCGTTTTCGATGATCAGGGCGATGTTGGCGGCGTTGCGGATCCCCTGGCCCGAGCCGATCGGTGAGCCCAGCGGCATCACCGTGGCGCAGCCCGCCTCCTCCAGCCGCTTGGCCAACAGCGGATCCGCATTGATGTAGGGCAGCACGGTGAAGCCCTCCTTCACCAGTTGTTCGGCCGCCTCCAGGGTGCCGAAGGGGTCGGGCAGCAGGTGTTTGCTGTCGGGGATCACCTCCAGCTTCACGAAGTTGTTGTCCTCCTGGCCGGCCAGCTTGGCCAGCTCCCGCCCCAGGCGGGCCACGCGGATCGCTTCCTCGGCAGTGGCGCAGCCGGCGGTGTTGGGCAGCATCCAGATCCGCGTCCAGTCGATGGCGTCCATCAGGCCTTCATGGCCGGCGGCCTGGCTTTGCACACGCCGCACCGCCACGGTGACGATCTCGCAGGCACTGGCGGCCAGGCTGGCCTGCATGGCCTGCAGGCTGGGGTACTTGCCGGTGCCGGTCATCAGGCGGCTGCGGAAGCGGCGACCGCCGATCACGAGCGGATCCCGGTCGGTGTGCGGATCGCTTGGACGAACGGGGGTGACCACGGAGCAGGCCTAGATCTCGGCAACGGTCCTAGCCTCCCATCAGTTGGTAACCCTTGTCGTGTCCATCGCCGTGCTTCGGGCCGCCTGGCCGTTGGCTGCTCTGTCCCTGGCTGTTTTGCCCCTGCTGGCATCTCCCGCGATGGCCGCCACCCCCCTGGCCAGCGACGCATTTGTGCCGTTCACGCCCCCTGCGGGCTCGAGTTTGGGTGGGGAGTCGCTCAGCGGGCTGGGCGGCGCCGAAACCTTCGATCCTGTGGCCAGGGCTCAGCTGTTGGCGCGGGAGATGCCGCTCAACTGGAGCGGGCGCTATCAGTCGTTTGGCCAGTCCCAGGCCGTCAACGCCGAGCTGCGGCTGGCCAGTGTCACGCCGATGGGCCAGATGATTGACCTGCGCGGTGAGCTCACGCTGGGCGGGGTCACCACGCCGGTGCAGGGCAATCTCAATGCGGAGTCGGACCAGCTCGATTTGCTGATGCTCTGTCAGTGCGAGGTGGCAGGTCTCGAGCCCGGCGGGGTGTTCACGGGCTTGCAGGGGCTGCAGCTGTCCGGTTGGCAGGCGCCTCGGCTCACCAACCCAGGTGGCCGTCTGGATCTGCGCCCGGTGAGCTCCAGCAGTGCAGGCAGCTCAGGCGGGATGGGCCGTGCTGCTGGTGCAGCGGTGCGCGGACTCTGGTAAGCGCAGGGGATTGGCCGGTTCAGGTGGCTTGGTTGAGGCCGGCCTTGCGCTCGAGCAGCTTCAAGCGTTTGCGCGCTGTTTTGTTGCTGGCATCCAGGGCGATCACCTGCTCGTAGGTGGCCCGGGCCTCTTCCAGCTTGAGCTGCTTTTCGAGGGCGTAGGCCAAATTGTTGAGCGCCACGGGATAGGCCGGCTTGGCCTCCAGGGCCAGGCGGTAGTGGCGGAGGGCGCCCTTGTAGTTGTTTTGGGCGGCCAGCGCAAAACCCAGGGCGTTTTGGATCACGGCCTGGGCTTCGGGGGGTTCCTTGGCAGCTTCGGCCTTCTTCAAGGCCTGCTTCAGAGACTCGGCGGCCTGGCCATAGAGCCGCTTGCGCAGCTGGACGGAGCCGAGTTCGTAGAGCGTTGCTGCATCGGAGGGCTTGGCCGCATCCTTCTGTTCCAGCTTGGCGAGGGTGACCTCATCGGCCCGCACCCGCCAGATCTGACGGGCCACCACCACAGCGGCGACCCCGAGGAGAACAATCAGCCCAATCAGGTAGGCCTGCGGCAGGAGGGCGTCCAAGGAGACCTACAGATGAAACTCAGTTGTTGGCGGCACCCACCACGCTGGCGAAGCTGGCCGGATCCACCACGGCGAGCTGGGCCAGCATTTTGCGGTTGATGCGCACGTCAGCCTTCTTCAGGCCCCCCATCAGGCGGCTGTAGCTGAGGCCGTTGAGGCGGGCGGCGGCGTTGATGCGGGCAATCCACAGACGGCGGAAGTCGCGCTTGCGGCGACGACGGTCGCGGTAGGCGTTGCACAGCGCCTTCATCACCCGCTGGTTGGCGGTGCGGAAGAGGGAACCGTTGCCGCCGCGGAAGCCGCGGGCGAGGCGAAGGATCTTGTTACGGCGTTTGCGGGCAACGTTGCCCCTCTTGACGCGAGCCATGGCAGGGAATCAGAAAAAATAAAAACTTGAGGATGCGGCGGCGGGCCTGCAGGTCAGGCGTAGGGGAGCATGGCGCTCACGTTGTCTGCATCGCGCTCGTCAACCACCGCCATGGTGCCCAGGTAGCGCTTGCGCTTGGGGCTCTTGTGGTCGAGCAGGTGGCTGCGGAAAGCCCGACGACGCAGGAACTTGCCGCTGCCGGTGGCCTTGAACCGCTTGGCGGCTGCTTTGCGGGTCTTGAGCTTCGGCATGTCTCGCGTCGCGGCGGGCACAAACAAGCAGAGTACGACGTGGCAGTGCCTTCCACCAAGACCCCCGACCCACCGCGATGCCCTCCTCCCGGATCTCCCCGCCCCAATCGCTGTTGCCGGCGGCGGTCTGGATGGGTTCGCTGCTGCTGGCCGGGGGCTGTCGGGCGGCGGTGCCTCCGGTTCCCTCGGCGGCGGTGCCCCCCTCTGCCCTGCATTGGCCCGTGCCGCCCCTACCGGCGCTGGCCGCTGCCTCACCCGTGCTCTGGGTGGCCCTGGCGGCCCATCTGCGCCCGCCGGCTCCCCTGGAGCTGCGCAGTGCGGCCGGCAACCTCACCCTGCAAACCGCCAGCGGCCAGCGGTTTCAGGCGCCCCAGCTGCAGCTGCACTGGCGCAGCGAGCCCCTGGCCGATCCCCTCAACCTGCGGCGCCAGGTGTGGGGCCCCTTCGCCAGTCATGAAAGTGCCCAGGAGGCTGCAGCCCGCTGGCGCCAGGCCGGAGCCAGCCCGGTGATCGCCCATCCGGGGGAGTGGGAGGTGTGGGCCGCTGCCGATGCGCCCGTGCCTGCGGGGGTAATCGTGCGGCGGCTGGAGCAGCTGCAGCGCCAGCGCCTGGTGTTGGAGCTGCGGCGCCCCGATGGCCCGCTGCTGCTGGAGGGCCCGTTGCGACTCGAGGCGCCGGGGGGCCTGCGTTGGCAGGGGGGCGTGTTTGCCGGCCCGTTCCGGCTGCAGAGCGATGCCTACGGCAGCTGGACGCTGGTGGAGGAGGTGCCCCTGGAGCGCTATCTGCTCGGCGTGGTGCCCCACGAGATCGGGGCCGGTGCTCCCCCGGCCGCCTTGGCAGCCCAGGCGGTGCTCGCCCGCACCTGGGCCGTGCGCAACCAGGAGCGGTTTGCGGTGGATGGCTACCACCTCTGCGCCGACACCCAGTGCCAGGTGTATGGCGATCCGCGCCAGGCCGGTGCGGCGGTGCGCCAGGCGATCGGGGCCACCCGCCACCAGGTGTTGGCCTGGCAAGGCGCCCCGATTCATGCGGTGTATCACGCCACCAACGGCGGCATTGCGGCTGGGTTTGAGGAGGTGTGGAGCGGCGAGGCCCTGCCCTACCTGCGGCCGCGGGTGGATGCATCACCTGCCGTGCAGGCCCGCGTGGCCCTGCCCCTGGAGCCAGCCCGCGTGCCGGCGGCCCTGGCCGCCACCGCCCAGGCCTACGGCTTCGACCATCCCCGCTTCCGCTGGAGCCGCAGCCTCGATGCCGCCCAGATCCAGCAGGCCCTCAGCCGTGCCGCCCTGCCACTGGCTGCCCCCACCCGTGTGGCGGTGCTGCAGCGGGGCCCCAGCGGCCGGGTGCTGGCCCTGGAGATCGAGGCGAAGGGCTCGGCTGGTGCCCCGCAGCGCCTGGTGCTGCGGCGCGATGCCATCCGCCGCACCCTGCGGCAGTTGCCCAGCACGTTGTTTGTGGTGAGGCCCGATGGTTTGGGGCGCTGGCGTTTTGAGGGCGGTGGTTTTGGCCATGGCGCCGGTTTGTCGCAGGCCGGTGCCATCGATCTGGCCCGGCGCGGCTGGAGCCTGGCGCGCATTCTCGAGCTCTATTACCCGGGCACCAGCCTGCAGCCCTTGGACGCCTTGCCAGGTGCCAACCCCATGGGGCCCCACAGCCCTGCCGCAGGCTCCCTTTAGAGTTCGGCCACTTCCGGGATCGCCATGGCTGCGGGTGACCGTTCCACCGATCACCGTCGTGGCAAGTCGGCCCTCTTCCTGATCGGTTGCGGCTGGGCGGGGCTGGCCCCCCACTGGCTCTCCGAATCCCTGCGCCTGATTCCTGCCCTCAGCCTGGCGCTGCTGCTGGGGAGCTACAGCTTGCGCACGGTGTTGTTGCAGGCTTTCCGCCCCGCGTCTCCCCCTGCGGCAGACCCCCCCCAGCCCCCTGAGCCGCTGCCGGCGGTGGATGTGGTGGTGGCCGCCCGCGATGAGCAGGCCGTGATCGGCCGGCTGGTGGAGCGCATCGCCCAGCTGCGCTACCCGGATGGCCAGCTGCGGCTCTGGGTGATCGACGACGCCAGCCGCGACCGCACCCCCCAGGTGTTGGCGGAGCTGCAGGAGCGCCACCCTTTTCTGCAGGTGCTGCGCCGGGAGCCCGATGCCGGCGGTGGCAAATCCGGTGCCCTCAACCTCGTGCTGCAGCAATTGCAGGGGCGCTGGATGTTTGTGCTCGATGCCGACGCCGATCTCCAGAGCGACACCCTGGAGCGGCTGATCCCCTACGCCGAAGCGGGTGGCTGGTCGGCGGTGCAGCTGCGCAAGGCGGAGGTGAATGCCAACGCCAACTGGCTCACCCGGGCCCAGGCCATGGAGATGGCCCTGGATGCGGTGATCCAGCAGGGCCGACTGGCGGTGGGCGGTGTGGCGGAGCTGCGGGGCAACGGCCAGTTGCTGCGCCGCGATGCCCTGCTCAGCAGCGGTGGCTTCAACGAGGCCACGGTCACCGACGACCTCGACCTCAGTTTCCGGTTGCTGCTTGATGGTCAGCCGATCGGGATCCTGTGGGACCCGCCGGTGCAGGAGGAGGCCGTGCTCAGCCTGGCGGCCCTGTGGCGCCAGCGTCAGCGCTGGGCCGAAGGAGGCCTGCAGCGCTTCTTCGACTACGGGCCGGGCTTGCTCTCGGATCGGCTCAACGGCACTCAGAAACTCGATCTGGCCAGCTTTTTCCTGCTTCAGTACGTCTTGCCCGTGGTGGCGATCGCCGATC
Organism: Cyanobium sp. Aljojuca 7D2; assembly: GCF_024346415.1. Taxonomy (NCBI): domain Bacteria; kingdom Bacillati; phylum Cyanobacteriota; class Cyanophyceae; order Synechococcales; family Prochlorococcaceae; genus Cyanobium; species Cyanobium sp. Aljojuca 7D2. Next base: position 325,489 of record NZ_JAGQCX010000002.1, read on the forward strand.
TGCTGGGCGCCGTGCTCACCCGCACCCCACCGACGATCTGGCCCCTGTCGTTTGTGGCCTTCGGTCTCTCGGGCGGCGCGATCCTGGCCGGCTGCCGCCGTCCTGGCGAAGGCCCGGCGCTGCCGGCGATGAATCCCTGGAACCTGGCCCTGGGCATCGCCTATCTGGCCCACTGGTTTGTGGTGATTCCCTGGACCAGCCTGCGGATGGCCGTGTTGCCCAAGACCCTGGTGTGGGCCAAAACCATGCACCTCGGCGAAGACGAGGAGGCCCCGATCGAGGATCCGGCCACCGCCTGAGCCAGAGGGATCATCTGAGCTCTGGGTGGTTCAGACCGCCGTGGTTCAGGCCGCCGCTTCGTTGGAGGGAATGCCGTCGAGGGGGCCATCGAGTTCGATCACCTCGCCGTTGAAGAACTCGGCCAGCCGACGGGCCTTCTCATCGAGGGGAGCGGCCTGAGCTGGAGCCGGCGCTGGAGCTTGAGCTGGAGCGGGGGTTGGAGCAGGCGTTGGAATCGCAGCCGCAGCCGGCTGGGCCATTGGGTTCATGGCCACCGACGCGGGCGGGGTCACGGCCGCTGGAGTTGCGGCAGGAGCTGGGGGCGCGATCACCCGGGCGACCGCTGGCGCTGGGGCGGCGCTGGGGGGGGGCGTGTGTTCGCCCCCGCCTTCCAACACCAGCTGCCGCGGGCTGCCCAGGGCCTTGGCCACGGCGGCCTCCAACAGGGAGGCGCGGCTCTGCACCATGGCCATCCAGTTGCCGGCCACCTGCACCACCGCCCGGCGCTCGTCGAGGCGCACCAGCTGGGCCTGCTGGGACAGCAGCATGCGGGTGGAAGGCAGCTCCAGCCCGGCCAGGATCTGTTGCCACAGCTCTGGCAGGTTGGTGGTGTTTTCGGCTGCCGCAGCTGGTGCCGCCGCCGCCGCTGGTGGTGCCGGGGTGGCCGGCAGGGGGGCGGCCGCGGCCACAGGACTTGGCGCTGGAGCTGGGGCGGGTGCGGGGGTTGATGCAGGCGCGGAGACTGGAGCGGCCACCGGAGCCGCTGTTGCTGTGGCAACCGGTTCGGCCAGCAGGCCCAGCAGCAGCACCTCCAGCCACAGGCGCGGGTTGACGCTGTGGCGCAGTTGCTGCTCGCTGCCCTTGAGCTGGGCCTGCCACTGCAGCAGGCGCGCCTTGCCGATGGAGCGGGCCAGATCGGGCAGCTCGGCGCGGAACTGGGGCGACACGCTGGTGAGCTCGAGCCGGTCGGGGGCGGTGCCGGCCAGCACCAGATCCCGCAGCAGGCTGACCAACCCCTGCAGCACCGCGGCGGGCTCCCGGCCCCGCTCCAGCAGCTCCCGGCTGCCCTCCAGCAGGGCGAGGGGTTCGGCGCCAGCCAAGGCCCGGGCCAGCGCCAGCAGCTCCTGTTCCGGCACCGCCCCCAGCAGCTCCCACACCGCCGTGGCCTCGATCGGTGCCGGCAGCAGGCTGAGCTGATCCAGCAGGCTCTCGGCGTCGCGCAGGCCCCCCTGGGCCCGCTGGGCCACCACGTGCAGGGCTTCGGGGGTAATGCCGATCGACTCCTGCTCGGCGATCCAGCCCAGGTGCTGCTCCAGAGCCTGCAGGGGGATGCGGCGGAAATCGAAGCGCTGGCAGCGGCTGAGGATCGTGGGCAGCACCCGCTGGGGGTCGGTGGTCGCCAGCACGAACACCACCCGCGGTGGCGGCTCTTCGAGGGTTTTGAGCAGGGCGTTGAAGGCAGCGGTGGAGAGCATGTGGCACTCGTCCACCACGTACACCTTCCAGCGGGCCTGCACCGGTGCGAAGCGGGAGCGCTCGATCAGCTCGCGGATGTTGTCGACGCCGGTGTTGGAGGCGGCGTCGATCTCGATCACATCGAGGGCGTTGCCGGCGGCGATGGAGGTGCACAGCTCGCACACCCCGCAGGGCTCGGGTGTGGGCCCCTCACTGCCGATGCAGTTGAGCGAGCGAGCCAGGATGCGGGCGCTGGAGGTTTTGCCGGTGCCGCGCGGGCCGCAGAACAGGTAAGCCGGGGCGATCCGGCCGGTGCGCAGGGCGTTGCCCAGGGTGGCGGCGATCGCCTCCTGGCCCACCAGCTGGTCGAAGCGCTGGGGCCGGTACTTGTGGTGGAGGGGCTGGTAGCTGGACATCGCCGCTTGAGGTTACTGGTCCTGTCCCGGTTCGAACTGACGCCGCAGCCGCTCTTCCAGTTCTTCCACCTCCGTGAGCCGGTCGGCCAGGTTTTGGGCGGCGAGCCGCAGGCTTTCAAAACGCTCCTGGCCCCAGCGCGCCTCGGCCCGGCTCAGCTCCTCCTCCAGCTTCTGCTGCAGGCTCAGGCGCAGCTGGTCGAGTTGGGCCAGGCTGCGGCGGGCCAGCTCCTTGCCCTTCTCCACTTGGGTGTTCTGGCGCAGCAGCAGCCTGGCGCCAGTGAGCACGGCGGCGGGCATCCACTGACCGAAGGCCAGGGCCCCGAGGCTGCCGGTGTGCAGCCAGTCTTCGACCTGGGCGCTGCGGTGGCGGCCGGTTTTGCACCAGTGGGCGAAGTGCTCGCAGTTGTTGAACAGCAGGTTGTAGTTCTGCTCGCCCAGCCGACCCATGGCCCGCCGCAGGGTCACTCCGGCCGGCGAGCAGGTGCCTTCGGCGTAGGGCACCACCGCCACCGGTTCGTCGCGGCTGAACTCCGCCACCGGGCTGCGCAGAATTTCGCGCCCCTCCAGGTAGTGGGCCACGCTGCCGTCGCCCAGGTCGATGCCGTGGTGCAGGAATAGGCCGTGCTGGCGCGGCACCTGCAGGTGGTCGGCGGCGGACATCGGTGCAGGGGCAGCGGGGTCCGGCCTCAGGCGCTGGCCTGTTGGGCTTCGTCGAGGTTGCCGGCGCTCAGCGGCACCACCTGACCCTTGCTGCGCTGCTCCACCAGCTCCCGGGTCACGGTGAAGGCTTTGACGTCCTTGCGGGAGGGCAGGTCGTACATCAGATCGAGCATCAGCTCCTCCACGATGCCCCGCAGGGCCCGGGCGCCGGTCTTGCGGCGGTGGGCCTCGATGGCGATGGCTTCGACGGCCCCCGGTTCGAACTCCAGTGCGACGTTGTCCATGCTCAGCAGCGTCTGGAACTGCTTGACCAGGGCGTCGCGCGGTTCGGTGAGGATGGCCTCCAGGGCGGGCGTGTCGAGGGGTTCGAGCACCGCGCTCACCGGCAGGCGCCCGATGAATTCGGGAATCAGGCCGTAGCGCACCAGGTCTTCGGGTTCGAGGTGGCGCAATACCTCCGCCGCATGACGATCCTTGCCGCTGCGGGGCCGGCTGCTGCCATCGGCGTTGAGGAAGCCGATGGCATTGCGGCCCATCCGCTTCTGCACCACATCTTCGAGGCCCACAAAGGCACCGCCGCAGATGAACAGGATCTGGCTGGTGTCGATCTGGATGCAGTCTTGATAGGGATGCTTGCGTCCGCCCTGGGGCGGCACGTTGGCCACGGTGCCCTCCAGCATCTTCAGCAGCGCCTGCTGCACTCCCTCGCCGGACACATCGCGGGTGATCGAGGGGTTTTCGCTCTTGCGGGCGATCTTGTCGATCTCGTCGATGTAGATGATGCCGCGCTGGGCCTGCTCCACATCCAGATCGGCCTTCTGCAGCAGGCGCAGCAGGATGTTTTCCACGTCTTCGCCGACGTAGCCCGCCTCGGTGAGGGTGGTGGCGTCGGCCACCGCAAAGGGCACGTCGAGCATGTCGGCCAGGGTTTGGGCCAGCAGGGTCTTGCCGCAGCCGGTGGGGCCGATCAGCAGGATGTTGCTCTTGTGCAGGCGCGTGGCGGTCTGGTCGGTTTCACCCTTGCCGTCGCCCTGCCAGGCCAGACGCTTGTAGTGGTTGTACACCGCCACGGACAGGTTTTTCTTGGCTTCTTCCTGACCCACCACCTGGCGGTCGAGGAAGGCCTTGATCTCCTGGGGCTTGGGCACCTCCGCCAGGGTGGGGGCAGGCTTGGAGGTTTTCTTGGCAGGCGACTTGCTGCGGCTGGTGTCCGGGGTATGGCGCCCGCCGCCGCTGCTGCTGCTGCCCTGGCCGTCCACCAGCTCCTCATCCAGGATCTCGTTGCAGAGATCGATGCATTCATCGCAGATGTAGACGCCTGGACCGGCGATCAGCTTGCGCACCTGTTCCTGCGATTTGCCGCAGAACGAGCACTTCAGGTGGGCGTCGAACTTGGCCATTCGGGGCGGCGACGGGCGGGCAGGGGGCCTGGGTCCAGGATCGACGGGAAACGACGGTTCGTCAGCCGACCTTAAGGATCAAACCGGGCTCGAGTCAGTCACCACCCGGTCGATCAGGCCGTATTCAACCGCTTCCGCCGGCGAAAGGAAGTAGTCGCGGTCGGTGTCTTCGGTGATTTTTTCGAGCGGTTGGCCGGTGTGCTCGGCCATCAGGCCATTGAGGGTGTCCTTGAGGAACAGGATTTCCTTGGCCTGGATTTCGATGTCGATGGCCTGGCCCTGGGCGCCGCCGAGGGGCTGGTGAATCATGATCCGGGCGTTGGGCAGGGCGAGCCGCTTGCCCTTGGTGCCACCCGAGAGCAGGAAGGCGCCCATCGAGGCCGCCAGGCCATAGCAGATGGTCACCACGTCGGGCGCCACCTGCTGCATGGTGTCGTAGATGGCCAGGCCGGCCGTCACCGAGCCCCCGGGCGAATTCACGTAGATCTGGATGTCCTTTTCCGGATCTTCGGCTTCAAGAAACAGCAGCTGGGCCACCAGGGAGTCGGCCACCTGGTCGTCGATGCCGGTGCCCAGGAAGATGATCCGCTCGCGCAGCAGGCGCGAGTAGATGTCGAAGGCGCGGTCGCCTTTGCCCGACTGCTCCACCACCGTGGGCAGCACCCCGGGGGAGCCGCTGGGGCTCCAGCTGCTGTGGATGGGATGGCGGATGGTGGCGTCGATCACGCGCGGGGGAGGACTCGTGGTTGCAATCTATGGGCTTTGACCGGGCACCGGGCCCGGATCAGGCGTCGCCCTTGTCGGCCTTGGTTGCTTTCGCTTTGGCTTTCGCCTTGGGCTTGGCCTCATCACCGCTCCCCGGAGCGTCGTCCTCGGGAGCTTTTTCGGTGATGGTGCTGTTGGCTTCCAGCCACTCCAGCAGCTTGTCCCGCAGCAGGTCGTCGGCCACGGCCAGGCGCAGCCGTTCGGGATCGATGTTGCCCTGCTGGCTGAGGCCGCGGCTGATCTCCTTCACCTTGGCCTCCAGCTCCTGGGCTTCCACCTCGATCTTTTCGGCGGTGGCCAGGGCCTTGAGGGCCAGGCTGCGGCGCAGACGCTCCTCGGCCTCGGGGCGGGAGGTGTCCATCAGGCTGCGCACCAGGTCGGGGGTGAACAGCTTTTTGACGTCCATCCCCTGCTGGGCGATCTGGCCGGCGGTCTGCTCCACCAGGTTGCGGATTTCCTGCTGCACAAGGGTTTCGGGCAGCTCCACCTCGAGCTCTTCCACCAGGGCGGCGAGCAGGGCGTCGTGACGGCTGGCCTTGGCCCGGCGCTCGGCGTCGTCCTTGAGACGGGTTTCCAGATCGGCGCGCAGCTCCGCCAGGGTGGCTTTGTCGCTGGCCTGTTGGGCGAAGGCGTCGTCGAGGGCGGGCAGCTCCCGGCTCTTGAGGTCTTTGAGGCTGATCTCGAAGCGGGCCGCTCGACCGGCGGCGTCCTCCTGGGGGTAGCTCTCGGGGAACTGGCAGTCGATGGTTTTGCTGTCGCCCACCGCCATGCCGATCACGCCCTCAACGAAGCCCGGGATCATGCGGCCCTCCTCCAGCTCCACCTCCATGGCATCGCTGCTACCGCCGCTGATCGCCTCGTTGGTGTCGGTGTAAACGCCACTGAAGCTGAGCACCGCCACGTCGCCACTGGCGGCCGAGCGGCCCTCCACCGGCACCAGGGTGGCGAGCTGCTTGCGCGATTGGTCGATCAGCTCGTCCACGCGGGCGGCGTCATAGGCGATCGCTTCGGCCTCGGCCTTGAGCCCCTTGGTGGCCTTGAGGCTGGGGGTGGGCTCGACGTCGAGCTCCAGGGTGATCGTGAGCGCGCTGCCGGGTTCGAAGCGCTCCAGCACGGCCTCAAAGCCCTCGCTCAGCTCCGGCCGGCCGATGGCCGCCACCGGCTCCTGCTCTAGGGCGTCGCGGAAGGCGGCATCCACCAGGTCTTCCAGGGCGGTGGCCCGGATGCGCAGGGGGCCGATCTGCTGCAGCAACACCGGGCGGGGCACCTTGCCCTTGCGGAAGCCGGGCAGCTTGATGCTGCGGCTCAGCTTCTCCACGGCCGCGTCGTAGCTGGCCTGGCTGCGGCCGGCGGGGATGGCCACCTCCAGGGCCACGCGGCTGCCCGGGCGGGGGGTGGCCTTGACGGTCAGCGTGGCGGTGGCGGCGGCAGAGCTCATGGAAAACAGTTGCAGCCATTCATCTTAGAAACTGACCGTTCCGAGCTCTGAACGCGTATTGTTCACTCGGCGCACGACGAAGGCGATAGCTTCCCAATCAGCAAAGCTGCGGTCTGGATGCAGACCCGTTCTTTGCGGCAGCTTCTTGCACCCGGCACGGGTCCGTTTCAGCCCGTTCCGCTTCCGCCACCAGCTTTTGATTCCATTCCCGCTCCCTTGACCGCCGCCCAGACCGCCCCTTCCCCCACCCCCATTTCCCTTCCCAACCGACCCCTGCGGGTGGCGGTATTAGGCGCCACTGGCGCGGTGGGCCAGGAGTTGTTGGAGTTGCTCGACGAGCGGCAGTTCCCCGTGGCGGAGCTGATCCCCTTGGCGTCGCCCCGCTCCGCGGGCCAGAGCCTGCACTGGCGCGACCAGGCGCTCACGATTCAGCCCGTGGAGGCCTCGGCCTTTGACGGGGTGGATGTGGTGCTGGCCTCCGCCGGTGGCTCGGTGTCCAAGCAGTGGGCCCCGGTGGCGGCGAGCGCCGGCGCCGTGGTGATCGACAACTCCAGTGCCTTCCGCATGGACCCTGAGGTGCCGCTAGTGGTGCCCGAGGTGAATCCGGAGGCTGCCTTCGGCCATCGCGGCATCATCGCCAACCCCAACTGCACCACGATCCTGCTCACCCTGGCCCTGGCTCCCCTGGCGGCCAAGCGGGCGATCCGTCGCGTGGTGGTGAGCACTTACCAGAGCGCCAGCGGGGCCGGGGCCCGCGCCATGGAGGAGCTGCGCAACCTCAGCCGCACGGTGCTCGACGGGGGCGAACCGGTGAGTGAGGTGCTGCCCCACTCGCTGGCCTTCAACCTGTTTCTGCACAACTCGCCGCTGCAGCCCAACGGCTACTGCGAGGAGGAGCTCAAGATGGTCAACGAGACCCGCAAGATCATGGGCACGCCCGAGCTGCGGCTCTCGGCCACCTGTGTGCGGGTGCCGGTGCTGCGGGCCCACTCGGAAGCCGTCAACATCGAGTTTCACGAGCCCTTCACGGTGGACGAGGCCCGCGCCCTGCTGGCGGTGGCGCCCGGCGTGGAGCTGCTGGAAAACTTCGAAGCCAACCGCTTCCCCATGCCCACCGACGTGACCGGCCGGGATCCTGTGGCCGTGGGTCGCATCCGCCAGGACCTCAGCGAGCCCAACGCCCTGGAGTTGTGGCTCTGCGGCGATCAGATCCGCAAGGGTGCGGCCCTCAACGCCATCCAGATCGCCGAACTGCTGATCCAGGGCCCGACAGAAGTGCCAGGAGGTGCCGCTTGAGCCTCGCCCAGGGGTCGTCCGCGCCATTTGGGCGCGTGCTGACGGCGATGGTGACGCCGTTTGCCGCCGATGGTTCGGTGGATCTGGCGCTCACGGCCCGGTTGGCCGAGCACCTGGTGAGCCAGGGGTCCGATGGCTTGGTGGTGTGCGGCACCACCGGCGAGTCGCCCACCCTCAGCTGGGCTGAGCAGCATGCCTTGTTTGCGGCGGTGAAGGGTGCCGTGGGCGGCCGCGCCAAGCTGATTGCCGGTAGTGGCAGCAACTGCACCGCCGAGGCGGTGGAAGCCACCCGGGAGGCGGCGGCCCTCGGTGCCGACGGCGCCCTGGTGGTGGTTCCTTACTACAACAAGCCCCCCCAGGACGGCCTGGAAGCCCATTTCCGCGCCGTGGCTGCGGCGGCTCCTGAGCTGCCGCTGATGCTTTACAACATCCCGGGCCGCACCGGCACAAGCCTGGAGCCGGCCACCGTGGCCCGGCTGCTCGACTGCCCCAACGTGGTGAGCTTCAAGGCCGCCAGCGGCACCACCGAAGAGGTGAGTGCCCTGCGGGCCCTCTGCGGCGACCGCCTTGCCATCTACAGCGGCGACGACGCCCTCACCCTGCCGATGCTGGCGGTGGGGGCGGCGGGCGTGGTGAGTGTGGCCAGCCATCTGGCTGGGCCCGAGATCAGCGCCATGATCCGCGCCTTCCTTGCCGGCGATTTCGCCGAGGCCCTAGCCCTGCATGAGCAGCTGTTGCCCCTCTGCAAGGCGCTGTTCTGCACCACCAATCCCATCCCCGTCAAAGCCGCCCTGGAGCTCTGCGGCTGGCCGGTGGGTGCCCCCCGTCTTCCATTGCTTTCTGCCACCGCCGACGTGCGACAACGCCTCTCTGAAACCCTGGCCGCCCTGCGTCCTACCTGACGCCAAGGCTTGAGACCAGTTCCGTTCCGATTGTTTCCATTCCCTAAATCGTTTTTGTTTGTATGACCCATTCCAACGGTGCCAAGCCATCCACTATCAAGAAGCCAGCCCTGCGGGTGATCCCCCTCGGCGGTTTGCATGAGATCGGCAAGAACACCTGCGTGTTCGAGTACGGCGACGACATCATGCTGGTGGATGCCGGCCTGGCCTTCCCCAGCGATGGCATGCACGGCGTCAACGTGGTGATGCCGGACACCAGCTATCTGAAGGAAAACCAGAAGCGCATCCGCGGCATGATCGTGACCCACGGTCACGAAGATCACATCGGTGGCATTGCCCACCACCTCAAGAACTTCAACATCCCCGTGATTCATGGCCCGCGTCTGGCGCTGGCCATGCTCACCGGCAAGATGGAGGAGGCCGGTGTGATGGATCGCACCATCCTGCAAACCGTCGCCCCCCGCGATGTGGTGAAGGTGGGCCAGCACTTCTCGGTGGAGTTCATCCGCAACACCCACTCGATGGCTGACAGCTTCTCGCTGGCGATCACAAGCCCGGTGGGCACGGTGATTTTCACCGGCGACTTCAAGTTTGACCACACCCCGGTGGATGGCGAAACCTTCGACATGGCCCGCCTAGCCCACTACGGCGACCAGGGCGTGCTGTGCCTGTTCAGCGACTCCACCAACGCGGAGGTGCCGGGCTTCTGCCCCCCCGAGCGCTCGGTGTTCCCCTGCCTGGATCGCCACATCTCCCAGGCGGAAGGCCGGGTGATCATCACCACCTTCGCCAGCTCGATTCACCGGGTGTCGATGATCCTGGAGCTGGCCCTCAAGAACGGCCGCAAGGTGGGTCTGCTGGGCCGCTCCATGCTCAACGTGATCGCCAAGGCGCGCGAGTTGGGCTACATGCGCGCCCCCGACGATCTGTTCGTGCCGATCAAGCAGATCCGTGATCTGCCCGACCGCGAAACCCTGTTGCTGATGACCGGCAGCCAGGGTGAGCCCCTCGCCGCCCTGAGCCGCATTTCCCGCGGTGAGCATCCCCAGGTGCAGGTGAAGAGCTCCGACACGATCATCTTCTCGGCCAGCCCGATTCCGGGCAACACCATCTCGGTGGTGAACACCATCGACCGGCTGATGATGCTCGGCGCCAAGGTGGTTTACGGCAAGGGCGAGGGCATCCACGTGTCTGGCCACGGCTTCCAGGAAGACCAGAAGCTGATGCTGGCCCTCACCAAGCCCAAATACTTCGTGCCGGTGCACGGGGAGCACCGCATGTTGGTGGCCCACAGCAAAACCGCCCAATCGATGGGCGTGCCGGCCGACAACATCCTGATCATCGACAACGGTGACGTGGTGCAGCTCAGCCCCGATTCGATCAGCAAGGGCGATCCGGTGAAGGCCGGCATCGAGCTGCTCGACGCCTCCCGCAACGGCATCGTCGATGCGCGGGTGCTCAAGGAGCGCCAGCAGTTGGCGGAAGACGGCGTGATCACTCTGCTGGCTGTGATCAGCACCGACGGTGTGATGGCCGCGCCGCCGCGGGTGAATATCCGTGGTGTGGTGACCACGGCCGATGCCCGCAAGCTCTCGATGTGGGCCGAGCGGGAAATCGGCTGGGTGCTGGAGAACCGCTGGAACCAGCTCTGCCGCAACACCGGGGGCAAGGCTCCCGACGTGGATTGGGTGGGCGTGCAGCGCGAGGTGGAGGTAGGCCTGCAGCGCCGCCTGCGCCGCGAGCTGCAGGTGGAGCCCCTGATCATCTGCCTGGTGCAGCCTGCCCCTGCCGGCACGCCGGCTTACAAAGGCCGCGCCGATGCCGAGCCCGATAGCCGCCCGGCTCCCCGGGGTCGGGGTGGTCGCGATGGTGGCCGTGATGGAGGCGGCCGTGGCCGCGACGGGGCAGCTCCGGCACCCCAGCGTCAGCTTGCTGCCGTTGGCGCTCCCGCTGCAGCTGCCCCCGCGGCGGCCACGGCTGTGGCTGTGAAAACATCGGCGCCAGCCGAGCTTGAGCCCGAACCCGCCGGCCGCACCCGCCGTCGCCGCTCCGCCGCAGCCGTGGGCTGAGGCCCCGGTTCAGGCGGTCTCAGCGGATCACCACCCGCAACAGCCCCTTGGAGAGCTCGGCCATCTCCTCGGGGCTGAGCCCCTTGATGGGCTCAGCGGTAGGGGCAGGGCTCTCGGCGCGAATGGCGACGTCCAGCTCCTCTGCACTCGCAGGATTGGCTTGCGCCACCGCGATCAGTTCGGGTTCTTCGATCACCTCCACCGCCACCTCCGGCACCGTTGCTTGGGCTGCAGGATCGATCCCACCCAGTTGCTCCATCCAGGGCATGGCGGGCATGGCGACGGACGTTGCCTCTGCTGGGGCCGGTTCGGGTGTCGGCGGGGTGGCCGTTTGGCTGGTGCACTGCTGCAGGCCCAGGGCGGCAATGTCCAGCAGCACCGGCTCCTGGGTGGCGGCGTGCACCCGGCTGTAGAAGCCGGATGCCGTGGCGGCGTCCTGGTAGCCATACAGATACGTGTGACCGAGCAGCAGCTGCAGGCGCTGGCGCAGGGGATGGCCGGCGTCGTCGGGTAGCTCCAGCAGCAGTTCTTCGCTCCGCCGGGCCACGTCGTCCCACCGCCGTTCGCTGTACACCCGCTCAATCGCCTCGTAACGCTGTTGCAGAGGGTCTGGTGTGGCGGCCATGGAGGCGGCGGTCATGGCGGCGGCGGTGGGGCAGGAGGGTCGAGCCACAGTGTGGAGCGATCCCAGCGCAGCTGCCAACCCGCGCCCAGATGGGCGCTGCCGGGAGCCTGGCCGGATTGCAGCCGCTGCCGCACGTCTTCCAGGGGGCGGGCCGCCAGCACCTGCTTGGTGTGGCGCTCGAGCCAGCGGTGCAGCAGCTGGCGCTGGTTGGCGGGCGCCAGGCCCACCAGCAACTGGCGTTGCAGGGCTGGCGTGGCTTGCGAGGCGCTGGTGCTGCCGAGGGCTTGCAGGGCCAGGTCCACCAGTTCGCCACCCCAGTTCACCTCGTCCACCAGCCGCTCGGCCTGGGTGCTGATGCGCACTGCGGCGCCGGGATGCAGGGCTTCCAGCACGGGCAGCACCTCGGCTCGGACGCGGTTGCGGCTGTAGCGGCGGTCGTTGTTGCACGGGTCGTGCAACAAGGGCAGATCCAGTTGCGCACAGAGGCGGCCCGTGTCGGCGCGGGAGAAGGTCAGCAGGGGCCGCGCCAGCAGCAGCGGGCTCGAGCCGGCGGCGAGGGGGCGCAGGCTGCGCAGGCTGGCCAGACCGCGGCGGTGGCTGCCGCGGGCCAGGTGCAGCAGCAGGGTTTCGGCCCGGTCGCTGGCGGTGTGGGCCGTCACCACGTGGCTGGCCCCCAGCTCCCGGGCTCGGGCCTCCAGCTGGCCGTAGCGCCAGGCGCGGGCGCCGGCTTCACTGTGCTGATCAGTGGTGTTGGGCGCTGCGGGCGGTTGCTCCCAGCGATCGATGTGGAGTGTCAGCCCCTGGGCGGCGGTCCAGGCGGCCAGCTCGGCAGCCTGGCGGCCGGATTCGGGGCGCCAGCGGTGATCGCCGTGCCAGAGCTGTAAGTGCCACTGGTGCAGCCGCTGCAGGTCGAGCAGGAGGGCCAGCATCGCCATGGAATCCTGGCCGCCGGATACCGCCAGCAGCAGGGTGGCCCCTTCCGGCAGCAGCTCCGGGTGGCGCCTCAGGTGGCGGTGCAGGCGCAGGTGGTCGGGGCTCCAGCGTGGCCCGGATGGGAGAATCACCCCACTATCCAAACGGTTGCATCCCATGGTTGCGAAGTCGCGTCTCGATCAGCTGCCCAGCGCGCTGCAGGCCGCGGTGGCCGAGCGTCGCCTGCTCAAGGTGATCGCCGGCCTCACCAACTTCGATGCTGCCGCCGTGGAGCGCATCAGCCAGGCGGCCGGCCAGGGCGGCGCCGACCTGATTGATGTGGCCTGTGATCCGGCGCTGGTGCGGCGCGCGGCCGAAGCCAGCCACCTGCCGATCTGCGTCAGCGCCGTGGAGCCTGAGCTGTTCCCCGCCGCCGTGGCCGCCGGCGCCGCCATGGTGGAGATCGGCAACTACGACGCCTTTTATCCCCAGGGCCGGATCTTCGACGCCGCCGAGGTGCTCGAGCTCACCCGCCGCACCCGCGCCCTGCTGCCCCAGGTGGTGCTGAGCGTCACCGTGCCCCACGTGCTGCCCCTCGACCAGCAGGAGCAGCTGGCGGTGGATCTGGTGGCTGCCGGCGCCGACATCATCCAGACCGAGGGCGGTACCAGCGCCAAGCCCTTCAGCGCCGGCACCCTCGGCTTGATCGAGAAGGCGGCCCCCACCCTGGCGGCGGCCCATGCGATCAGCCGTGCCCTTCTCGCGGCCGGTTGTGAGGCTCCCGTGCTGTGCGCCTCTGGCTTGTCGGCCGTCACCCTGCCGCTGGCGATTGCCGCCGGCGCCGCCGGGGTGGGCGTGGGCTCGGCCGTCAACCGGTTGGCGGACCCGCTGGCGATGGTGGCGGTGGTGCGCGGCCTGCGGGAGGCGCTGGGCAGCGGTCTGGCCGTGGGTGTGGCGGCTGGCGCAACAGTTGCCGGTTGACGCCAGGCTCTGTGGTGCCCTGCTGAACCCATGACTACCTTGCGGGAGTTGATCCCTGCCTGGTTGTCATGGGTTCGTTGATGTGGCTGTTGCAGTGGCCGATCCGCGCGATCGTGCTGTTGATCGTGGCCTGGCTGCCCCTCGGCGTGGAGGTGAGCAGCTTCCCGATCGCCCTGCTCGCCGCCGTGGTGATCGGCCTGCTCGGCACCCTGTTGATCTGGCCGTTGAAGCTGGTGTTTGGTCCGATCTGGGCGGTTACCAGCCTGGGCGGGCTGATCAGCCCGGTGAGCCTGCTGTTCAACTGGATCATCACCGTGATCCTGTTCGGCCTGGCGGCCTGGCTGATCAAGGGGTTCCGCCTCAAGAACGGTCTGGTGAGCGCGATCCTCGGCGGCGTGGTGTATGCTGTGCTGTCGGCGATCATCCTGCGCCTGCTGGGCCTCGACGTGGACTTCACCCGGGCGGCGGCGCTGATCACCGCAGCTCCAGTGGCCTGACCCCGACAATGGGGGGATGGTTCCGTTCCAACTCCACGCCCCCTACCAGCCCAAGGGTGACCAGCCCACCGCCATCGCTGGGCTCGTGCAGGGCGTCGATGGCGGCGAGCGCTACCAGACCCTGCTAGGGGCCACCGGCACCGGCAAGACGTTCACGATCGCCAATGTGATCGCCCAAACCGGGCGTCCCGCCCTGGTGTTGGCCCACAACAAGACCTTGGCGGCCCAGCTCTGCAATGAGCTGCGGGAGTTCTTCCCGAACAACGCCGTTGAGTACTTCATCAGCTACTACGACTACTACCAGCCGGAGGCGTATGTGCCCGTCTCCGACACCTACATCGCCAAAACAGCGTCGATCAACGAAGAGATCGACATGCTGCGCCACTCGGCGACGCGCTCGTTGTTTGAGCGCAAGGATGTGATCGTGGTGGCCTCGATCAGCTGCATCTACGGCCTGGGGATTCCCAGTGAATACCTCAAGGCGGCCGTGAAATTCCAGGTGGGCGAAACGCTCAATCTGCGCGGATCGCTGCGGGAGCTGGTGAACAACCAGTATTCCCGCAACGACCTGGAGATCTCGCGCGGCCGTTTCCGGGTGCGGGGCGATGTGCTGGAGATCGGCCCGGCCTACGAAGACCGCCTGGTGAGGGTTGAGCTGTTTGGCGATGAGGTGGAGGCGATCCGCTACGTGGATCCCACCACCGGCGAGATCCTGCAGAGCCTGGAGAGCATCAACATCTACCCGGCCAAGCACTTCGTGACCCCCAAGGAGCGGCTGGCCGAGGCGATCCAGGCGATTCGCACCGAAATGCGGGAGCGGCTGGACGTGCTCAACGGCCAGGGCCGGCTGCTGGAGGCCCAGCGGTTGGAGCAGCGCACCACCTACGACCTGGAGATGCTCGAGCAGGTGGGCTACTGCAATGGCGTCGAGAACTACGCCCGCCACCTGGCTCGGCGGGAAGCGGGCACGCCGCCGGAGTGCCTGATCGACTACTTCCCCGACGACTGGTTGCTGGTGGTCGATGAGAGCCACGTCACCTGCTCCCAGCTGCAGGCCATGTACAACGGCGACCAAGCGCGCAAGCAGGTGCTGATCGAGCACGGCTTCCGCCTCCCCAGCGCCGCCGACAACCGGCCGCTCAAGGGCTCTGAGTTTTGGGAGAAGGCGAAGCAGACCATCTTTGTGAGCGCCACCCCCGGCAATTGGGAGTTGGAGCAGAGCCATGGCCAGGTGGTGGAGCAGGTGATCCGCCCCACCGGTGTGCTCGATCCGATCGTGGAGGTGCGCCCCACCGAGGGGCAAGTGGACGACCTGCTGGGCGAGATCCGGGTGCGGGCCGACAAGCGGGAGCGGGTGCTGGTGACCACCCTCACCAAGCGCATGGCCGAAGACCTCACCGACTACCTGGCCGAAAACGGCGTGCGGGTGCGCTATCTGCACTCGGAGATCCACTCGCTCGAGCGGATCGAGATCATTCAGGACCTGCGCAATGGCGAATACGACGTGCTGGTGGGGGTGAACCTGCTGCGCGAAGGCCTGGATCTGCCGGAGGTGTCGCTGGTGGCGATCCTCGATGCTGATAAGGAAGGCTTCCTGCGGGCCGAGCGCTCCCTGATCCAGACCATCGGCCGCGCCGCGCGCCACATCGAGGGGGTGGCCTTGCTCTATGCCGACAACCTCACCGATTCGATGGCCAAGGCCATCTCGGAAACGGAGCGCCGCCGTGCCATCCAGCACGCCTACAACGAGAAGCACGGCATTACGCCCACCCCCGCCGGCAAGCGGGCCGGCAATTCGATCCTGGCCTTCCTGGAGGTGTCGCGCCGGCTCAACGACGACCAACTGGAGCAGGCCACCGAGCAGGCCGAGCACAACGAGGTGCCCCTCGATGCCCTGCCGGAGCTGATTCAGCAGCTCGAAGACAAGATGAAGGCGGCGGCCAAGGCCCTCGACTTCGAAGAAGCCGCCAACCTGCGCGACAAGATCAAGACCCTGCGCCAGAAGCTGGTGGGCCAGCGCTGAGGCTTCCTCCAGGCTTGTGTTTCAGACGGGGGCTTCTGTGCCTTCGGCGCGGTGGCTGATGGCCCCACCCAGGTTAAAGGCGGCGTGGACAGCCTGCAGCGCCCGCACGCCGTCGGCTTCGGCCACCACGCAGCTGGTGCGGATTTCACTGGTGGCGATCAGCTCGATGTTGATGCCGGCATCGGCCAGGCAGCGGAACATGCGGGCGGCGGTGCCGGGCGTGCAGGGCATGCCGGCGCCGACGGCGCTGATGCGAGCGATGGCGGGCCCTTGCTCGAAGTGGGCGCCGGGCCACTGGCGCAGCAGGGGGGCCAGGGTCTGCTCGGCCCGGGCCAGATCGTCGCGCTTGAGCACGAAACTCATGTCGCGGCTCAGGCCAGCTGTGCTGTCGCCATGGGTGCGCTCCGATTGCACGATCGCGTCGAGGCTGATGCCGGCATCGGCCAGGGTGCGGCAGACGGCCGCGGCGGTGCCGGGGCGGTCGGGCAGGCGCTGCACGGCCACCTGGGCCTGGTCGCGGTCGAGGGCGACGCCGCGCACGGCTGGATCGCCCAGATGGCAGGGCCCTGGATCGCGGCGCAGGTGCTGATCGGGCAGCTCGAAGGCCTCGGCGGCAGCCCGCAGGGCCTTGGCGGCCTGGTGCCCGGCCACCAGAACGCTCACCTTCACCTCGCTGGTGGCGATCAGGCGCAGGTTGATGCCGGCACGGGCCAGGGTGTCGAACAGGCGAGCG
The DNA here is from genome assembly GCF_024346415.1 of Cyanobium sp. Aljojuca 7D2. NCBI lineage: Bacteria > Bacillati > Cyanobacteriota > Cyanophyceae > Synechococcales > Prochlorococcaceae > Cyanobium > Cyanobium sp. Aljojuca 7D2. The sequence goes on from NZ_JAGQCX010000002.1 coordinate 341,940, forward strand.
GCGACGCCCGGCCGGCCCATGATGCCGGCGCCGGAAATGCTCAGCTTGGCCAGGCCCGCTTCGGCGCTGAGCTGGGCGCCGCCATCCCCCAGCGCTGCCCCCATCCCGGCCAGCACCTCACGGCACACCAGCTGGGCCCGGTCGCTTTCGGCGGCCGCCAGGGTGAAGGCGATGTCGTTGGAAGCCCCTTCGTGGGTGGCCTGCACGATCAGGTCGACGTTGAGGCCGGCCGCGCCCAGGGCTTCGAACAGCTGGGCAGCCACCCCGGGCCGGTCGGGCACGTGGGAGAGGGCCAGCACGGCTTGGTCGGTATTGAGCTCGGCGCCATCGACTGGCTTGCCCAGCTCCAGCCCCTCGTGGCCAATCGGCCGGGCCACACCGCTGGTGAGCAGGGTGCCCGGCTCCTCGCTCCAGCTGGAGCGCACCACCAGGGGCACGCCGTAGTTGCGGGCGATCTCTACCGCCCGCGGATGCAGCACGGCGGCGCCGAGGCTGGCCAGCTCGAGCATCTCGTCGCAGGTGACGGTGGCCATCAGCTGCGCATCGGCCACCTTGCGGGGGTCGGTGGTGAGCACGCCGGGCACATCGGTGTAGATCTCGCAGGCGTCGGCCCCGAGCGCTGCGGCCAGGGCCACCGCCGAGGTGTCGGAGCCGCCGCGGCCCAGGGTGGTGATCTCCGGGGTGCCGCCGGCGCCGCTGCTGGTGCCCTGGAAGCCCGCCACCACCACCACCTGGCCCTCGGCCAGCAGGCGCTGCAGCCGCTCGGTGCGGATCTCGAGGATGCGGGCACGGCCGTGGGCCGACTCGGTGACGATCCCGGCCTGGGTGCCGGTCATCGAGACAGCTGGCACGCCCTCGGCATGGAGCGCCATCGAGAGCAGGGCGATCGACACCTGCTCGCCGGTGGCCAGCAGCATGTCCATCTCCCGCTGGGGCGGGTTGGCGCTGATGGCTCGGGCCAGGCCGGTGAGCTGGTCGGTGGTGTGGCCCATCGCCGACACCACGATCACCAGTTCATGGCCGTCCTCGCGGCAGCGGGCGATGCGGCGGGCCACCGCCTGAATCCGCTCCACATCGGCCACCGAAGTGCCACCAAATTTCTGAACCAGCAGGGCCATGGCGGGGGCGGCGGCGGTGGGGGTCTGGGAGAGAAGGGTTGATTATCCGTCCTGGTCTGTGGTGGGGGTTGGGCTTAGGAGCTGAGCAGGAAACCGTCGCGGAAGGCGTCGCCGGCTTCTGTGCCGCGTTTGAGGGCGGCTTCGACATCGAGCAGCTGGCTGAGCAGGCGCAGGAAGACGGCGGGCTGGCGGCCGCGGATCTGTTTGCGCATCACGTAGATGCGTTTGGGGTTGCCGATGCCGGCGGCCTTGGCGATCACGGCCACGTCCTGCTCGCCGGCGCGCTCCAGCAGCGTCACCCAGAGCCAGCCGCGGATCTGGCTGGTAAGGGCGGCCACGATGCGCAGAGCCGGTTCATTGGCTTCCAGCAGGGCATCCAGCCGGGCGATGGCCTCGGCCGGCTGACCCGCTAGCAGCGCATCGCCCACCGCCAGGGCGCTGGTGCTCTGGCCGCCCACCAGGGCTTGCACGGCGTCCAGGGTGATCGGCGTGTCGGGGTCGGCGTAGAGGCTCAGTTTTTCGAGCTCGCTGGCTAGGCGGGCGCTGTCGCTGCCCACGGCGTCGGCCAGGGCTTCGGCGGCGGCCGGCTCCAGCTTCAGCTCCAGTTCCCGGGCGGTGCGGCTCACCAGCTCCACCTGGCCGGCGCCGTCCCAGATGGCCGGTAGGGCAAAGCTCTGCTCGCTGGCCTCGCCGGCCTTCACCAGCTTCTGCAGGGCCTTGGTGGTGCGCAGGCGGGCGTCGGGTTTGCCGGGGCTGACCAGCACCAGGTGGCAGCCGTCGGCCACCTGGGCCAGGGCCGCCTCAAAGCCTTCTGCGAGCTCGGCCGGGCACTGGCTGCAGAACGGGCTGCGCTGCAGCACCACCACCCGGGCGCCGGCGCCGAAGGGGGGCGTGCGGGCCTCTTCCAGGGCCTGGGCCGCCTGGGCGCTGTCGTTGCCATCGAGGCGGCTGAGGTTGAGGCTGGCCCAGCTGGGATCGAGCTGCTCCTGCACCAGTGCCTCCACGGCACGGTTGCGGGCCGCCTCGTCATCGCCCCAGAACAGGTGAATGGGCATGGGGTGGGGGCTCAGAGGCGCAGGGCGCTGAGCACGGGGTGCTGGCCAGTTTGGGCCAGGGCGGGATGGTCGGTGACCAGCACCGCGGCGCCGGCCTGGATGGCGGTGGCCAGCTCGATGGCCGCGTTGTCATCGAGCTGGGGCTCCTGGCGGCGCAGGCGCACGGCCGCTGCCGCAATGGCCGTATCGGCGGGCACCAGCTGCCAGTGCTGGGGGTTGTCGAACGCCTTGGCGTAGCGCTGGGCCAGGGCCTCGTCGCCTTGGGCCAGGGGCCCCTCGAGCACCCGGATCAGGCTCACGGCGCTCACGACCCCGATCCAGTAGCCCGCGGCGATGCCCTGCATCAGGGGTTGGAGATGCTTGCCGGCGTTCTTGGCATCTGCCAGGAACGCCACCAGGGCCGTGCCATCGAGGGCGATTCGCGAGCCCTGGGCTAGCAGCCGCGGATTGAAGGTGCGTTGCCCTGGAGCCTGGGGGCCGAGGTTTTGAACCGGCTGCACGAAGGCCGGTGGCGGCGGTGCCGGCCGCGCCGGGTGGCGCTGGTTGGGGTCCCAGCAGCCGCGGCCGCTGCCCTGCAGAGCCATCAGGCTCTGCACCTGTTGCTGGCGCCTGCGGGGATCGGTGGGTGCTCGCCCCGCCAGCGGCACCAGGGCGGCCATCGGGGTGCGATGCCGCTGGATGACGAAGTGCTCGCCTGCAGCGGCCCGCTCCAGCAGTTCCGGGAGCCGGCGGCGGGCCTCCTCCACGCCCAGGGTTGTGTCGGGGTTGGTCACGGCGCTGCGGTGGGGTCGTCGTCGGGTGTGTGCCTAATTCTGTACAGGCTGTACAGAATTTAGGAGCACTTGCGTCGACAGGGCACAACCTGGGCTGAGTTTGCTGCCGTTGTTCATGCCTTCAGAAGGCGAGCAGGCGTTTGAGCAGGCCTTTGATCACCCGATCTTTCGCGAGAGCCTGCGGCTGATTCGGGAGCTGCCGGGGGTGGCGGCGGCACTGGCTCCGCTGACGCCCTTGCAGCAGGACGTGCTGTTGCGGCTGATTCACAGCAGCGGCGATCCGAGCCTGGCGGCCCAGCTGCGTTGGTCGCCGGGGGCCTGTGAGGCAGGACTGGCCGCCCTGGCGGCCGGGGCGCCGATCCTCACCGACACGGCGATGGCGGCGGCGGCGGTGGCGCCAATGGCGCGGCGCACCTTCGGCAACCCGGTGCGCAGCGTGCTGGATTGGGCGCCGGATCAGGCGCCAGCGGGCTCCACGCGCACAGCTGCGGGCATGGCCGCGGCCCTGGCGGAGCTGCAGCAGCCTGCGGTGGTGCTGATCGGCAGCGCGCCCACAGCCCTGGAGGTGTTGCTGGCACAAGGTGCAAAGCCGGCCCTGGTGATCGGCATGCCGGTGGGGTTTGTGGGGGTGGCGGAGAGCAAGCGTCACCTGGCTGCGAGTGGCCTGGCCCACATCCGGCTCGAGGGCTCCAAGGGCGGAGCCGGACTGGTGGCCGCCGCCTGCAACGCCCTGCTGCGGGCTGCCTGGCTTCAGGCGGCGAGCGCGCCGTCTGCCCCGCCGGCTTCCTCCTGATCCACGCGCACGACGCTGTTGGCTTCGATGCGGCCCAGCACCTGGCGGGCGCGCAGCACCACCGCCGCCGGCACGCCGGCGAGGCGGGCGGCTTCGATGCCGTAGCTGCGGCTGGCGCCGCCCGGGGCCACCTGGTGCAGGAACACCAGGGCGTCGCCGGTTTCCTGCACCAGCACCTGGGCGTTGGCGACGTTGGGCAGCAGCTCGGCCAGGGCGTTGAGCTCGTGGTAGTGGGTGGCGAAGATGCTGCGGGCGCCGAGGCCGCCGCGCTCGGGCGGGGTGGCCAGGTGTTCGGCCACGGCCCAGGCGATTGAGAGGCCGTCGAAGGTGGCGGTGCCGCGGCCGATCTCGTCGAGCAGCACCAGGGAGCGCGGCGTGGCGTGGTGAAGGATGTTGGCGGTTTCGGCCATCTCCACCATGAAGGTGGACTGGCCGGCCGCCAGGTCGTCGCCGGCGCCGACGCGGGTGAAGATGCGGTCGGCGATGCCGAGGCGGGCCGATTTGGCGGGGATCCAGCTGCCCATCTGGGCCATCAGCTGCAGCAGGCCGGTTTGGCGCAGGTAGCAGCTTTTGCCGCTGGCGTTGGGGCCGGTGAGGATGATGAGATCGGGGCCGGCGCCATCGTCAGGGCCATGGTCAGCGCCGCCCAGGCTCACGCTGTTGGCGGTGAAGGGCTCCTCCACCAGCAGCTGCTCCACCACCGGGTGGCGGCCGGCTTCGATAGTTAGTAGGCGGGCTTCGGGGCCGGATGGGTCGGTGATTTCGGGGCAGCAGTAGCCGCTGGTGGCGGCCACCTCGGCCAGCGAGGCGATCACATCGAGCTCGGCCACCAGGCGGGCGGCGTGGCGAATGGCGGCGGCCTGCTCGCCCACCTGGGCCCGCAGGGCGCAGAACAGCTCGTATTCGCGCTGGGCGGCGCGGGCCTTGAGCTGCTGGATGGCGCCTTCGCGGTGGCGTAGGGCAGGGGTGACAAAGCGCTCCTCGTTGGCCAGGGTCTGGCGGCGGATCCAGTGCTCGGGCACGGCTGCGGCCTTGGCCTTGGACACCGCCAGGAAGTAGCCGAAGGTGCGGTGGTATTGCAGCTTGAGGGTGCTGATGCCGCTGAGCCGGCGCTCCTCGGTTTCCTGCTGGGCGAGCCAGGCGTCCTGGTCGTCGAGCTGGTTGCGCAGCTCATCAAGGGTGGGGTCGACGCTGTCGTGGATCAGGCCGCCCTCGGTGAGCGACAGGGGCGGGGTGTCGAGCAGGGTGTGGCGCAGCGCTGCGGCCAGGGTGTGGAGCTCGGGCCAGGGGCGGGCCAGGGCCTGCAGCGGGGCGCTGGTGGCCTGGGCGAGCTGCGCGGCCAGCTGGGGCAGCCGTTCGAGACCATCGGCCAAGGCCACCAGATCCCGGGCCGAGGCGCTGCCGGCGCCGGCGCGGCCGGCCAGGCGCTCCAGGTCGCCCATGGGCCGCAGCAGCCGGCGGATCGCCAGCCGCAGGGAGCGCTGGGCCACCAGCTCGCTGACGCCGCCCTGACGCTCCAGAATTGCAACGCGCTCCACCAGTGGCGCCTGTAGCCAGCGGCGCAGGCAGCGGCCGCCCATGGCGGTGTGGGTGCGATCCAGGGCCCAGAGCAGGGAGCCCTGCAGCTGGCCGCCCAGCTGGGTTTTGGTGAGCTCCAGGTTGCGGCGGGTGGCGGCATCGAGCACCAGCTGGTCGCCGGCGTGCCAGGTGGTGGGGGGATCCAGCGGCACCTGCTGCTCCTGCAGGGTGCTGTCGAGGTAGGCCACCAGGCCGCCGGCCGCCCGCAGCGCCAGGGGCAGCTCGCCCAGCCCCAGGCCCGCGAGGCTGGCGAGGCTGAAGCGTTGCTTGAGGGTGGTGCTGGCTTCCAGCGCTTCAAAGGGGGTGCGGGGCAGGGGCGTCAGTCGCAGGGCGTCGGGGCACCAGGCGGGGCTGGTGGCGTCTGAGCTGGCGGCAGCGGGCCAGAGCACCTCGGCGGCTTCCACCTGCAGCAGCTCCTGGTGCAGGGCGTCGCTGCCTTCGCGCTCGGTGACCCGGAATTCGCCCGTGCTGACATCGGCCACCGCCAGACCCCAGCGGGCGGCTGAGCTGCCGGCGCCCTCCAGCACCACGGCGCAGAGCCAGTTGTTGCGGCGGGCGGCCAGCAGGCCTTCCTCGAGCACCGTGCCGGGGGTGAGCACCCGGGTGATGCCGCGCTTGAGCAGCTCGCCCTTGGCGGGTGTGGTTTCGAGTTGGTCGCAGAGGGCCACGCAGAGGCCGCGGCGCACCAGTTCGCCGCAGTAGCGCTCGGCGGCATGGTGGGGAATGCCCGCCATCGGCACCCGGCCGATGCCCTTGCCGCCTTCCTTGCCGGTGAGGGTGAGCTCCAGCAGGCGCGAGAGGGTGATGGCGTCTTCGAAGAAGCACTCGAAGAAGTCGCCGAGTCGGTAGAGCAGCACCCGGTCGGGGTGGGCGCGCTTGAGCTCCACGTAGTGCCGCAGCATCGGTGTGAGCTGCTCCGGTTCCACCAGGCCGTGGTGGTGCCAGGCGGGCAGGTCGGTGTCGCTCTCTGGGGGGGCTGCCGGCGCAGCTTCTGGGGCAGGCTGGCGCTGGCGGGTGCGGGGCCGCGCTGAGCCTGTGGGGAGCGGTTCGGGCTCGGTGGGGGCTGCGGCCGGGTGCACGGGCTCCTCGGGCAGGCCCAGGGCGGCGGCGAGCGAAAGCTGCTGGTCGGCTTCCGCGGCCACGGCGAGGGGCATGCACAGGAGGGCGTCGATCGTAGGCGCGTCGGCCTGGTGGCTCACCCCACAACTTGTGAAGGATCGCCAGGGGCGCTCGGCACGGGGCCGGCCCGTCGTGTGAGAATCCGCCCACTGACTTGATCAGGCTCAGTTCTGATCTGGCTCCGCGCCACTCGCCGCATTCGCCATGCAGATCCTCAACACCCTCACCGTTCTGGCCCTGGTGGTGCTGTCGTTCGCCTTGATCGTGGCGGTGCCGGTGCTGTACGCCAGCAGTGAAGATTCCGGCCGCTCCAATCGCCTGATCCTGCTCGGCGGCATCGCCTGGGTGGCCCTGGTGCTGCTCAACTGGGGCATGAGCATCTTTGTGGTCTGAGGGCTTTCAGTCCCGCTGCGTAGCCTGAGGGCATTCGCACACCAACTCCGTGGCCAGCTTCGAAGGAACCTTCACCGGCGCCAGCGGCCTCCGAATCGCCATCGTGGTGGCGCGATTCAATGATTTGGTCACCGGCAAGCTGCTGAGCGGCTGCCTGGATTGTTTGGGCCGGCACGGGATTGATACCGGTGCCACCAGTGCCCAGCTCGACATCGCCTGGGTGCCCGGCAGCTTCGAAATTCCCCTGGTGGCCCAGCGCTTGGCGGCCAGCGGTCGCTACCAGGTGGTGATCACCCTGGGGGCCGTGATTCGCGGGGACACCCCCCACTTCGACGTGGTGGTGGCCGAGGTGAGCAAGGGCGTGGCCGCCGTGGGCCGCTCCACTGGCGTGCCGGTGATCTTCGGCGTGCTCACCACCGACACCCTGCAGCAGGCGCTGGAGCGGGCTGGCATCAAGAGCAACCTGGGCTGGAATTACGGCCTGCAGGCGCTGGAAATGGGCAGCTTGATGGCGGCTCTGCCTGGCTGAGTGGGCTGCTGAGGTGACGGCGGCGCGGTGGGTGCTGCGTTTGCGCGTGCTCCGGAATTCTGTACAGGCTGTACAGCTTTTGGCACAGTGCGCGGCGTTGCTCTCCTCGTCGTTGCCCTGCTCGGCTCAGGCGGAAGAGCCGCCATCGCGCTGGGGCCGGCTCGCTGCTTGTTTTACCAGCAGCACCTGGGGCTCCGCAGCGCGGAAGCCCAGCTGCTCGTAGAAGCCGGCGCTGTTGGTGGTCATCAGGTAGATGCGCTCGACGCCGAGCAGGGCCGGAGTGGCCAGCAGGGCTTCCACCACCCGGCGGCCGAGGCCCTGGCCGTGCAGGTCGCCGGCCACCACCACATCCCAGAGCACGGCGCGGTAGATGCCATCGCTGCTGGCCCGGCCGAAGCCCACCAGGCGCTTGCCCTGCCATAGGCTCACCACCACGGTGCTGCCGGCCAGCAGCCTGCGCAGCTGCGCCATGGTGCGCCCCTGGGCCCAGAAGGCGTGCTTGTTGAACAGTCGCTGCAGCTTCCACAGGCCCCGGGTGGGTCGCAGGCCCGGGCCGAGGCCAAACCAGCGCAAGCCTGGGGCCCCCGGGGCGTGGATCAGGAGCCGCAGTGCTGCCATCGCACCATCCTCAAGCTTCAAGCGATCACCGCTTGGATATCCGTGAGGCCAAAGTCGTTGCCCTTGAACAGCAGTGGTGCGGCGCAAAACTGTGCCAGGGCGTAGGAATAGCAATCACCCAGGTTCAAGCCTGCAGGGTGGCGGCCTTTGCCGAAGCGGCGGAAGGCCGAACGGGCGATCTGTGCCTGATCGGCGTTGAACGGCACAATTGCCACGTTCGCCGTGGCCAGGAACAGGTCGAGGTCACTTTGGCCGTCGATGCCGAAGCGGGCCTCCACCACGATCGAGAGTTCGACCAGGGAGGCGGCGGACAGGCGCCGTTGATCGGCTGCAGCGATGGCGGCGTTGAAGGCAGCCCGCTCCGGCTCGTTTTGAAGGATCGCCAGCACGGCGGAAGGGTCGATCACCATCAGCCGGAAACGCCGATGGCGTTGTAGCCGAGGATCTCTTCAGGGCTGCGGCTGTCGATCACGGGACGGCTAGCCGCACGCAGGGCAATCTCATTGAGGCGATCGGCGAGGCATTCACGCCCCTTGGACGCCTGTTGCCGTTGCTGTTTCAGGCGATCGAGCCGTTCGTGCAGCGACTGGATCACAGCAGCTGTTTTGGTTTCACCGGCGAGAGCCGCAACTTCGCCAGCCAGGCGATCGGCTTCGCTGTTGCGGATGTTCAGCGCCATGGCGGGCGGTGTGTAGCAACACTCCTCTGAGTGTAGACAGCCCTGACTGAGCTGCCATGGCACCATTCTCCCAGCGGAGTGCGCCCTATGGCTCGCAAGGGCATCATCCTGGCCGGCGGCAGTGGCACCCGGCTTCATCCGATCACCCAGGCGGTGAGCAAGCAGCTGCTGCCGGTGTTTGACAAGCCGATGATTTATTACCCGCTCAGCACACTGATGCTGGCGGGAATCCGGGAGGTGCTGATCATCACCACGCCCCAGGATCGGCCCTCTTTTGAGCGGCTGCTCGGCGATGGCACCCGCTGGGGCATGACGATCGACTACGCCGTGCAGCCCAGCCCCGACGGGCTGGCCCAGGCGTTTCTGATCGGTGCCGACTTCCTGGCTGGTGCGCCGGCGGCCCTGGTGCTGGGCGACAACCTGTTCCACGGCCACGACCTCAGCCCGCAATTGCAGGGCTGCAACGGCGATCGAGCCGGGGCCACGGTGTTTGCCTATCCCGTGCGGGATCCCCAGCGCTACGGCGTGGTGGGTTTCGATGGCGAGGGGCGGGTGACCAGCCTGGAGGAGAAGCCCGCCAAGCCGCGCTCCTGTTATGCCGTGACTGGCCTTTATTTCTACGACGACACCGTGGTGGAGCGGGCCCGGCGGGTGCAGCCCTCGGCCCGGGGGGAGCTTGAGATCACTGACCTCAACCGGATGTATCTCGAGGAGGGCCTGCTCAAGGTGGAGCTGATGGGCCGGGGCATGGCCTGGTTGGATACGGGCACCTGTGAGTCGCTGCATGAGGCCGGCAGCTACATCCGCACCCTGGAGCACCGCCAGGGCCTCAAGGTGGGCTGCCCCGAAGAGGTGGCCTGGCGGCTGGGCTGGATCAGTGGCGAGCAGCTCGCCGCTTTGGCTGCCCCGCTGCGCAAGAGCGGCTACGGCGACTACCTCCTGCAACTTCTGGAGACCCCCGATGCAAGCTGACACCCTCACCACGGCGGCGGGCGTGTCCGTTGCGGGCCCGTTGTTGCTGACGCCGCGGGTGTTTGGCGATGGGCGCGGCTTTTTCTTCGAGAGCTGGAACCAGCAGCGCTTTGCCGAGCTGCTGGCGGCCGATGGCCAGCCCGTGCTCGGCTTCGTGCAAGACAACCACTCGCGCTCCAGCCGGGGGGTGCTGCGGGGTTTGCACTACCAGCTGCCGCCCCATCCCCAGGGAAAGCTGGTGCGCTGCGTGCTGGGGGAGATTTTTGATGTGGCGGTGGACATCCGCCGCAGTTCGCCCACGTTTGGCCAGTGGGTGGGTGTGGTGCTCAGCGCCGAAAACCATCAGCAGCTGTGGGTGCCGCCGGGGTTTGCCCACGGCTTCCTCACCCTGAGTGAGCAGGCCGAGGTGCTCTACAAAACCACCGACTTCTGGAGCCGCGATTGCGAGCGCGCCATCCGCTGGGACGATCCCGCGCTGGCGATCGCCTGGCCGCGCGAGGGCCTGGCGGGCGCAGAGCCCCAGCTGTCGGAGAAGGATGCCGTGGCTCCGCTGCTGGCGGAGCTGCCAGCTACTGATCTGTTCAGCTGACGTCAGAGTGGCAGCCAGTTCAGGCCTTTGAAGCGTTCGAAATCGCGGTCGAAGCTCACCAGTCGCCAGCCATTGGCGATCGCTAGGGCGGCGAGATAAGCATCGGTGTGGAGCCGGGCCGGCAGCTCGGCGCTGGAGAGCAGGCTGTGAAAGAGCTCCCAGCCGTTGTGCTCGGGTGCTGCCATGGCTACACCAGGTTGGCGGCAGAACCCTTGCAGGAGCGCCGAGGCTTCCGCTGAAGCCAGCACCGCCGTGCCCATCAGTTTCGGTTGACTCACCAATCGGATTAGCCCCAGCGCTGTGACGGTGCAGAACAGCACCTCAGCGGAAGCCTGTTTCTCCCAGTAGTGCAGTGCTTGCTTGTGGTGTGGGTGATCCGTTGCGGCCAGAGCCAGCCACACATTCAGATCGGGGAGATCCGCTGGATCGGCGTGGGAGTTCAAGCTTCGAGCATTTCAAACAGCCAGGCGTTGCTCAGGTTGTGGCTGGGGATGCTGAGGGAGCTGTGCAGTTGGGGCAGGCTTTCTGCCGTGCGCTGCGTTGCTGCAGAGGGGGGAGTTGCGCTGAGGCCCTGTTCCACATAGCTGCGCAGCAGCTGTTTGAGCGTCACGTGCTCATGGGCTGCTCGGGCCTTCAGGCGGGCAAACAGGGGGTCGGGCAGCTCCAGGGTGGTACGCATGGCCGAGGTTGCAGGTGTGCGCATTTTAGTGCGCATCAAACGTGGGTGGCTTGCCAGCTCTCCTGCTTCAGCCATGAAGCGAATCGAGCCCGCTAATCGCTTCGCTCAATGAAGCGATTAGGTTGATCCGATGGAGCCTCGATGGATCTGGCAGCAGCCCGACTGGCCCAGCTTTCGTTGGGATGGAGTCGCACTTCGGCCAGCGCTGCTGCAGGCAGCAGCTGAGCGTCAGCGGTTGGCTGAGCAGCTGGATGGGTTGGATGCCGGCCTGGACCGTGAGGCCCTAACGGCGCTTGTGAGCCGCGAGAGCGTCAGTACGGCAGCCATTGAGGGGGAGCGGCTGGATCCAGCCGAGGTGCGTTCCTCGGTGGCTCGGCGTTTTCAGTTGCCTCCAGATCCACCGGGGTCGTCTACGCCGCATGCCAGCGCCCAGGTGGAAGGAGTCGTGCAGCTGTTGCTGGTGGCTACGGCTGAGCTGGGCGTGCCACTGACGCTTTCAGCCTTGCATCAGTGGCATGCGGATCTGTTTGCTGCGGGGCCCGATGGGTTGCGGGCCATTGCCATTGGCGATCTGCGCGGATCGCTGCCGATGCAGGTGGTGTCGGGTGCGATTGGTCGGGAACGGTTGTATTTCGAAGCTCCTCCACGGGACGGTTTGGATCGCCAGCTGACGCTGCTGTTGGATTGGTTCAACGGCCCGTCTCTGCAGCTGGATGGCTTGGTGCGGGCAGGGCTGGCCCATCTGTGGTTGGTCACCCTGCATCCCTATGACGATGGCAACGGTCGACTGGCCCGGGCCCTCACCGATCGAGCCCTGGCCCAGATCCCGAGGCCAGAGACCCAAGCGAAGCGAACCGATCCACTAATGGCTCGTGCCTTGGGGCTCTCGGCCCGGATCCAGCAGCAACGGCAGGACTACTACCAGGAGCTCGAGCGCTGCCAACGGGGCGATTTGGAGGTGACGCGCTGGCTGCAGTGGTTTCTGGAGCAGGTGGCGGCGGCGGCTCTCAGCAACCAGGCGGTGGTGGCCGCAGTGCAGGCCAAGGCGCTTTTTTGGTGGCGGCATCGCCATAGCGGCTTCAATGCGCGGCAGCAGAAGCTGCTCAACCGTCTGCTGGATGCCGAACCCCAAGGATTTGAAGGGGGGATGACCCTGCGCAAAGCCATCGGACTCACCAAGGCAAGCCGGGCCACGGCCTGGCGCGATCTCAGCGAGCTGGTGGAACTTCAGGCCCTCACGCCGATCGGCGCCGGCCGCAGCCGGGCCTACCGCCTTGGCTTTCCGTTTGAGCTGGACCAGAAGGATCAACCCAGCCATTCCTGAGCGCGCCGAGGAATCCCCGATGGATCCGGCAGCAGCGGAGCGTCAGCGATCGGCTTACCCCAATTGGCAGGAAACCTTTTGCTTTCAGGCTTCTACGGGATGTTGTACAGGCTGTACAGATTTCCCAACGCAACGCGGAACATCACAGCACGCATCACCGCAGCCCAGGAGGCTCAGCCGAGCCATTCCTGGGAGAGCTCGGTAACAGCGCGGAATTCAGGGTCTTTGTGCAGCAGCGTGGCGCCGATCTGCTGGGCGGCGGCAGCGATCCAGGCATCTGCGAGCGACAGGGAATGGCAGGCCTTGATGCCGGCGGCTCGCTCCAGCAGGGGCTCTGAGGCCTCAACCCACTGCAAGGGCAAAGCCTTGAGCTGCTCATAGGCCAGGCGGCCAGCGCGCTCATTTTCGTCCTTCCAAACGCGGTAGAGCACCTCCATGCGGCTCAGAAAACAGGCGTAGCAGTGCTGCGGTTGCTCGAAGGCTTGTTCCACCCGGTCGGCGCCGGGCTCGTCGTCGCGCAAGGTGAGCAATGCAGAGGTGTCCAGCAGAATCAGCGTTGCCATCAGCAACCAGCGGTGCGCTCGGCCTCACGCTCAGCGAGCATGCGTTGGGTGGAGCCGCCGCGCTTGCCCGTGCCGCGAAAGGCCTTCACCGGTGATGGGTCAACGGGAAGCACCCGGATGGAGCCATCGGCCTCCACAATCCATTCCAGGCGTTTGGAAGGGCCCAGAGAAAAGCGATCACGGATGGCAGCCGGGATCACGGTTTGGCCGCGGCTGGTGATGGTGCTGCGCACGGCCGCCCCCAGGTGAATTACTAATTCTTAGATTAGGTCATTCACCCGGGGCCCATCCCAGCCCGGCTGTCCACAATGGCGACGATGTTGACCCTCTCCCGGCCATGAAGGTGCTGCTCACCGGCGCCGCCGGCCAGCTGGGCCAGGCGCTGATCGCTTCCAAGCCGCCCGAGGTGGAGCTGATCGTCACCAGCCGCGGTGGCGGAAACCAGGCGCTGGCTGTGGATCTGTCCCAGCCGGAGGCTTGCCGCGCGGCGGTGCTGGAGCATCGGCCGGATTGGGTGCTCAATGCCGGCGCCTACACCGCGGTAGACCAGGCGGAACGCGAGCCGGAATTGGCCCAGGCGGTGAACGCTGGCGCCCCGGCGGCCTTTGCCGAGGCCCTGGCGGCGCTGGATCGGCGCAACGGCGCCGGTAGCGGCCGGCTGTTGCAGGTGAGCACCGATTTTGTGTTCAACGGCGAGCAGGGCAGCCCCTACCGGCCAGAGCAGCCGGTGGCTCCCTTGGGCGTGTATGGCGCCTCCAAAGCGGCCGGCGAAGCGGCCGCGCTGGCGCTGCCGGGGGCTCGGGTGCTGCGCACCGGCTGGGTTTATGGGCCAGTTGGGCGCAATTTCTGCTGCACCATGCTGCGTCTGCATCGCGAGCGGGCGGCATCCGGCCAGCCCCTCGGCGTGGTGGCCGACCAGGTGGGCTGCCCCACCAGCACCCTCACCTTGGCCGCGGCCTGCTGGCGCGCGATTGGCCCCTACGCGGATGGCCCGCGGATCCTGCATTGGAGCGACGCGGGTGCGGCCAGTTGGTACGACTTCGCAGTGGCCATCGGCGAGTTGGGGGTGGCTGCAGGTCTGCTGGAGGGCGCGGCTGCGGTGGCGCCGATCACCACCGCCGACTACCCCACGCCCGCGCGGCGGCCCAGCTATTCGCTGCTGGATTGCACTGCCAGCCGCCAGGCGCTGAACCTCGAGCCGCTGCACTGGCGCGCGGCGTTGGGGGGGGTGATTGCCCGGTTGGACCCCGAGGTGAGAACTGCTTAGGTGCCGCTTAAGTTCAATCCAGCCCGCAGTTGGCCGTTTGTCCTGGCGTAATCCCCGCCGCAACCTGTTTCTTTGTGCGGCTCTGGATCTAGCGGGGCTGCTGGGCTTGCTGGCGCTTTTTGCTATCTACCAGTCGCGGCCCCTCGCCCCGCAGATGGGCTGGGTGGCGTTTACGGCCTTGGCTTATCTGGGCCTGGGCTGGCTGTTTGGCAGCTACACGGTGCTGCGCTGGCGGCGTCTGCCCTTGCGGGCCGTGATCCAGCGGGTGTTGATCACGGGCCTGGCCATGGTTGTGGCGGTGGCGGTGGCTCGCCTGCTGGTCAATCCGCCTGAGTTGATTTGGTTGGTGCATCGCAGCACCCAGGCGCAGTGGTTGCTGCCGTTGCTGTTGTGGTCGCTGCTGGTGCGCGGGTTGTTGCGGCGTGGCGTGTTGTTGCCGGAGCAGGCCCAGTGCCTGTTGGTGGGAGCAGACGCTGATGTGCAGCCGGTGCTGGAGGCCTGGAGGCGCACCCCCCCCCGCCAGCCGCTGCGGCGGCTGGCGTTGGAGCAGGCTCTCGAGGCCAGCCCCCCCCTGGTGCTGGCCGTGGCGCCTTCGCTGCGTCAAGATCCCCGCCATCGCCAGCTCTTGGAGCAACTGGAGAGTCGCGATCCGCGCGAGGTCAACCTCACCACGCCGCTCACCTTGTTGGAGCGCCAACTGGAGCGCCTGCCTCCCGAGCTGGTGCCCGACCCCTGGCTCAACTACGACGATTTGCCGTGGAACAACCTGTTCAGCCTGCAGCGTCAGCTCAAGCGCGTGGCTGATGTGCTGGTGGCCGCGGTGCTGCTCGTGCTCAGCAGCCCGTTGATGCTGCTGGCGGCAGTGCTGATCTGGCTGGAAGACCGCGGGCCGGTGGTTTACATGCAGCAACGCAGTGGTTGGCTGGGGCGCCGCTTTGTGGTGTTTAAGTTGCGCACCATGGGCGTGGCCCCGGCCAACGCACCTGCGTGTTGGACCGTGCCGGGTGATGAACGCATCACCCGGGTGGGGCTTTGGTTGCGCCGATTGCGGCTGGATGAGCTGCCGCAGCTGCTGCAGGTGCTCAGTGGTGACATGAGCCTGATCGGGCCGCGGCCTGAGCGGCCTGAGCTGGAGGAAGAGCTGGAGGCACGCATTCCCCACTACCGCAAACGCCACTGGATGCGGCCGGGCCTGAGTGGTTGGGCCCAGGTGTGCGCACCCTATGCGTCCAGCGTGGAGGACGTGGAGCTCAAGCTCTCCTACGACCTCTACTACCTCAAGCACTTCAGCACGTGGTTGGATTTGGTGATCCTGTTCCGCACGATCAAAACCGTGCTCAAGGGCGGGGGGCTTTGACAGGCTCCGAAGACGTCATCTGGGCCGCCGACTAGGTTTGATTGCAGCAATTCACCCTGCTGATGACCGACTGGCTAGTTCCAGGGACGCGGGTGCTGGTGACCGGCGGTGCGGGTTTCATTGGAGGTGCGGTGGTGCGGCGCCTGCTGCGTGAGAGCACAGCTGTTGTGTTCAATCTCGACAAGCTCGGCTATGCCAGCGATCTCACCAGCATTGAGCAAACCCTCTCCCAGCTGGACTCGGCTGCTGAGGGGCGTCACCAGTTGCTGCAGGTTGATCTGGTGGATGCGCAGACCACAGCGGCAGCGGTGCGCCAGGCCGATCCGGATCTGGTGCTGCACCTGGCGGCGGAGAGCCATGTAGACCGCTCGATCGATGGACCCGGTGCCTTTCTGGAAAGCAATGTGACGGGTACCTTCAACCTGCTGCAGGCGGTGCGGTCTCACTGGGAGCAGCTGCCCCCTGCGCGGCAGGAGGGGTTTCGCTTCCACCACATCAGCACCGATGAGGTGTTTGGTTCGTTGGGGCCGCAGGGGCGCTTCAGCGAAACCACTCCCTACGACCCCCGCAGCCCCTACTCGGCGAGCAAGGCCGCCAGCGACCATCTGGTGCGGGCCTGGCACCACACCTATGGCCTGCCGGTGGTGCTCACCAACTGCTCCAACAACTACGGCACCTGGCAGTTTCCGGAAAAACTGATTCCGGTGGTGATTCTCAAGGCGGCGGCCGGCGAGCCGATCCCGCTCTATGGGGATGGCGGCAACGTGCGCGACTGGCTCTACGTGGAAGACCACGTGGAGGCCCTGTTGCTGGCGGCCACCCGCGGCCGGCTGGGCGAGAGCTACTGCGTGGGTGGCGCGGGCGATCACGGCTGCGCCAGCGAGCGCACCAACAAGCAGGTGGTGGAGTCGATCTGTGCGCTGATGGATCACTTGCGGCCTGCCGCGGCGCCCCACGCCCGCTTGATCAAGGCGGTGGCGGATCGCCCTGGCCACGACCGCCGCTACGCCATCGATGCCACCAAGATCAGCACGGAGCTGGGCTGGCGACCCCAGCACAGCTTTGAGCAGGGGCTGGAAGCCACGGTGCGTTGGACGCTCGCCAATCTCGACTGGTGCCGGCAGGTGCGCCTGCGCGCGGGTTATCAAGGTGAGCGGATTGGTACCCGCTCGGTATCGATCATGGCGTCTTGATGCCTGATAGCTACCACCGAGTAGCAGGGCTGCTGGAGCGATCGATGCCGCTGCTGGCCCTGAATGTGGGCCTTGATCTTCTCGGTGTCGCCCTGGCGTGGCGGATCCTGACGATGCAGGTGACGCCCATCAATGTTGTTCTTTTTCTTGCGGCTTTTTTTGCTGTTTCCTGGTTAGTCGGCGGTTATTTCTATTTGCGCTGGCCGTTGATGCCCGCTCGCCGGGTGCTGCTCAGACTTCTGGTGTGCGTTCTGCTGGCACTGGGAATCACCTTCATGTGCATGATCTGGGTTTTGGCCGATCGGGATTGGCTGCCTTTGCTCTCATTGGCCACTGTTTTTGGCGGCTGGGCTTGTCTGCAGCGCCTCTGGTTGCGCCCGTTGGTGCGTGCAGGGATCCCACGGCTGATGGCTCAGAGACGTGCGGATCAGGTTTTGGCTGGAGATGCCCCATATCCTATGGCCCGCGAGCTGCTTTTGCTTCTCGTGGCTTATCACCCGGGTGTGGAGGAAGTGGACCAGTTGCAGCGCTGCCTAGCCCGGCTTCCGGCCCAGATTGGCTATGCCGTGGTGGTGAATGACCATCGCATCGGGGAGCCGGTGGATCGGCTCGCCGAGGGCGCTGATTGTTTTCTGGTCAATCGCAACAATCCAGGATATGGCCGCTCTGTGAATCAGCTGTTTCGCTTTCTGCTGAATCGCCCTGGTGGCGCACCTCCCTACATCGGCATTCTGAACACCGACCTCTCCTGGGCGGATGGTACATTTTTCCAGTTGCTGTTCTGGTTGCAGGCGCACCCGCAGGTCAACCTGGCTGTCCCGCAGATTGTGAATCCAAGTGGCGAGGTGCAGCGCCTTTGCAAGCGCAATCCAACGTTGCTGGGTCTATTCAGCCGTCGGTTCCTGCCCGAGTGGTGCAAGCCCCGTTGGCTAACGCGCTACGACCAGTGGTATGTGATGGCGGAACAGGATTATCAGCAGGTTTTCCCGGCCACCTATCTCAGCGGCTGTTGCATGTTGGTGCGCACCGCGGCCTTTGAGCGCGTGGGTGGCTTTGATGAGCGTTACTTCCTGTATCTGGAAGATGCTGACCTAACGCGCTTGCTTTCTCTCCACGGTTGTTGTGTCCACCTGCCGGTTGCCTCGTTGGTGCACAACTGGGGCAAAGGAAACTATCGGAATGCCTACTTGACGTTGGTGAATCTCATCAGTGCCTGGCACTATTTCAGGAAGTGGGGCTGGGCATTGTGGTGAGTCGAGCACTCATTGAGGTGATCTTGCCCACTTACAACGGTGCGCCTTACTTGGAGGCTCAGCTGGCGTCCATTCATGCGCAGACGTTGCGGCCGCTTCGTGTGCTGCTGCGCGATGACGGCTCCAGTGATGGAACCGCCTTTTTGATTCTTGCACTGCAAGACTATTATGGCGCATGGCTTCAGGTGTTGCCAGCCGACGGCAACGTTGGTTGTAGCGCCAATGTGAATCGTCTGCTGCAGGCCACCACGGCTCCCTACGTGGCCCTGGCTGATCAAGATGATCTCTGGTTGCCCCAGAAGCTGGAGCAGTCGATGGCTTTGATGCAACGGCTGGAGCTATGTCATGGGTCGGCCACTCCGCTGTTGCTGCACAGCGACCTGGAGCTTGTGGATGCCCAGTCTCGGCCGCTGGGCTGCCTTTATCTGCGGCGTCAATGCCTTAATCCGCAGCGCATCGCTCCAGTTGATCTGGCTTTCACCAATGTCGTGACTGGTTGTACGGCACTGCTGAATCGCGCCTTGTTGCAAAAAGCTCTGCCAATCCCAGCAGAGTCGCTGATGCACGATTGGTGGCTGGCCTTGGTGGCCAGTGTTTTCGGGGAGATTGCCCTTGTGAAGGCCCCCGGGGTGCTTTACCGCCAGCATGGTGGCAATGTGCTCGGAGCAGAGGGGCTTGGGCTCAGCTATTGGTGTCAACGCCTCCAATGCCTGCTGCAGAATCCGGCTGCTGGTGGTCGTTTGCGCGAGGTCTTGCGCCAAGCAGAGTTGTTTCAGGAGCGCTACGGGAAGCCGCTTTCGGCCCTGCCACCGTTGTTGCAGCTGCCACGCAGGCGCCGTTGGCTGGCGTTGTTGCTGCTGCCTGCCGAGCAGCGGCCCCAGAAGCATGGGCCTTTGCGTACGATTGGGCTTTATTGGCTGCTGGCATGCATGCCACGAGAAGCATCCGCCATCAACGCGAATTGACTCGGGGGTGGCAGGTGTTCTCGGTTGTAATATATACAGTCACTCGCGGTCAGCTGACTGGGTGCGAACAAGGCATTAAAATGCTGTGAATTCTCGATGAACTTTGTACCCAGGTTTCGTCGCAGCCAGATTTTGAATGATATCAAGAGGGTATTTGCCCGCGTCCGCAGTCTGCCTGCTCGATCTGTAGCGTGGAGCCTTCGGTTGGTGGGTCGTTCCCGAGTTGCTTTGCCTGCAACCGATCCATGGTCGGAAATTAGAGATCAATACTTTGAAGATCCGCTGCCCATCGATTTGCAAGGTAGATCGCCTGGCAATGTGCAAATCATTGCCTTTTTTCTGCCTCAGTTTCATCGCGATGAGGTGAATGAAAATGCCTGGGGACGAGGCTTTACGGAGTGGCGCAATGTTACTAAGGCTCTTCCATTATTCCGAGATCATCGGCAGCCAAAGCTTCCTGCTGATCTTGGTTTTTATGATCTTACGATGGTAGAAGCCTGGATCGAACAGGCACGGCTTACCTCCCAATACGGGATTCAGGGATTTGCTCTATACCATTACTGGTTCCCCGGCGCACGGCCTCTGGAGGCATCCATCAAGACCCTTCTTGACCACCCAGACATTCCTTTGTCTTTTTGCCTTTGCTGGGCCAATGAAAGTTGGACAAGGCGTTGGGATGGTGGCAATGAAGAGGTCATTCTCAGGCAGGACTACGAAGGTAGCTCTCCTGAAGATCTTGCTGGCTACCTGCTGCCTTTTATGTTGGACAAACGCTATATCTGTGAAGACGGAAAACCCATTTACTTAATTTATCGCGCTGATGAGTTGCCTTCTCCAGCTGATTTTCTTGGTCGGTTGCGGGATCGGCTTCGTTCTCATGGCATTGAGCTGTGCTTAGGCCGCGTGCTGAGTTTTCGCGCAAATCCCCAGGATAGTTTGTCGCCTCTCTTTGATTTTGCCGTTCAGTTTCCTGTTCATGGCACCCATGGCCAGCACGAGTCGTGCCTGGCAATGTTGCCACCTCGAGAGATCAGTGATCCTTTAGGGCTTGCCAGCACCCATGTGCTTGATTATCAGAGATGGTCGCTGGTGCAAGCACGTTGTTATCAAGGTCTGCTCGCCGATTCTCAGGACGGAATTCCTGTTTTTCCGGCCGTGATGCCAGATTTTGATAATACAGCGCGTCGCGGTAATCGTGGTGGCTCTCTTTTCCTTCATGCTTCCGGCATGCACTTCCATAAGTGGGTGGTTGATGTGCTCCACATGGTTCGCCGCATCAATTTTGTTGGGCAGCGCCAGTATATACGCCGCCCATATTTATTTATTACCAGCTGGAATGAGTGGGCCGAGGGCAGCTTTATGGAGCCTAGCCTCCATCGCGGCTACCATTATTTAAACTCGCTCTACCGTGCATGTGTGGCCGCAGATCCCGAGCGCGAGGAGATGATTAGAGCGTCGAGATTGGGATTTAAACAAAAGCATCTGGATGCTCTTATTTATCATCTCTATTATCCTGAGGCGACACCCGAAGTGGCCGTGAGTTTAAAAAAGCTCTCCAATTCCTATGATGTATTTATTAGCGTTTCGCCGCTAATTTCGTCTATTCATTTGCGCCAGATTGCCTCAGCCTGCTCAGGTGGTGGGGCTCTGGTTATTTCACAATTTGAGAATTGCGGCTATGACATCTATCCATTTTTTGCATATATTTGTGATTCAAGTCTTGATTTACTTCATCGCTACCGTTGGATTTTGAAGTTGCACGCAAAGCGATCCAGCCATCGTGCTGATGGCAGCCAATGGTCGCATGCCCTGCATTGTGAGCTCTCAAGCATCAATCCTGGGCAGCTCGCTGCCGATGTTGGCTTGGTCGCTTCAGAAATGTCGATGTTGCGGGTGGCGGACTACATAGGTAGCAATGCCCCGGAGCTTCAAGTTTTGCTTGACATTCTGTCTCTATCCTCTGGCGATCTGAATCTCAGTTATTTTCCGGCTGGTTCAATGTATTTAATACGTGCAGACTGCCTTGCTTATTTTGAAAAAGAACTGCCGCGTGTTCTTGGGCTGTTAAAAGATAAGGCTGGTTACCAAATTGACGGATCTTATGCCCACGCGATTGAACGTTGTATTCAGATGATGGTTTATCGGTCTGGATTCTTCATGTGCTCGTCCGGATCTTTGCTCTGAGCACGCGCAGCTTCCGCCTCCATCGCCCCCGGCAGCTCGAGCCAGGGATGGCGTTGCTGAAGCAAGCGGCTGAGAGGCCGTTGGCTTCGAGCCGTTGCATTGGCTGTCATGGATGCATCATGCACGGTGTATACCGCTAGAGGTTGCGGGCAGAGCACGCCGTGCATGCCGGCGTCCATCAGCTTGCACCAAAAGTCGTAATCTTCCCAGCCGCCAGGGATATGGGTGTAGCCACCCACCTCTTGCCAGGCAGCTCGCCGTATCAGGGCCATGGCATCCACATAGTTTCCGGCGCGAAAACACTGCTGCTGCCAGCTGTAGGTGCTGAGCAACGCTTCGGGGAGGCTCACACTCTCTTGACTGGATTGGGGCTTGTTAGCGGTTGCCAGCGGATCGCTGGCTAGGTGGATCAGTGGATGGACAACGGCTGTGCTTGTTGGTGCCGCCTCGGCGATGGCAAGGCAGCGCTCGACAGCGTTGGGCAACAGCTGGTTGTCGGCATCGAGCACGAAGCACCAAGGAGCCATTGCGGCGCGAAAGGCGGTGTTGCGGGCCGCGGCGAGTCCGCCGTTGTGGGCGTGCTGCAGCAGCTGGACGCGAGCAAAGCGTTGGCCGTGCTGTTTCAGCCAGGCCACTACCACCGCAGCGCCCTCGTCCTCGGAGGCATCGTCGACAACGATCAGCTCCAGGGCGCGCAGGGTTTGGCGTCGAGCGCTCTCCAGGGCGGCGGTGATGCGGCTGGCGTAGTTGTGCAAGCTCACGCAAACGGAAGCCGCTGGTGTGCCGTGTTGGTGCTGCCATAGGCAGACATGCTCCGGATCTGGCGTGATGCATGCTGAAGCCGGGGGACAGCCTTGCCGGCGCCAGGTGAGCTCGGCTTGCAGCTCGGCAGGTGTGATTTCGAAATGAAAACGCTGGACAGGCAGCCAGCCCGGAGGCTTCGGATTAGGACTAGCCAGTGCGGCAAAGCCATCGAAGGCCGGTGTGTTGTTTGGTGGGCCTAGCTCAACCAATTGGATCCCCTCCAGTTGGCAGCTTTGGAGCCAGGCCGCCAGCGCTCGGGCCTGGCCTACTGAGGGTGTTTGGAGCGCGTGGAAGCTGGGCAAACACCAGCAAGTTTCATCTAGCAGGCGCTCCCAGAGGGGGCCGGCGCTTCCCAGGCAAAGGACCGCTGGTTGTGTTGCCAAGGCTTTGGGGGCCGGGAGTCCGAGGCTGGTGCTTGCCCGGGTAGCAGCGTTCTCATCAAGGGGCCTCTGGATGGGATCTGCGGTGCTGATGAGATGAGCGTTCACCCCGAGACGGCGGAGCAGTAGCACCCGCTTGGTATCTGGGTCGACTACGTAGGCCTGGGTCAAGTTGAGCAGCAGACCCTCCAGGTTGGTCTGCTCCACGGGTTGGAGGTGCAACACCACGGTGGCTGATTGGTGTTGGCTTGCTGTTGCCGGGGTGGGTAGACCTTCGAACCACTGGATGGGTTCACTGGTGAGTACTAAGGGAAGGTGCTGCAGCAGAGCGTGGCTCTGCCAGTGGTGCCAACTGCCGCCCAGGATGGCCGCGGACCACGGGGATGCCCCCTCCTGTACCGCTTGGGGATGGTCGCTAGCCAGGGCGCCGGTCGGAAGTGCGGCGATGGCGCGGAGGTCGTTGCTGCTGATCTGGCCACGGGATACCCAGCTGCCGAGCAGGGCAATGGCTGCTTCTGGCTGGCTTTGGTGGGCGCTCAAGGTCAGGGCTTCTGCTGCGGGCCCCCAGGGGTGCACATGGGTGGGGGGATCGCCACTCAGGGCCGAGGCTGCCTGCTCGCAAGCCTGGCGGAAGTAATTCGGATCAAACAGAGGGTGGGGTGGGGTGCTGGCTCGCCAGCCCGCCTGCTTGTAGTGGTGCAGTAGGGCTGCGCGGCTGCAAGCGGCCAGGCCCGGCCATTGGCCGCGATAAAAGTCCTCGTCAAACCAGGCACCTGGATCCCAGGAGCTGCTGGAGGCTTGTTGGGCACGTAGGTGCCAGAGCAAAGCCCGTATTCGCGCTTTGAGCCCATGAATTGTTTGCGTTAACACGGGCTGAATTGCTTTCGGTGGCTTGCTGGCCAACCGCTTGGCCCGGCGCAGATCCCCACGGCTCAAGGCCTGATGCAGTTTCAGGGTGCGGGGGGCCAGGCATTGGGCTGGAGCGTGGGTGTCGCTACGGCGGTGCTGGGGTTTGATTTGGCTCAGGCATCGCTCCAGCACGGCGGGATCGGCGGCGGCTACCTTTAAGTCGCAGAACTGCAAAAGCTGGCGCAGTTGGTCGGACGGTCCAGATCCAGGGCTGAACCAGCGGCTGTAGCTCACCACCTGCAGCGGGAGGCCGGCGGCCCCCACCAGCACGGTTTGGTTGTGATGCCACCAGAGCAGTTCCGCCCGCTCGGCAGTCATGCCAGCGGCTTCGGCATCGCGCGCACAAAGGGAACTCACCACTTCGGCCGGATCCCGTACCGCCAGCACCAGGCGCAGCGGGATGGCGAGCGCCTGGCACGCCTGCTGCCAGAGGGGCAGGAGCAGCGAGCTGCGTGGATCCTTGATCGACCATGGCCCTGACTGTTGTTGACTCTCGGCAGCCAGCAGCCGACGCAATTGCGCAGCGGTCGTCTGCGTTTCGGGTCGTTGCAACCAGTCGTTTGGAAGGGGCAGCATGCCCTTTGCACCGGGCCACCAGCGATCCAGATCAATCAGCAGCTGTTCCTGCAGATCGGTGATGTCGGCCCGCTCGAAATAGCCTTCAGGGTTGTGCTGATCGCCAGCGATCAGGGGGCCCGGTAGGGCGACGCCGGCCGCGTGCAGCAGGTTGCCCAGCAGTGATGTGCCGCTGCGGTGCATGCCCACCAGTAGAAGCAAAGGAGGTTTAGGAGTATTTCCGGTTGTGGCGTTCACGGCCTAACAGTGCCTTCACGCCGAGCTTGACAGGGCTGAGCTGGGGTGCGCGCTATGCCCATCCATACCCACATCATTGATGCCGATACAGTTACTTTTTAGCTGTCTCGCCACGAAATGTCGGCCCTGACGCGTTGTTTGCAAGAGGAAGCCGCGGCGATTGCGGCAGCGGCCGGGCGGCTGCCGGCGGATCAGGTGGAGGCGGCGCTGGAGCAATTGGAGGCCTGTGCTGCCCGGCGGGCCAAGCTGGTGATCAGCGGGGTGGGCAAAAGCGGGATTGTGGCCCGCAAGATCGCTGCCACCTTCTCTTCGATCGGCCTGATGGCGATCTACCTCAATCCGCTCGACGCCCTGCACGGCGATCTGGGGGTGGTGGCTGCCGACGACCTGGTGCTGTTGCTCTCCAACAGCGGTGAAACCGAGGAGCTGCTGGCGATCCTGCCCCATCTCATACGCCGAGGTACCCCCTGCATGGCCTTGGTGGGCCGCACCGCTTCCAGCCTGGCCCGCGGCTGCGCTGTGGTGCTCGATGGCTCGGTGGATCGGGAGGTGTGCCCGCTCAACCTGGCCCCCACCGCCAGCACGGCGGTGGCGATGGCGATCGGTGATGCCCTGGCGGCGGTGTGGATGGAGCGGCGCGGCATCTCCCCGGAAGATTTCGCCCTCAACCACCCGGCTGGTTCGCTGGGCAAGCAGCTCACCCTCACGGCCGCTGATCTGATGGTGCCGGTGAGCCGGTTGGCGCCGTTGCCGCCCCAGGCCACCTTGCCGGAGGTGATCGCCCACCTCACCACCGATGGAGTGGGGGCCAGCTGGGTGGCCAGCCACGTCGCTGGCGAGGAGGCCCAGTTGGCCGGCTTGATCACCGACGGCGACCTGCGCCGTGCTCTGCAGGCCCACGGACCGGAACAGTGGAGCCAGCTGCGGGCGGCCGATCTGATGACGCGCGACCCGATCACGGTGCTGGGCTCCACCCTGGCGATCGAGGCGCTGGAGCAGATGGAGCGCAACCGGCGCAAGGCAATCGGCGTGCTGCCGGTGCTTGATGCCAGCGGCGCGGTGGCGGGCCTGCTGCGTCTGCACGATCTGGTGCAGGCAGGACTTGCTCCAAGCGGCTAGGTGGTTTTGTGTTTGGGTTACAAAACTTGTGTCATGAACGTTGCGTGGCCTTAATGCTGTCCCACTGCTGCTGGGCGGCCAGCAGGTTTTGGCGGCCATCCCGCTGCCAGAGCTCCAGGGTGAGCTCCCTGCTGGGCCGGTGATAGGCCTCCACGTGCTCGGGGTGGAGGCTGGAATCGGTCGCTTCCAGGCACCAGTGGGGATAGGTGGCCACCTGGCAGCTGCCGGCTGGCAGGGCGCCGTAGAGCCATTTGTCGGCAACGGGCCGGATCTGCCAGGGGTGGTTGAGCGGGTGCCAGTCGGCTGCGTTCTTGGCGCAGAGCCGATCCAGGGGACCCACCAGATGGGGAATCGCTCGCCGGTGCAGCAGCACGGCGCCATTGCCATGGCTGCGCACCTGTTCTTTGGGCACGGCCAGGCAGCGGCCGCCGCTGCTGAGCCAGCGCTGGTGCAACTCTTTGCGCGCGCTGCTGCTGATCGGTGCCAGCTGAATGGCCAGGGTGTGGGGTGGGCAACTGGCGATCAGCTCGGGGAGGGAATGGGCCCAGCCAGCGGGGGCGGCCAGGCTGGCGCCGAGGTCGTCTTCCATCAGCAGCCACCAACCTGAGGCGCTTGGGGTGGCCGCGGCCCGCAGCACCAGCCGCTTCCAGCTGGCCAGGCAGGCCAGTTCCGCCCGGCTGGTGCGGCGCCAGGGCTTGTGTTCCTGCAGGCGTTTCAGGCCGGGCAGGGCTGTGCCGGCGCGCAGTGGGTTGGGCCAGGGCAGCAGCCGCTGGCGCTGATCCTGGCCATCCACGGCAGCCAGACGCTGGGCTTGCCAGCCCCCCTGCTGGATGGCCCAGGCCATGCGGGCGCGGCGCTGGGGGGCGCGATCGAGGTTGATCCACAGCAGCGGAATGCTCTGGGCGTCCGCGCTGCTCGCCTCGCCGATCACGGCGCCAGGCCAGCAGCGACGGCGCGGGCCTGCTCCAGCTGCTCGGCGGTGTCCACCGACAGCGACTCGCCGTCCACCGGGAAGCTGCCGATGCCAATGCCGGCCTCAATCAGGCGCAGCTGCTCCAGCTTCTCGGTGTGCTCCAGGGGCGAGTGGGGCAGGGCATGCCAGCGCTGCAGCACATCGGCGCGGTAGCCGTAGAGGCCCACGTGGCCCCAATAGGTGGTGTGGGCGGGCCAGTGCTCCGGGTCGACGCCGCGCACGTGGGGGAGGGCGGAGCGGGAGAAGTAGAGGGCGCGGCCATCGGCGGCCAGCAGGGTTTTCACCACGTTGGGGTTGTGCACCTTCTCGGCTCCCATCCGGTAGACGGGGGTGAGCACCTCCGGGGTGGGGCTGCGGCGGCTGAATTCGGCCGCCATCGCATCGATCACCGCCGGATCAATGAAGGGCTGATCGCCCTGCACGTTGATGATCAGGGTGCCCTCGGGGTCGCCGCCGCCGGCGCGGGTCACCAGCTGCTCGGCTACCGAGGCGATGCGCTCGCTGCCCGATTCACACGCCGGGCTGGTGAGTAGGGCCTCAACGCCCCATTGCCTGGCGAGCTCAACTAGCTCCTGGCTGTCGGTGCAGAGCACCACCGCAGCCGGGGCTGTAGCGGCGCTGCAGCCCTCCAGCACCCGCTGCAGCATCGGCTTGCCGCCGATGTCGGCGAGCACCTTGCCGGGCAGGCGGCTCGATTCCAGCCGTGCCGGCACGGCCACCACACAGGGCAGGCTCATCAATCCCAGAGGCGAAAGGCGTCGTCGCGGGCGGCGAACCACTCGGCCGCCAGGCCCTCGCCCATGGTGCGCTGCTCGCGAAACCAGGGGCCGCCCAGGGTCCAGTGCAGCAGCGAAGCGTCCTCGGCCTTGGCGTGGTCCTGCACCGCCACCAGGTGATTCCAGCCCTCCGGCAGGGCGCCGATTTCGTGATCGCCCTCGAGCCAGTGGAAGCGGTGCAGCTCCAGCCCCGAGGCCGTGTTCACAAACTCCGGGGTGAGGGCGGTGCAGCGGCTGCAGTTGAGCAGCATCAGCGAACTCCAGTTTTTCTTGGGGTAGGCGCTCTGCACCTCCCCGAGAAACTTCACCGTTTCGCTGGGCACGTGCTCGTGCTGCACGCACATCACCGCCATCTGCTCGTCGCGCAGGGCCCAGAGCGCGGCGATATCACCGCGGGCGAGCATGTCGCAGTCCATGAAGATGGCCCAGCCCTGGTAGCCCATCAGGTGGGGCACCAGGAAGCGGCTGAAGGAGAAGGCGGTGCTCTGCTTGGGGTCGCGGGCGCGCCAGTAGAGCCCCTGGGCTTCCAGCTGAGGCGTGACCAGCGGGGTGATCGCCAATGGGGCGCTGCTGTGCTGATAGAGGCTGTCGATCAGCACATTGGTGGCGGCCCGCTCACGCGGGTCGACGCCGATGAAAACGGTGATGGGCGCGCTCATGGCGGTGAGCGTAGATGTCCCCTTGGACCGGCTCCACCATGGAGGTGGATTCATTGCTGGGCAAGTAGCTGGGCTGGGCAAGCTAGCCGGCCGTATGGTTTTCAGTACTAAAGTCTGAGAAACGTTGGGCGTGTCGCCATGACAGACCCGAACCTCCTGGCCAATGTGCTCACCTCTGCCGAGCTCAAGCGTCGGGGCATCGTGGCGATCGAGCAGGCCCTTCAACGCGGTCCGGTGCACCTGTTGAAACGCAACCAGCCTGCTGCGGTGGTGTTGAGTGAGCAGCACTACCGGCAGCTGCAGCGTCTGGCTGAACAAACTGCCAGGCCCGAAACATCGGCGTTGGAGTGGTTGTTGATGCAACCTCAGGCGCCCCAGCCGCGCAGTCAAGCGACCATTGACGCTGAGCTGGCTGCCGAGCGCGACTGGTGAGTGGCAGCCGTGATTGCTTTTCTCGATGCCAGTGCCCTGATCTACCTGCTTGAGGGTGATGACCCTTGGGCCTCGGCGGTTAAGCATGAGCTAAGGGCCCTTGCCGGACAGCATCCCCAGCTTGAGATCGCCCTGAGCCGCCTCAGCGTTCTGGAATGCCGTGTGGGGCCGCTACGGCGTGGGGATCAGGACAGTTTGGAGCGCTTTGATGGGTTTTTTGCCCGCAGCGATGTGCTGTGGCAGGAGCTCAGCCCTGCGGTGGTGGAGCAGGCCACAACCTTGCGAGCCAACCATGGGCTCCGCACCCCTGATGCGTTGCAGGCGGCCTGTTGCCTGCAACTGGGCCAAAACGCTGTGATGCTCAGTGGCGATGCGGATTTTGAACGCATCGCCGGGCTGAAGCTGCGGCTGATCCGTTGAGCGCAAAGGCGATTGTGAGCCAACGGATCAGCCAAGGCTGTCGAGGAACTTGGCCACCGTTTGAATCAGCAGGCCGCCGCAGCGCTCGGGGGCATTCATCAGCGGGCCGAAATCCCGCAGATCTCCGGTGATCAGCCCATCGGCCTGGCAGGCTTGGGCGGCGCGGTAGATCGGCCAGTCTTTCTCCGGCAGCCCGGCCGGACAAGGCAGATCCAGGTCTGCATCAGGGGGGCGTTCGGCCACCAAGCCCAGCTGGCCCACCAGCGCCTCAAAGCGATCCAGGCAGGCCGGAAACTTACGGGCCAGGTTGCGCCGGGCTTCTTCGATGGCGTAGGCGCTGGAGAGCAGCTGCACCAGCTCGAGCTGTCCCAGCTGGAAAAGCAGCGCCGCCTTGCCCTCGGGGTTGTGGGCGGCTGTGAACAGCACATTGGCGTCGAGGAAGAGGCGCTTCACCTGTGCGGCAGGCGCTCCAGGATGCGCTGGCGCTCATCGGCCGAGAGTTGGTCGGCGCGATCCCAGGCGGCGATCTGGGCTTCGCCGTATACCTCCAGCTCAAACACGGCGGCCGGTTTGAGGCGCAGCTCGCCATCCACCGCCTCCACTATCACGGCGCCACCGGGGGTGATGCCGAGCTGCTTGCGCAGGGCTGAGGGCAGGGTGATCTGGCCGCGGCTCGACACGGTGAGCACGTCCCGTTGAGGGGTGGTTTCGGCTGGCACGGCTTTGTTCACCAGGCCTCTGCTGATAATCTGAATTTCAGCATAACCGCAGCCCCGCCCCATGAGCTTCCGCCTGATCGCCGGCCCCTGCGTGATCGAAAATCGCGATCTGGTGCTGCAGGTGGCCGAGCAGGTGAAAGCGATCACCGATCGCCTCGGCATCCGCTATGTGTTCAAGGCCAGCTTCGACAAGGCCAACCGCAGCTCCGGCAAATCGTTTCGTGGGCCCGGCCCCGAGGAGGGCCTGGCGATCCTGCAGGAGGTAGGGCAGACCTTCGGCCTGCCGGTGCTGACCGACATCCACGAAAGCCACCAGGCCGCCGCCGCCGCCCAGGCGGTGGACGTGCTGCAGATCCCGGCCTTCCTCTGCCGCCAGACCGACCTGCTGGAGGCCGCCGCCCAGGCCGTGGCCGGCACCAGCAAGGTGGTGAATGTGAAAAAGGGGCAATTCCTGGCGCCCTGGGACATGGCCCAGGTGGTGAACAAGCTCACCGAATGCGGGCTGGACCCCGCCAGCGGCCGGCTCTGGCTCACCGAGCGTGGCAGCAGCTTTGGCTACAACACGCTGGTGGTGGATTACCGCGGCATCCCCCAGATGCAGGCCCTGGGTTGCCCGGTGATCTTCGATGCCACCCACGCGGTGCAGCAGCCCGGCGGCCAGGGCACCACCTCGGGTGGCCAGCGGGAATTCGTGGCACCCCTCGCCAGAGCAGCGGTTGCGGTGGGCGTGGATGGCTTGTTCCTGGAGGTGCATCCCAACCCGGACAAAGCCCTCAGCGACGGACCCAACATGGTGCCGCTGCATCGCCTGGAGGCCCTGCTGAGCCAGCTGCTGGCCATCCGCGCAGCGGTGGCCGATGGCCTGGCGGTGAGCACGCTGTGAGCCCCTCTTCTTCGTTAGCCCTCACCGCACCGTGCCAGCACGGTCTGGATCACGGCTGGTGCAATGCGGAAATCGCTGGCATGGAGCTCTGCAAATACGGCCCGCGCCGATGGGATCAGCCCGCTCTTGCGGGCCATGCCGATCACGGCCGCCGTACCAGCAACCTCAACACCCAGCTCGCGCGCCACGCTGCGCCCGGCCCTTTCATCCATCAACACCAGTGATTTGGACGCGCAGATGAGCGCCAGGCGCAAGCTTGTGGCTTCGCCTTCATCGAGGTCGGGCAGAGCTGGCCCTTGGGCAGGGTTTTCAACCAGCTGCAGCCATCCAGCGCTGATCGCCCGCTGAATGGATGCTTCTGTGCTGGGGAACTGGCCAGTGAGCACTTCACCAGCCACAGCTTGGGTCACCAGCGCATGGCCGAATAGAGCTTGCAGCCAGATCAACCCATTCACACGTGCCAGCGCAATCAGTGGGCTGGCGTCGGCGATGACGATTCCAGCCATTGCTCCAGGGTGTCGAGGTCGGCTTCGGTTTCCTCCGCACTGAGGCGGATTGCGGGGATGCCCAGGCGGGACAGGTGGGTGATGAAGCTGGCCACATCCTGTTGGGCCACCCGTGCCGCCCGTACTAGGGACAGCTCGCCGTCACGGAACAGGGCTGTGGCCAGGGCCGCACGAACCCCAGGGGCCTGAAGAACCCCATCTTGATCGAGGCCCATCAAAACGGCATCGGGATGGTCGCGGTTGAGTACTACAACCAGACCCTGCTTGGAGTGGCGCAGGGCTTCAGCGGGGTTGTGCTTGAGGCCGCTAACGCTCACAGCGTGCATGGCCCATGTCTCCTGGGATGATTGGATAGGATTATCTTAGGGGTTGTTCGGCGGCGCGTGAATCTCAAAGGCCGGCGCCTCCAGCCCACGTAAGCTCTCTTCCATGCCCACCCCGCCTGCGCCTCAGCTCAAGCCAGCCGAGCCCAGTGCCAACGGCACCGGGGCGCCTGAGCCCAGTGCGCTGACGCTGAAGCAGAAGCTGGGGGATGCCACCAACAGCTGGCTGGCCAAGAACCGCTCGCTGGTGCTGCGGCAAACGCCGGTGTGGGCCCAGAGCATGGCGGCGATCGTGATCGCCCTGGGCACGATCACGGTGGTGGGTGGCTTTTTGTTCAAGATAGATGAGGTGGTCACGGTGCAGGGGCAGCTGCAGTCGATCGGCGGCAGCATGGAGCTCAAAAACCCGGTGGGCGGCAAGGTGGCCGAGGTGTTTTTCAAAGACGGCCAAACGGTGCGCAAGGGCGAGCTGCTGATCCGCTTTGACACACGCCAGGCGGCTGATGAACAGCGCACCCTCAAGCAGCTGATCGGCCTCGAGGAGCAGAGCCTGCAGTCGCGCCTGGGCACGATCGCCAGCCAGGTGGAAACGCTGGCGGCGCGGCGGCGGGTGCTGGAGCAGAAGCTGGCCACCAAAACCACGATCACCGGCGAGCTGGAGGGGCTGGTGAGCCAAGGGGGCTTCCAGCGGTTGCAGCTGCTGGAGCAGCAAGACCAGGCCTTTGAGCTGAAAAACCAGCTCACTGAGCTAACGGAGCAGCAAGGCCAGCTGCGCCTCCAGGCCGACCAGCTGAAGCTGGATGCCAGCAAGAGCATCAGCCAGATGCGCAACCGCCTGCATCAGGCGGAGCTGCAGCTGCAGTATCAAAACGTAGTGGCCCCCACCGATGGGGTGGTGTTTGATCCGAAGGTGCGCCCGGATGGGGTGGTGGGTGCCGGTGAAACGATGCTGAAGCTGGTGCCGCAGGGCGGGCTGTTTGCGGAGGTGTTTGTGCCCAACAAAGACATCGGCTTTGTAAAAACCGGCCAACAAGCCAAGGTGCGGGTGGATGCCTTCCCCTTCACTCGCTATGGCGAGCTCAAGGGCCGGGTGACCCAGATCGGCGCGGATGCTCTGGAGCCCAGCGAAGTGCAGAACTTTTATCGCTTCCCGGTGAAATTGGAGCTCGATCGCCCTTACCTAGAGAGCCAAGGCACCAGGATTACCCTGCGCAGTGGAATGGCGATCACCACCAATCTCAAGCTGCGGGAGAAGCGGGTGATCAGCTTGATCAGCGATTTGTTGGTGGATCAGACGGATAGTGTGAAGAGTTTGAGGCAGCAATAGGAAACTACGTTTCCTGGTTGCTATTGGCGGCTGAAGCTGATTGACTTTAGTGGTAGCAATAAGCCTGTTACAGAGCGGGTTTCCAAATTCCAGGCGCGGAACAGCTCGCTGGGGAATGGCTCCACAAACGCATGTTGCTGGATCAGACCGGCCCGACGCAGCAAGTCGAGGTTCATGTGGCCCTTCTCATCGCCTTCACAGTCGTCAAGGGCGATCAGCGTGTCGTCCTTGAGGAGCTGGGCCAAGAGCTTTAGGTCGTCTGTCATCAGACGCCCGTCGAGATGGAGCATGTCGAGCTTGGCCTGTTTCGACGCCAAGGCCTGGAACATCTGCGTACTGGACCCTTGCACCACCTGTGCGCCACTTCCCTGTGGGAGCTGAAGGCCAGCGAGGGGCTCCTGGGTACAGGGATGAAGATCACAGGTGACCAAATGGACGGGCTGGCCCGCCAGACCTGCTCCGCAAGCCATGGCTGCGGAGGAGTTGCCGATATAGGTACCTACTTCAGCGATCAGCCTGGGCGAGCGCTTGTGGGATACCAGAAACAGGGTAAGAGCGCTGCCCAGGCCAATGCTGCCCGAGTTGGCGCGCTGGAGGGAGCGGTCCAGCAGACGACCTGCAAACACGGGCAGCAGTTGCTCAAAGCTTGGCCTCAGGTGAGAAGCGTCAAGCAGTAGTTGTCGACCCAAAGCCGCACTGAGGGTGCAGGGGTTAAGGCGCAGCATTCCAGGGCTTAAAGTCTGAGCAGTCATTCGCAAGGAATTCAACAGTTAATTATCGCCAGGGAAAACCTACCATGGGCTGGAGATACCCTTGACATGCGGAAACCAAGGCCAAAACCAGCATTTAAAATCCTCTTCTTCAGAAGAACGACTCTCGATCCTTTCACGCCCCCGTCGCTTTTAAAGCCAATATATAGTAATGAATGAAATTCAGATGCCCAGCCTCGTCCAAAATCGCAGTTCATTCTTAAGCCTAGAAAATCTGAATAAATATGTTTGTGCATTAGAAGATGCTAAATTCCTGGATCAAAAAGAGATTTGCTTAAAACTAAAAGAGATATATATTGACTTTTCTTCTCATCCCTCGAACCTCCTTCAGCACGATCTTAAGGGGCTGATCAACTATTTTTCCGATATAGATCATCTATTTTATAGAAATGTCCTTTCTAAAACTATATCAGAGGAAGATCATTCAGTTTATATAAATTCCATTGGAAACTTTGGGCAGCTGCTTTCTTTGGCGTTACAACAAAATATGAATGGCCTCTGCTTTGATACTGGACATTGCAAAATAGAGAATATTCTATTTATTATTAAGGGGCCATTTGACCTGGCGCATATGTCTTTCCCTAAATCATTCTTTTATGGTTCATCTAAAGAAACACTTGGCTTAGTAAATGTTAAGTTTGCATTTCTTGACGCTAGAGTGCCTAATGAACTGGCACGAATAGCATTTGACCTTAGCTCGGTGACAACTTATGGTAAGTTAATATTACTAAAGAAGTTGATTGCAAAAGAAAGTATAGGAACAATTATATGGCCTTCTGTGGCTCAAAATGTCTCATTATTCCTTGGCAGCCGCTTTGCGAAGCAACAAGTCTTTTGGTCGGCTAGATATAGAAATAAGTTGTTTGATACAGTAGATAAATATTTCTTTGGCGCAAGGCCAAAAAAGCAATGCATTCAATATAATGGTGTATCCTGGAAATATGGCAGATTCTTTGTTGCTGAATGGAAAGGCATGGAAATCCAAAATAGTTCATCGAAGACTAGAGATAGTTTAGATCAGAACTGGATAGGCTTTATACGTAGGAAAAAGTCTCAGGGCTGGATCATTTGCGCTACAATAAGTAGCGAACGAAAAATGCAAGATCCACGATTTCATGAATGCATACTCAGGCTAATTAAATCTAATCCGCACATTTACTATTTTTACACCTCGCGAGAAAAGTCCTGTCCATTACAGTGTTTGCTTCTTTCGAATGGCTATGAAGCAAGGTTTAAGAAAATCAACTGGATGAACACCATGACACCTATCCTCGGCCTCTTTGATTTAATACTTGATAGTTTTCCTGTCGGCGCCAGTCATGCATTATGTTATGCACTCAATGCTGGAACACCTTTTATATCCTTATACTCATGTAATAACCTCCAATCATCTCTGCTTGAGTCGCTAAACCCATTAATTCGTGAGCGACGTATTAACCCTAAGTCAATCGGACTTGTGAGTGACGCCGAAGAATATCTTGATTATTCCAGTAAAATCTTAAAGAAAGACAGTCCTGAATTAATCGACAATCTTCTTAAGGCTCAATTAGAGACAATAGGAAAATGCCTTAATAATCCAACCGGAATGTATCATGACTTTGCAAGTCATATTCTAGCATGATTGTATTCATCTCTCAAAGCAATTACATCCCATGGAGAGGCTTCATTGATATCATTCGTCACGCCGATATATATGTAGTCTATGATTCCATGCAGTACACGAAAAATGATTGGAGAAATAGAAATCTTATAAGAAATAATGGCAAAGCCCACTGGCTGACTATACCGTGCGGCTCATCTATATCTAGACGCATAGATGAAGTATATCCTACGGCCCCAAGCTGGAATGCAAAACACTTTCTTACATTAAAACATTGCTATTCTCAAGCGCCTTACTGGCCTCGCTACGCCGACCAACTCAGTGAAATTTATAGCGGTTTTGAAAATATGTCTCTTTCAGAAATAAATACCAAGCTAATTCAATACATTCTAATGCTTTCAAATGCGCAAACAATTGTCATAAAAGATACGGACATTATTTCAATAGATGAACTTTTGGCACTGGAAAGGTCTGAACGACTAGCTTCTTTATGCAGGCACTTGTCTGCTGATACTTATTTGACAGCACCAGCCGCCAAATCCTATTTGAATGAAGATTGGTTCTTAGCATTTGGTATCAAAGTGGAGTTTTTTCAGTATCCCAGATATTCCCCCTATCTGACTAATGATCTACCATCTCTCCGTGAGTTATCATGGGTTGATCCACTAATGCATACAGGAAGGCTTTTTCATGGACACAATTGAGGCAAATCAAATCATTCATGGCCAGTTAGCGCGCATGGGTGAGTATGACAAGAGCCCTCACTTCTACCCTGAGAATATTGAATTTGTGAAAAGCCTATTCACAAACTTCTTTGATAAGTTACTGTTAGGTCCGCAATCAGTTTTATCAGATTGCCTTGATCTAGGCTGTGGTACAGGCTTTATGTATCATATCCTCCAGTGTCATGATCTTGATAATTATGTTGGTATAGACATAACAGAAGATATGCTAAGTGTATGTAGGCAAAAGTATCCGAAAATTAGCCTAGAGATTGCCAATGCAGAAGATCTGCCATTTTCGGAACATAGCTTCTCAATTGTTACAAGCTACTCTTTTCTGGATCATCTTGATAGTCCTGTTAAAGTAATTGAAGAAGCTTATCGTGTTCTTAAAGAAGGTGGAGTCTTT
The DNA here is from genome assembly GCF_024346415.1 of Cyanobium sp. Aljojuca 7D2. NCBI lineage: Bacteria > Bacillati > Cyanobacteriota > Cyanophyceae > Synechococcales > Prochlorococcaceae > Cyanobium > Cyanobium sp. Aljojuca 7D2. Next base: position 377,485 of record NZ_JAGQCX010000002.1, read on the forward strand.
TACTCTGGCCTGATTCCAAATGCCGAATTTTCATTTAATTTATTAAGCGCTAGCAACTCTTCAGGGCAGTATCTTTGGAATTCTTATGAACATCAGCTGACCAGAGAGATTAAAGCTATGTATAATAATGGCGCAGTATATGCCGAAATGTATGGTTTCGACGCTAATATATTACAACAAGCAGAGCCCCAAAAGACTCAGCACCATGGGCTTATGATAGATGATACTATTAACCAGCTGAAGGAAGTCGGCTTTAAGCGTGTGTTAATCTGCCCCAATTGGTTTTTTGGCCAAGGTCTCTTAAAAACGAATCTCGAACAAATGAAAGTTGTCGATAACTTTCTTAAGAGCCTTGGCCCAGTAAGCCGGGCCCTTTTTAAATACTATGATTTCTTTGCAGTCAAGTAAATGATAGACGTTGCTGTCTTGAAAGAAATAGTCCTGCACAAAGGCTTCTGTGTTATTGAGAATCTCTTTCCGGAAGACGAAGTTTATACGCTGCGTAAATTGCTCGAAAGTGCTGTTGAGCAACATAATCAAAATTTGCGTTCTGACACCGATCGTGACATGGTACACAATTGCCATGAATACTCCCTAAAGTTCATTGAGCCTTATCAACATCCGCTAATCGATGATATGCTCAGCCAGCTACTTGGCTATTCTTATATTATTTATGCATTTCAGTCATCAAGCCTGCCCCCGAATGGATCTAACTATGCCCGCAGGATCCATTGTGACAGTTCTAGAGTAATTGAAAACTATGTCACTAACATAGGTGTAATTATTACTCTCGACGACTATACCAAAGAAAGTGGCCCGATCGAGTTCCTGCCTCAGTCCTTCAAATCTACTTCCAAGCCAACATCGGATATATTTGCCAGCAAATCAGAAAAGATTATTTGCAACGCCGGCTCCTGTATCATTTTTAATGCACGAACCTTCCACCGAGAGGGCATTAATCACTTATCCCGATACAGGCACTCTCTGACTTGTAACTTCTGTAGGTGCTATATGAAACAACGTTTTGATTATGTAAGGATGGCGGAAGCTTCGGGTTCTATATTAAGAATGACTTGTGAGCAGAGAAAACTAATAGGATATAACGTGAGGGTCCCTACGAGCTTGGATGAATTCTTCTTGCCGTCGAATAAGCGTATGTACCTTCCGAATCAAGAGTAACTCAACCCACTTCAGATGCAAATGACAATAAATAAAACACTCGTTATTCATGGCGCCTCAAGACTCGCTGCGATTGCCTATTCATTTATACAGGATCAATACGATCAAGTTTATAGATATATTGATCCGTCATTCCTCCCCGTGCATGAACCTACATCAATAGATGGCAATCAAATAATAATCCCCATAATATCTAGCTTATCTTCTGATTGCCCTGTTGACTATGTATCATCAATAGGCTATAAAAATATGACCGCGAGGAAAATTGCCTTCGAAAATATTGTCGCGAGTAAGCCTGTATCACCTATAAATATTGTGCATCCAAATGCTTTTGTTTCGCCCGATGCAATACTAGGACTGGGTAATATTATATTTCCTGGAGTCATAATAGAGAATGGTGCCTGTATAGGCGATAATAACATTATTTGGTCGAATTCATGCATCTGTCATGATGCAACACTAGGTAGTCATAATTTTATTGCGGCTTCTTCCATCATTGGCGGCTTTTCTCATATGGGTAATTGCGTCTTTTTGGGGTTTGGTAGCATAATAAACGATAAGATTAGTATCGCCAGCAATTCATTTCTTGCCTCGGGTGCCGTGGTCACAAAAAATATTGATACAGAGAAGACGCGAGTTTGCGGTGTTCCTGCGAAGATCATGACCTCCGGCCGTCAGCCGCGTGACTGTTGATCTATTTGATTATGAACATTCCTTTTAATAGTCCATACTGCTGTGGAACTGAGCTCGACTACATACGACAAGCATTTGATAATAAGCAGTTGTCTGGTGATGGTCTGTTTACCAAGGCAGCTTCAGGCATTCTTGAAGAGATATTCAATTCTAAAAGAGCACTGCTTACCCATTCATGTACAGCCGCTCTTGAAATGTGTGCGATCCTATTAGAGTTAAATGAAGGTGACGAGGTTATCATGCCGTCCTTCACATTTGTTTCCACGGCAAACGCATTCATTTCTAGAGGAGCCCTTCCAGTATTTGTTGATATCGATCCTCTAACGCAAAACATTGACATTTACCGTATTGAACAAGCTATTACCAGCCGCACTAAGGCTATTGTAGTCGTTCACTATGCAGGGGTATCTTGCAACCTTGAGCATTTACTCAGTTTGGCTCAAGCTTATCAACTGCCCATCGTTGAAGACGCTGCACAGGCTATCTACTCTAAATACAATAACAAGCCACTCGGCTCCTTTGGGGACCTGGCGACAGTAAGTTTTCACGAAACAAAGAACATCTCCTGCGGCGAAGGTGGCTGCTTATTGATAAATAACCCTAAGTATATTGAGCGGGCTGAAATTATCCGCGAGAAAGGTACCAACCGAAGCCTTTATTTTAGAGGCGAAGTCGATAAATATACTTGGGTTGATGTGGGCTCTTCCTACCTGCCTGGAGAGATAAGTGCTGCGTTTCTCTGTGCACAACTTGACCAGGGCATGCAGATTACTCAGTCAAGGCTCATCAACTGGAGTACTTATGATATGGCTTTTCGGGAGATGATCGGTATCGAAGAAATTCAATTAATGCACATCCCGGAACCCTCCGTGCATAATGCTCATATGTACTATTTTCTCTTTCCGGACATCTGCAAGCGGACTAACTTTATACAATATATGAAAGATCAGTCCATCGGCTGCGTCTTCCACTACGTACCACTCCACTCTTCTCCTGCAGGTGTTAAATATGGAAAGATTTCTGGATCAATGAATAATACAGATCGCGCGGGAAACTGTTTGGTGAGATTGCCAATGGGCCCCGATCTCGATGTTCAGAAAGTTGTGGATGCCGTGCAAAACTATTCTAATTGGCTTTAATGACTGCCAGAGCCTAGGCAGGTGTACCTATATTTTCTGTAATCACTTCGGCAAGAACAAATGCCGCCCGATCCGGATTGAGTCTAATCATATCTGTGATTAGAGACCTAACAATTTCTTGTTGAGAGAAAGTTGCACTAATGCTCTGGTAAGTCAATGATCTTATTTGAGCCGCTTTGAGTGCGATAATCTCCTGGGCTCGTGCTTGTGGGTAGCCCTTATATCTAGAAATAGCCTTTTGTATTAGACTGTGCTGATGTTCAAGTGCTGTTGACAAATAAAACTCCCAGTCGATCGCATTTGGCTCTGGTGAAACTACTCTGAAGAATATACTTGACGCCGCTATGCCTATCGGAACGATAATGCTACTTTCCTCAAGAAGCTCAAAATAAGCGATTAGTTCATTGCTGAACTGATAAGCGTAGTCTTGGAAGGCTATGATGCTATTTCTTGCCAGTCGTGGGAATGCACTTCTGAGTATTGGTAGCATTGTGCTCGCGTCTTTGGGGAGGTCTAAATGCAACAGGCCAATCTCGTGCGGGAGAACAGTTGCGTTAAAGCCATTGTCAACAATCCCTTCGTGAAAACTTATTCTTTCTTGTTGCTCTCGTGTTACGAGTTTGGTGATCTCAATCCAGGCTGTTTTGCCATGGGCATCCTGGAGCAGGTGTTTCTTGTTGCATCTCTCGGCAAATAATATTACATGCTTGTGGAACGCATCTTCATGGCCGACTTCAAAGGCATCGATGCACAATACTTTTTGCTTGCCAAGGGGATATTTCGCGGCCAAGCCTTCCGCTAGGGCAAGTGCAGATGCTCCAAAAAATGCACCGAACTCAACTATGGGAAGGCCATGACTGTTGTATGCCGACTTGAACAGCAGCCTTCTCTCACTCTCCTCTATCATCCCTGGAGCATTAAGTAGGGACTCCTGAAAAAGCCAGATCGCCTGCAGCGCAACTTGTTTCAGCGATCAATACCCGATAAACTGACCTCGATCAGGGCAATTGACGATTGCTACAACTGCTGAGCACTGCAGATGTACCGGAAA